>JANQHV010000216.1 GCA_028282505.1 SAR324 cluster bacterium | reverse complement strand
TCAATGCTTATGTGGATGCAGCCCTCATGGAAGAAGCGGTTTTAATTGTCTTGAGCAATGCAATGGAAGCCTCAAAAGAGGAGGCGACCATACAATGTTCGCTCAAAAGACAAAGAGACCAGTATGCCATTATTATACAAGACCAGGGCAAAGGAATTCCCCATGAAATATTGCCTCAAATCTTTGAACAGTTTTTCACCACCAAAAGCAATGGAGTCGGGCTTGGTTTGTCTATTTGTAAACGAATTATGGATCAGCACCATGGCAAAATCACGATAGAAAGCAAAGTGGATCAGGGAACAATCGTGACACTGCTTATTCCTCAACAGATATCTAAAACGTAAAATGAGCCAATATACAGTCCTGGTGATTGAAGATGAATCCTTGCTCGGAGAAAGTATCCAGGAATTCTTATCACAAGATTACCATTGTGTTTTGTTTGAAAATGCTGAAAAAGCACAGCAGTGGCTCCATGAAAACACGGCACATGTCATTGTCAGTGACATCCGTCTGCCAGGACAAAGTGGTGTGGATTTCCTTCAATGGCTTCAGCAGAAACAAATCAATATTCCTGTCATTTTAATCACTGCCTACAGCACCATTAAAAATGCAGTAGATGCCATCAAAAAGGGCGCTTTTGACTATATCAGCAAGCCTCTGGATCTAGAAGAATTGGATTTAAATATCCGCCGTACCCTGCAAAATCAACAACTCCATGAAGAAGTCGCTTATCATCGGGAAAAAATACAAAGTAACCATTTCCACAATTATCTGACAGGCACTTCGACTTCCTCACAAAACAACGAACGAATTATACAACGTCTAGTCAATATTGAAAAAACAACCAGAGAAACTCCCTCAGTATTAATTACTGGAGAAACTGGGACAGGCAAAGGCATGCTGGCAAAGCACCTCCATCAACTCTCTCCCAGGGCTAAAGGACCACTCATTGAGTTCAACTGCACTGCTGTTTCCGAGTCATTATTCGAATCTGAGTTATTTGGCCATGAAAAAGGCTCATTTACAGGAGCAACCTGTAAGAAAATAGGACTGTTTGAACTGGCCGATCATGGAACGCTCTTTATTGATGAAATAGGCCATGTTCCTCTTCCCATGCAGGCCAAGTTGCTCAAGGTCATTGAAGATAAAAAAGTCAGAAGGGTGGGAGGAGAAAAAGAATTTCTAATCGATGTACGTGTGATTGTTGCCACCAATGTTGATTTGGAAAAAGCCATCCTGGAAGGAACCTTTCGAGAAGATTTATACCATCGGCTTACCTTAATCCATCTGGAATTGATGCCATTGAGAGAGCGAATAGAAGACTTGCCTTCATTCGCACAAGCTTTTCTCAATCAGGCCAAACAGAAGTATCAGTGTTATGCCCCCGAATTGACAGAAATCAATCTGGAGCATTTGCGAGACTATCCCTGGCCTGGCAATATAAGAGAGCTGCGTAACGAAATCGAACGCGGTGTTTTGCTCTATGATGGGGCCCAACTGGATTTTGAGTATCTACGTAAACTAACTGCAAAACGTTCTAATGGTTGCACGAACCAGGAATTTATCTTGTTTCCCTCAGAAGGGTTGGATCTTGCTTTGATGGAAAAATTATTAATGGAACAAGCAATGATTCAAACAAACAACAATGTGACACAGGCCGCAAAGTTACTTCGAATCAGTCGTGATGAAATGCGTTATCGTATTCAAAAACATGATATTGACCTCCAACACATGCGAGGATGGTCTCAACCGATTCCAGCAGAGGGCATCAACCTGGATTCGCTGGAACAAACTGTCTTGGAAAAAGCACTCGAAAAAACTAAAGGAAATGTTACCAGTGCAGCCCGGTTGCTAAACGTCACTCGTGACACGTTGCGATACCGGATGTCTAAATACAGTTTATAATCCAGTGGTGTTCTTCCCAAAAAACAACACGAGCCTTTTACAAAATGATATACTAGGGTCAGCAATTCTCATTCTGAAATTTTCAACTCAACAGGGGCGCCTGCCACAGGGACGCCTGTCGATTGACTGGTGATAGATCATCAATAGCACAGGCTTTACTTTGTCCAATTTTTTTCGGGCTTCAATATTTTGTTTTTTAATGTTTTGCATTTCCTTAGTGAGTCGCTCAATTCGTTTTCCAATGTTATCCATAGCAGGCTTTACTTTATTCAATTCTTTTCGGGCTTCAATATTTTGTTTTTTTATGCTTTGCATTTCCTTAGTGAGTTGCTCAATTCGTTTTTTAATGTTCTCCATACTCTGTCCTTATTCTTTGTAAGAAAAACTCTTCTCCTCCACGGGCAAGAGTAGCAATGATCAATAATTTATCCCTGTATATCATACTCATCAGTCTATATGGCAACAGATATACCAGATCTGAAATGATAACGGATATTTTTTAAATATCCTTTGATAACAATAGTTTGAATATTTTTTAGAAGACAGGGAGCAGGGAATATCAGTCTGTTAAAGAATTTAATTAGACACTTGTGTTTAGGCATAGCTGTCTAATTAGACACTTGTGTTGAGAAACAGAATGCGCTGGTCAAAATAGAAAATTTTGGCTTTTTGGAATAACCACACTTTACCAAGAGGGGGAATATTATATTTTCACCCAAATCACCCCCAATCTTTCCCCCAATTCCCAATCTTATATTTAAGAAAGCCTCAACATTCCATATGTTTTATTTATTTTAAATATCTGAAATTATTTAATATTTTTATTTATTATACATATGGTCTCTATTTTGCTGAAGGTTTAATTAACTCCAAGCTCCTGCTTCAAGCTCGGGTTGTTATACAGGTTTTTTATCCTCCAGTTTTGCCACTCCTCTCTGGAGGAAAATAAATACCGCCTCTCAATCATGCAGGAGTTTGGAACAAACCATTACTCATGGATCGTTAATTCCTCATTGTAAAACAGCATCATGAAAAACAGATACAAGCATCATACAATTGCTCTTTTATTCTTCTGTATTTTATTGGCAATACTTCAATTGAATGGATGTACTGATGAAACACCGAATGATATCAAAACCATAGAGGGGAATACTCCGATTGGTCCTTATTTACAAAATCTAAGCAGCAATTCTGTTTCAGTTTTATGGACTTCTTTAGATGAGGCAGAGGGACGTGTGATTATTCAAGACACAGAAGGCAACACCATCACAGAGGTTCGAGATCGTGGAATTTTTCATTCAGTCCAGATTACAGGTTTAAAGTCAGGGACTCAATACACCTACCAGGTCAAAGAAAGAAAACACTTGATTGGTCAAAAAGGACGTTTTAGGACCCCTCCTCTCAGAGAAGCATCAAAACACAAGTATTCATTTGCTGTATTGGGAGATTCAGGAACAGGTTCAAAAGCACAGTATGAGGTAGCGCACCAAATGCGTTTGTATGATCCTGCTTTTGTCTTACACACCGGTGATATTGTCTATCCGACTGGAGCAGAAAGTCAGTATTATGATAAATTCTTTCGTCCTTACCAAGATTTATTGGTCACTAAAGTGTTCTGGGCCGTTTTAGGAAACCATGATTACCAATCGTCCAATGGAAAGCCTTTTGAAAAATTTTTCGAAACTCCAGCAAATAATCAAGATAGCAGCGAACGGTTTTATTCATTTGAGTATGGCAATGCTTTATTTGTTGCCTTGGACTCTGAAAAGTTATCAGGAAACCAGAGCCAGCAAAAATTCCTGAAAACCGCTCTGGCCGCTTCTCAACACACCTGGCGTTTTGTATTTTTCCATGAACCACTCTATTCCAGTGGCAGCAAACACGGAAGCAATCTTCGGCTTCGTGAGCAAATCAGCCCGATCTTGGAATTCCATGACGTTGATATAGTTTTTACAGGACACGACCACCATTATGAACGGACCAAAAGCCGCAAAGATTATATGCAGGATGGTCATGGCACCATTTATATTGTCAGCGGAGGAGGGGGTGTTGAGCTAAGAGAGGTTGGTTACTCTTATTTTACCGAATACTCTGCTTCAGTAAATCACTTTATCGGTATTCAAATTGATAATAACCAGTTGCACTTAGAAGCGATTGACCGCAATGGAAATGTTTTTGATGTACTTCATTTGGAGAAGTCCTCCGTTCGTTCAACAGCTAATTAGGAGTAATCATCCACAGAGATGTTCGGTGAAAAGATTTATCCCAATTCTACTTTTATTGATGACCGGTTTTACTTTTGATAGTGCCGCTGGAACATTGTCGGTACCTTCACGTTTTGTTCTCCAACGCCCCTTAAACCCGGCCTTGATTACAAAAATTCAATTTCAGGGAATTGCCGGTTCAACCATCATCGATACTTTTAATACTCATACCGAAAATGATAGTTGTGGAATAGAAATTCTTGAGCGTTGTGATGAATCAGGCTTTGGCATGCTCGGATATGGTAAATGGAATAATTTTTATATTCAGTTAGAAGGACTGGGAAGAATATCTTCTGAAGAAGGAAGTGCGAAAAGTACGAAAATTAAAAACCGTCGAGATCAACAGCATTATTTAGCTATGGCAGCGACTACCTGGAAAAATGTTTCTCTGGGGGCGATGGTGCAGTACAATCAATTTGAGTTCCGAAAACGACAATCGTTTCATGGAGGTAGTATAGAAAATGGAGGTGATGAAACCGAATGGTCTTTGAGTCTTGGAGGCACTGTTCAATTTTGGAATTATTACTATTTTTCTCTTTATCGTGAAGATGTGCTCATAAAGAATATTCAAGACATCCATGGACGAAAAATGACTCAAAAACCGTTTCTGGGATTTTATGGGTTGGGTGTTGGTGGAGCGTATAATGAATTTACAAATTGGAAGTTTGCAGGAGAGTTGTATCAGCTCATCCTGGATAACACCTTTGAGCGTAATGAATTGATTGGCGGGCAATTGGATATTTCTTGGAAAAACATCGTAGCCTATGCCTCTTTTATTATTGATACCCAAGAGAATTATTTTGAAAGGAGTGGAGATGAAGAGGCCAGTAAATATGCCTTTGGTGTCGCCTTGTACGGAGAACAGTATCAAGTTCAATTTGGACGTGATACTCGTTTCTTTGATAATTTGGATGGTGGTGTTAAGCTGACAGTGGGTTACCAATTTTGACGATCTGTTTATTTAACAATACTCACCATTAGATCGACATTTTTTCATTGACAATACAATCTTTACAAAAGATAGCAATCCCCCTTTGGTCCTGCATCTCAGGATTTTTTTTGAATTCATTTCATATTGCCAATAGTGTTGCTAGACTTTTCAATATCACTCATGATAACTTGATACGCAGTTGCGTTGAAAAAATAACAGTGAAACGCAAAACAATAACCCCAAATCTTTGAGGAAAATATGCTAATCAAAGCCACACATATCCCCTGGTACCTAGCCATATTGTTGTGCCTGCTTCCCTGCTGGACATTTGCTCTGGAAACAGAGTTCAGTGGGAGCATCAAAACACAAATCAACAACTACACCAGTAATCAGACAGAAAAGGAAGCGGAAGTGGAGGTGGATTCAGTTGGTCTGAAGAAGGAGTTTTCCAAAACTCAGATTAGTTTTGACGAAGCAGAAGTGAAACTTGAGGTAAGTGGTGATCTCATCAAGGAATGGAAAGCATTTGGGGTTCTGGAAATTACGCTGGATCAGGAGATTGGGGAAGACAGTACGCTTGAGATCAGTGAAGCCACGGTTAATATTCACAATGAAAAGATCCAATTTTCTCTGGGAATTGACAATGATGACCTGGCAGACTTTCAAGGAGAAGTGGATCTCTTTTCCATTGGAGGACTGGAGGCCAGTACCGTTGATGATGGAATTCCTGCTATCAGTTTTAGCTATCTTGCCATAGAGGACATGGGTCTAAAAACAATCCTTCGCTCCTTTCACGAGGAAGGGGATGACGAAGAACCACGCAGCAACCATATGCAATTCCGGGTTGAATTGGAATTGGAGCGAGACTGGGGAATGGTCCAGAGTGTCTATGATAACCGAACGTCCAGTGTGGAAGATCCCAATCAATTTAAAGTGATGCTTGTGCCGGAAGAAGACAATGAAGAGGAAGAAGAGGAGGAAGAAATTGTCGTACTGAAAGATGCGGGGAAATATCGTGATGAAGCCCAATTACTCTATGTTGCCCTGCAACCTTATTTATTTGATGAAAAGTTGAAACCCTTTTTGACTTATGGCGTCTTGAAAACTTTTGAGAAAGAAGCTGTGAAAAAAGCAATTACGGTGGAAATCACAGACACGTCATGGGTTGGAGGTATCGATTGGATCGTCACGGAACAAACGACCTTGACTGCTGCGATGAACAGCCAAACCCGTAAAAAAAATAAAAAAGCCCGCCTTGCCGAGGAAGAACGAAATAGGGTAGAAGAGTTGACGGGTTATGGAATTGCTGCTAATTACCAAATGGAGCCGATTGAAGTGCAATTGGGATTTTCTACAACCGGCAATAATCATTCTGACTTGAAAAAGAAAGAAAAGGACCACTGGAGCAGAAATATTGACTTGCAGTTGGAATTCAGCTTTTAGAGGGTGTTTAAAAATTATTTCCGTCACGAAAAATTGTCCAAAATGAGAGAGGTTTTTCAGAAATTTGAGGCGAATAGTGAACTATTTAACAAGAATTTCTGGAAAATCCGCTCCATTTTTGGCGGTTTTGCAGTAGGAATATAATTTTTAAACACCCTCTTAGAGAGTGGGCTTTTTTGAAAATGGAATACCTCGACTCTTGAACATGAAATGGTCATGATGCAACGCACTGTATGTAAACTCAGCCTTTTCTTGATTGCTTTCCTTTTTTTAAGCTGTTTTTCACCCTTCCTCTATGCCCAATCGGATGCCTTCCCAAATATACCAGTGCGAAATAGTGATATTCGGTTCGAACAAATATCCATTGAAGAAGGGCTCTCACAAAATGTAGTGGCGGGTATTCTTCAAGATAGTAAAGGCTTTTTATGGATTGCCACAGAAGATGGATTGACCCGATATGATGGGTACGATTTCACCATTTACAAGCACATTCCCAAAGACCCTGAGAGTTTGAATGAAAATGAACTGGTCGCTCTCTATGAAGACCGCTCTGGCATTATTTGGATTGGCACCGAAGGGGGAGGACTGAATCGGTTTGATCGGAAAACAGAAAAATTTATTCACTATCAGCACGATCCTGATGATCCCGATAGTTTGAGTGATAATGAAGTCCACGCCATCTATGAAGACCATCTGGGAATTCTCTGGGTTGGCACTGAAGGAGGAGGGCTGAATAAATTTGATCGAAACTCAGAGAAGTTTACTCGTTATCTGCCAGATCCCGATGATCCTGGCAGCCTGAGCCATGATGAGGTAAAAGTCATTTACGAAGACCGTTCAGGCGTCTTGTGGATTGGTACTGTCGGAGGGTTGGAGAAGTTGGATCGGAAAACCGAAAAATTTGTTCACTATCGGCACAATCCCGATGATCCTCACAGTTTGAGTCATGATGAAGTCAAAACTATTTATGAAGACACGGCAGGTGTCTTATGGGTGGGAACCGAAGGAGGAGGACTGAATCAATTAGATCGGGATACTGGTATTTTTACCCATTATTTACCTGATCCTGATAACCCCAACAGTTTGAATGATGACGTCATCAAATCCTTTTATGAAGACAAAGCAGGTGTCTTATGGGTGGGGACAGAAAGTGGAGGATTGAACAAGTTTGATCGAGAGAGAAAAACTTTTACCCATTACCAGAACTTTCCTGATGATCCTCATAGTTTGAGTCAAAATGAAGTCACTTTCATTTATGAAGACCGTTCAGGGGTGTTTTGGATTGGAACCGATGGTGGGGGAATCAATAAATTCGATCGGAAGCCGAAAAAGTTCATCCGCTATCAGCATGATCCCAATAACCCCAATAGTTTGAGTGACAATAGAATCTGGGACATTTATGAGGATGCATCAGGAATTTTATGGATTGGCACCGAAGATGGTGGGCTGAATAAATTTGACCGAAAAACAGGGGTTTTCACCCATTATCAGCATGATCCCAATGATCCAGAAAGCCTGGCCCATAACGAAGTTTCTTCTATCTATGAAGACCACAACGGCACCTTATGGATTGGGTCCGATGGTGGCGGGTTGCATCAATTTGACCGAGATACTGGGAAGTTTATTCGCTACCAGGCCAATCCAGATGACTCCAATAGCCTCAGTAATAACGATATTCAGGTTCTGCATGGCAGCCAGTCGGGTGTCCTTTGGATTGGAACAGAAGGAGGAGGGGTGAATAAATTCGATCTCACCACGAAAACATTCACCCACTATAAAGAAGAAGAGGACGATGAAGACGAAGAAGGTGAGGAAGAAGAATCTGAAGAAGAGGAAGAAGAGCGTGAGGAAGAAGAATCTGAAGAAGAGGAAGAAAATTACAGTGGTTTGAGCAGTGATGAAATTGTTGCCCTTTATGAAGACCGCTCCGGAATCCTTTGGATTGGCACCGAAGGGGACGGATTGAACAAATTTGATCCCAAAACGGAAACCTTCACGCTTTATGAAACCGAAGATGACAATCCCAATAGTTTGAGTAACAATAAAGTCTGGAGCATTTATGAGGATCGCTCTGGAATTCTTTGGATTGGGACAGGGAGTGGATTGAATAAATTTGAACGGGAAACGGAGAATGGAGGCCCTGGTATTTTTACCCATTACCGGGAAAAAGATGGATTACCCAATGACGTGATTTATGGAATATTGGAAGACAGCCAAGGATTTCTCTGGCTCAGTACCAATAAAGGAATTTCTAAATTTAATCCGAAAACAG
Organism: SAR324 cluster bacterium; assembly: GCA_028282505.1. Lineage (GTDB taxonomy): Bacteria > SAR324 > SAR324 > SAR324 > NAC60-12. Next base: position 18,230 of record JANQHV010000216.1, on the reverse strand, counting down.
AAACCTTTAAAAATTATGGTGTCCAGGATGGGTTGCAAGGTAATAAATTTGAACGAGGGTCTTATTACCTCAGCAAAAGTGGGGAGATGTTTTTTGGAGGGGTTCATGGTTTCAATGCATTCTATCCAGAACAGGTCAAAGACAATCCACATATTCCGCCAGTGGTGATTACTGATTTCCAGCTATTTGGCAAATCAGTCAATATTGCTTCAGAGAGTGGTTCCGAAAAATCACCCTTGAAGGATTCCATTGTTGAAACAAAGGCTCTTGAACTGTCCTACCAGGATTATGTGTTCTCCTTTGAATTTGCCACCATGGATTATACCATTCCTGCAAAAAATCAGTATGCTTACATGATGGAAGGATTCGACAAAGGTTGGATTTATGCGGGCACACGACGTTTTGCCAACTACACCAACTTGCCGGCAGGAACCTATAACTTTCGAGTGAAAGGCTCCAATAATGATGGCGTCTGGAATGAACAGGGAACTTCCATTGCCATCACGGTCATTCCTCCTCCCTGGCAAACCTGGTGGGCTTACAGTCTCTATGTTATTTTACTGGCTGGCGCTGTCCTGGGATACGTTCGTTATAAAACCAAAGCCAATGCTGAAGAACTGGAGCGTCAACGTGAAAAATTGGAACAGGAACGTCTGGTCAATGAACGTTTGCGGGCTGTGGATAAATTGAAAGATGAATTTTTGGCAAACACCTCTCATGAACTGCGCACTCCTTTGCATGGCATCATTGGTATTGCCGAATCCCTGTTAGATGGTGTAGCGGGAGAACCCTCTGAAAAAATGAGAACCAATTTTTCCATGATCATTTCTGCGGGAAAGAGACTGGCCAATTTAGTCAATGATATTCTCGATTTTTCCACACTCAAGACACATACCCTGGAAATTCAGAAAAAACCTGTGGATCTTAATGCGATTACCAGCATTATTCTAAAATTGAGTGAACCCTTGCTGGCTGGCAAAGATTTGGTGCTGAAGAATGAAATTGATACGGATATTCCGCCTGTAGAAGGTGATGAGAACCGTCTTCAACAAGTGATGTACAATTTGATTGGAAACGCCATTAAATTCACTGATTCGGGTTCCATCACCGTCACTGCCAAGATGCATGACGAAATTCTCATGGTTTCTGTGTCTGACACTGGAATTGGTATCCCGGAAGACAAGTTCAAAACGATTTTTCAGTCATTTGAGCAGGCAGATGCCTCCATTGCCAGGGAATATAGTGGTGTCGGTCTTGGTTTGAATATTACGAAACAATTGGTGGAATTGCATGGCGGAAAAATCTGGGTTGAATCGGAAGTGGGCAAAGGCTCTTCTTTTCGCTTCACCCTCCCGGTTTCTAAACAACCTCTGGAACAAAAACCAATTGATGACCGTTATCAGGAAATCGTGCCAATCCAGGAAAATCTAGAAAAGGAAGCAGAAATCCTCACTCAGAAGGTTCCTACCAAAAAATCCTACATCCTCATTGTGGACGATGATCCCATCAATCTACAGGTTTTAGAGAATCACCTGACCCTCAATCAATATTCCGTTCATCTGGTGACCAATGGTCAGGAAGCGTTGAGCTCTCTGCAACAACGTAAACCGGACCTTATTTTACTGGATGTGATGATGCCAAAGATGTCAGGCTATGAAGTTTGTCAAACCATTAGAGAGGAACATCCAGCCAATGAGCTTCCTATTGTCTTTTTGACGGCAAAGAATCAGGTGGCTGACCTGATGGATGGATTGGGCTTTGGTGCCAATGATTACCTCACCAAACCATTTTCTAAACATGAACTGCTGGCCCGGATTGAAACCCATATCGAACTGTCCCACATGAACATTGCCTACAGTCGCTTCGTTCCTCGACAGTTTTTGGAATTGCTGGGTAAAAGAAATATCCTGGATCTCCAACTGGGAGACCAGGTGCAGAAGAAAATGACGATTCTTTTTTCCGATATTCGCTCTTTCACCACCCTCTCTGAACAAATGACGCCGGAAGAAAATTTTCGTTTCATCAACTCTTACTTAACTCACATGGGACCGTTGGTACGAAAAAATCACGGATTCATTGACAAATATATTGGTGATGCGATCATGGCGCTTTTTGATAAAAGTCCTGAAAGCGGTATCCAATCAGCCATTGATATGCAGTTCATCCTGAGGGATTATAATGCAGGGCGAGAGCGTGCCGGATATTTGCCGATTCAAATTGGCATTGGGTTGAACACTGGAGAATTGATGCTGGGTACCTTAGGAGAAGAAGACCGAATGGAAAGCACCGTGATTAGTGATTCTGTCAATTTAGCAGCTCGCCTGGAAGGACTCACCAAAACTTTTGGTGTCTCTATCCTGATCAGTGAGTATGTTTTGCAAGAAGTTAAAGAAGCTGACAAATACCATCACCGCTTTCTTGGAAAAGTACAGGTGAAGGGAAAAAGCGATGTGGTTTCGGTCTATGATCTTTATAGTGGAGATTCCGAAACCATGATTGATTGGAAAATGAGCACCAAAGCGGACTTTGAACAGGGACTGCATTTCTACTTTGCCAAAGAATTTGCAGAAGCTGCTGTTCTTTTCAAAAGGGTGCTCAACGTGTATGACGATGACAAGGCTGCCAAATTCTACTTGGAACGCTCCGCACAATTTATGGTGCAGGGAGTCCCCGACGACTGGCAGGGGATTGTCACTATGGGAAGCAAGTGATGCAATCACATTAGAACAAAAATTGTGTCACTCATGCTGTTTTTTCCGGCAAAACCGGAAGTGAGGAAGAATCTGGCGATTCATCACTCACAGGAGCAGGCTTTTTAGCTTTTTGCGGTTTTTGGGTTTCCTGGGATTTACCACTGCCCTGAATGGAAGTCGTGATACTATTCACCAACTTATCCATGAGGGAAAACAGGATATCGACATTGTATCCGGTCAAGAAGGCAACCGTCATGGGACCGAGGGATGCCAGACCAGTTGACGCATCTGGCGTGAAAAACCAGCCAATGACCATCCCTGCCAAAGAACCTAGCGATAAGCGGAGTCGAAACCGAGTTTCAGAATGCGCAGAATAGGTGACCGTTTTGATTTCTGTCGAAAGCGTCCGCAACACATAAGTCATGGCTCCCAATAGTCCATATAATAAGGGAAGCAGATAAGATTGCAGAGCACGTAAAGTGAATTCTGCAGAAAGTTGATAGAGAAAAAATTTGTTGCGTGCTTTATCAAACTCTTTTTGGAGATGCAAGGCTCTGATTTCCTGATCAATTTCCGCTTGTGTCAAAGGTGTTTCAATTTTTTGTGTGATGATTCCCTGATCAAGGTCTGCTTGTGTGACCTTAGTATTGAGGCGGTCTTGAATATCTTGTTCCAGTTTTTTATACCGTTCGGTGTTATATTCCGTCAGGTTGGCACTAAATGTTTGAAAAAAGACCCAATCCCGTAATAATTCATAGTTGGCATCCAGAAGTTGATTTAAAACTTTTGACTCTTTTTCCAATTGGGGGAGGGTCCGGTTGTCCAAGGAAATTGTCGCTCCTTCTGCTGCAGCGACGCTCTTCATTTGATCGATTTGCTCATCAACCTGTGTTCTTTTTCGGAAAATGTCATTGAGATTGGTGGTTAAGTCCGTGCCAATGAACCAGTAAATCTGGCAAACTAATAAGAAAAATAAGGACACAATGGCCCAGAGTCGATACCGTCGCACTGCTTTGGCTGCATCCGTTTTTTTGAGGAAAACACCACCATTGTCTTTCCCTAATCCTGGTAAAGTCGCTTTGATGCTTTCAATGGTAACGGGTGCCGCCAGTTCAGCCAGCTTGTCAAAATTCAACCAAAATCTTAATTCTGCTTCAGGTGTCCATTTTCCTTCCTGAATGAGCAGTCTGGACTCGATTAAGACCTGTAGCAGATCTTCATCGAATTCAATATTGTCTTGCCAGGCAATATAAGAAATAAAAATTTGTGCGTCTTCACTAGCTTGTAATACCTCGGGTGAAATCTCACCGGAGGCATATGTCTCTTCCAGGGGGAGAGAATCGATTGGAGGGTCGATAGAGTCTGACATTTTAAAAGCTTTCTCAATGAAGTTAGTTGCAAAAACTACTGGACACTCATAACTTACCGTTAATTTATTGATCTACCACATCGATATAACATTGTAAATAAAATTTGTCCAGGCACTCTTTTATCTTTTTCACTTTACTCTCCATATACATAAAATCAGGGGACATAATACTGATTAATATTTTTAAAATATTAATCAGTATTATGTCCCCTGATTTAAACGTCTCATCAATTTGACAAAATCAAGAAAATTCAATAAAAATAGAGAATTAATAATCCCTTAATCCTGATTTATCTGCGTTCGAAAAATGGGAAGCACGATAGGGATATTATTGGAGGAGTCTTTTGACCCAATCAACACAGGAGATGGATGGAAAAAAAAGAGATTATCAAAGCATTTGATACGGCTTACAATCATTTTGACTGGCGACCGCTTAGTGGTGAAACCCTGAAAACCTTTTATGTGGAAAGCATCACCAAAGAATCCACCAAGCGTATATTGAGCAATATCCATAAAACAGAACGCTATGACAAACTGCTGGTGATTGGGCATCGTGGCTGTGGCAAATCCACCATCATCAACAAAGTTGTCGAAGATTTGAACAAGGAATACCATGTGGTGGTCTTTTCGGTCCTCAACGTTTTGAACATGATGGATGTGGAAACTATCGATATTTTAGTGACCACTTACATGGAGGTCATCAAATCGATGGAAAAGGCTGGTGTTACTGATTTCACCCCCGCTACTGACAAAGTATTAGCATTTCTTAAAACAACACTGAAACTTACAGAGGTCGGAGTCAGTTTATTGGGAAGTTTATCACTCAAGATCAAAACAGAGCCGGATTCTCGTAAAGCGATTCGTGATGGTTTCCGCAACCAGATTGAAATCATTCAGAAAAGCTTCGACTCTGCTTTTAAAAATATTCAGCAGCAAACCCAGAAAGATATTCTCATCATTATTGATGATCTGGACAAGCTGGAGACAGAATTTGCCGAACAAATCTTCTTCAAAGATTCCCAACTGCTCATGATGCCAGAGGCTAAAATCATCTATACCTTTCCTTTAGATACTTATTACTCTGAGTCATTCAACCAGATCAGCAGTCTTTTTAAAGCCCAATTCATTCCTGTCGTCAATCTCTATGATGCTAGTGGCAACTATCAAACAAGTGCTTTGGAGCATTTGAAAGAGCTGGTCTATCGTAGAATTGACAAAACGCTCATTTCTGAAGACGCCTTAAGATGTGTGATTGATTGCAGTGGTGGATTGGTGCGGGACTTGGTGAAATTCATGCAGGATGCTTGCAGCATCGCCAGTCTCAAAGAGGTATCCATCATTGATCAAGCCATCGCCCAGGAGGCAACCAGCGAACTTGTCAATGATTTTTACAGGATCTTTGATTTTCCCGAATATCGAGATTCCGTTGAAGAGATTATGAAGTCCAAAGAAAAAAAGAAAATCAAAAATACGACTTTGGTGTATCTGCTCAAATATTTATTTGTGGTAGAATACAGACATCGGAATAAGCCTTGGTATGATGCGCATCCCTGTCTCAAAAAAGCCATGAAATTGCCAGATGTTTAATTTTTTTGCCATTATTTTTTGCCACAGAGGCACGGATACGGGAGGTCGCCTCACACAGAGGAAAAAATTATTTTTTCAAACCATAGTTTCTCTGTTTCTGTGTCGGGTATGATCACAATATTGGCCTTCCATATGTCATACCGGATCAGATCCGGTATCCAGGTAATGAAAATGATGCATATTTCTGGATTGCGGTTGGGTTGGTGCTTCAGGCAAGCTGATATGTCGGGCCACCGGAATGACAAAAATAGAAAATTGCATCATATATTTTTAGTGATCCTTCGCGTTCTTAGTGGCTAAAAATTAATGTCTTTGTGATAAACAAGAAAAAACATGAATGCCCCATCAATCACAAACAACTGGTCTTATAAAAAGCTCAGGCACGAACTGCGCCTTTGCAAGATCGGAGGTTTGTTTTTAGCCCTGTACCGCCAGGAGAACACCCCCCAATACATCATCCAGCATTTACAAAAAGACCTGCCAGAAAACTTTGAGTTTCCTCTGCAAATGGATGATGACAAAGTCATTTTCTCCATCTTTTTTGGCTCCAGTTTTGAGCAGATTGGACAACACAGCAATATTTTTCATGTCCTGGGGGTGGAGCAATTATCAGAGCAATCTATCAAGAAACTGCTGCATTATTTGCAGTATGGCCGGGAGTTGTTCAGTGCCAAACCTTACTCCCTGGTCTTTTGGCTCCAACCAGAACTGGAAAAACAGTTGTTCTTTGCGGCTCCGGACTTTCACCATTGGGTCACCGGAACCTATGATTTTACTGAAGTGGATGCTATTGAAGAAGCCGCCGTTTCTCCCCCCATTCCTTTCCACAAGGTCACGAATTATCTGGAAAACGTCATCTGGCAATATGAGCATTGGAAGGAAGTGAAAAAAAGTGAAGAGGATTTTTTGATCGAAGTGATGGGGCGGGCAAACTTGCATGAGTACTACGTTGCTTCCTACTGTACAGATAAAAAAGGAAGAACTCATTCTCTCGATAAAATGTTGCAGCAGTTCTTAGCCGAGAATTCTTCGCATTTTCTGACTCTGCTGGGAGATTTTGGCACTGGTAAATCTTCGTTTTCCTTGCATTATTATATCCATCTGGCCAGACTGTATTTAGAGGACAATACCAAGCGTATTCCGATTTTTATTTCACTGAAAGGCTATCCCGGTTTGCTCAATATTGAGCAATTCATCCTCCAGGAATTCTATCAGAAATTCGACATCACACTCTCTTTCGATATTTTCCAAAATTTAGCCCTGCAAGGAAAATTTGCTTTTTTTATCGATGGGTTCGATGAAATGGCCTCTTTGTCCAATCAGGAGCTAACTATTCAAAATTTTAAAGAACTGACCAAACTGACCTTTGAAAATGTACTGTTCATGACAGAGCCTTCTGGCAAAACGAAAAAAGCCAATAAAGTTTTTTTAACCTGCCGTACTCACTATTTTCTTTCAGAAATTCAAGAAAAAGAACTGCTCAGAGCTGATTACACGGTCCTTTTCCGCAACTACGCCACCAAAAGCAATTATGAGCTCGCCCGCATTCATCTCCAGAAATTTAATAATCAACAAGTCAAAAAATATGTTTTCAAAAACACCAGGGATGCACAAGAAACCAAAACCATTTTAAGCATCATCAAGGATACTTATAACTTGCAGGGACTTTCCACTCGCCCCCTTTTGCTGGAGATGATCGTTAAAACCATTCCCGCTTTGAAAGGAAAAGGAACGATCAATGCCGCCAGCCTTTACCAGGCTTATACCGATATATGGATTGAGAGAGAAGACTGGCGTTCTCAAATGACTGTAAAAGGAAAACGTCATTTCATGTGGCAACTGGCTTTGAAGATGTTGAACAAAGGAGGAGGGGATTTTTCTTTGCATTATTCTGAATTGGATGAACCTCACATCAACCAATTCAAAAAGAATGTTGAAAAAGAAGAAGATTATTACAGATATGAAACAACCACCTGTTCTTTTTTACACCGGGATTCAGAAGGAAATTATAAATTCATCCACAAGTCCTTCATGGAATATTTTCTGGCAGAGTGTTTTTTTGATGCCGTAGAAAAGAAAAAAAAGAGAGTGGTTGATTATGAACTATTAAATGAAGAAACAAAGTTTTTTTTGAAGCTTGTTGTTTTGTTGAACAAGAAAATTCTACATGGTCTTGACTTAAATGGTTTATCTCTGACAAAAATTGACTTAAATGACACCGATTTGCGTCAAGTTGATCTGAGTAAAGCTTATTTGAGTGAAGCTGATTTGCATGGAGCCAACCTAAGTAAAGCTAATTTGCGTGAAGCTAATTTGCGTGAAGCTAATTTGCATAGAGCCTACCTGAGTAAAGCCTATCTGAGTAGAGCTAACCTGTGTGGAACCAATCTGAATGAAACTAGTCTGGGTAAAGTCAATCTGAGTAAGGCTAATATGAGGAATGTCAAACTGAAGAACGCGGATCTACGTGAAGCAAATCTGAGTGGGGCCGACTTACTGAGAGCGGATCTGAGTGGAGCGGATCTGAGTGGAGCGGATCTGAGTGGAGCGGATCTGAGTGGGGCCTATCCTTGGTATGCCAATCTGTATGAAACTAATCTGAGTAGGGCCGATCTAAGCAAGGCCAATCTACGTGAAGCCTATCTGAGTCAAGCTGATTTGTGTGAAGCCAATTTGAGTGAGACCAATCTGCATAGAACTAATTTATTTGGAACCGATTTGAGTGGGGCCGATTTGAGTGGGGCCGATTTGAGTGGAGCTAATTTGAGTAAAACCGATTTGAGTGGAGCCGATTTGAGTGGGGCCGATTTGAGTGGGGCCAATCTGAGTGGGGCCAATCTGAGTAAGGCCGATCTGAATGAAGCCAATCTATGGAATGCTGATCTGAGCGGAGTCGATTTGAGTGAAGCCAATCTGAGTAAGGCCAATCTGAATGACGCTTACTTATGGCAAGCGAATCTAAGTGGAGCCAATCTGCGTAGAACTAATCTTAGTGGAGTTGATCTTCATAGAATCGATCTATTTGAAACCGATCTGCGTGAAGCCTATCTGGCGAATGCTCTATATTCTATAAAAACCCAATTCCCGGATGGATTTAACCCTGCTCAACATAATATGATTCTGATTCCATCGGAAAATCAAAAATCGACTGAAGGTGGTAGCCTGTGAATTGGTAAGACTATGATGGGATCTATGCTTTCCTGTCTGATGTTAATACTGACATTTGACACAAATGTTCTCTGAGCTTGTCGAAGAGAATACACGGGTTTCGCTATTTGTTAGTTTTGAAAAGTAATCGGCATAATTCAGGCAACATCCATTTTTAGAAGGATCTTCACATTTTTAATGAATTCCGGGAAAAATTCCAGTGTACTGGGCAGTAAATCCAGTTGAAAGTCATGGGCCTGGGATTCCAGTCGTTTTCCCCATTGAATCAAAGGCGAATAATCGAACTGTTGGCCGAGTTCCTGATTTTGCTTGGCAAATTCTGCAATCTCGTCAATCGGTAGTGCTTTGCAAAGCGTTTCCCACCGCTCCAGTTCGTTTTCCAGAGCAATGAGAAGTTGGGGAAACTGGTGCAAGGTTTCAGGAGCAATCGATTGAGGAAGAGTCTTGATCGATGAAGAGGTTCCACTGTGATCTTTCTGCTTTGAATCGCTTTCAGAAGCAGTTGGTTCCTCCAGGGAATGCTTGATAAACTTCATCAATTCTGTGACAAGAGCGGCTTTTCTCAGTGGTTTTTTAAGATACCCATCACAAAGCTGACTGATCTTTTCTTCTTTTTCCCTCATGACAGATGCAGTCAAGGCAACGACAGGGATGTTTTGTGTATCGGGATCTTCTTTGATCCGCCTGGAGGCTTCATAGCCATCCATCACCGGCATTTTTAAATCCATCAACACCAGATCAGGATGGTATTGCTGAGTCGTCTTGATTGATTCTTCGCCGTTAGCCGCTTCGAGCAAGGTAAAGGGATAATCTCCCAGAAAGCCTTTGACTAGAATCCGATTGCTTTCTACGTCATCCACAATCAAGATAGTGGCAGGAGTGAAGGTCACTTGATGAATATCGAAAGTCGTTTGCAATTCCTTTTTCAGTTCTACTGCTGAGGTAACCGTCACATCTTTGAAAATGATTTGAAAGACACTGCCTTGGCCTAAATCACTTTCCACGGAAATCGTTCCACCCATTATCTCGATCAGACGCTTGCTGATGGTCAATCCCAGGCCAGTCCCACCATACTGGGAGTGGCTTTGTCCTTTTTGCTGCTCAAAGGCATCAAAGATGGCTTCCTGTTGCTCTTTGGAAATACCAATGCCTGTGTCTTTTACGATAAAAACCAGTTCGACCTTATCTTGCTCCTGATGATCAAGATAATGATGAGCCACTGATAATTTGATAAATCCGGCATCCGTGAACTTGATCGCATTGCCCATCAAGTTAAACAGAATCTGGCGCAAACGCACTTCGTCCAGGACGAGAGCACTGGGTAATTCATCTTCGATAATTACAAAGAACTGTAGTTTTTTATCTGCAATTGCTTTGGAAAAAATTCCTTCTATTTCCTGAAAAATTGTGTGGAGATTGACTGTTGTGTACTCAAGCTCCAACTTGCCTGCTTCCACTTTAGACAAATCCAGGATATCATCAATGAGCGTCAGCAGTGATTTTCCACTGGACTGGATAGAGGAGAGGTATTTTTTCTGTTTGTCTCCTTCCAACAATCCATCCAGTAGTTCGGTAAAGCCAAGAATGGCATTCATGGGGGTACGGATTTCGTGACTCATATTGGCAAGAAATTCGCTTTTAGCACGAGTGGCCGCTTCTGCTTCTTTACGTGCGGCTTCCAGAGAAATATTTTTCGATTCCACTTCCAGGGAATATTGCTCGATCTTTTTTGCGTTTTCTTCGGCAAATTCCTTAGCGATTTTTAATTCTTCTGCCAAGTTTTTATATTTTTGCTCACTTTTCTGTAATACCTGCTTTTGCCATTGAATTTGAAAGTTCCATAAAAGCCCCACAACAATAATGACTCCCATCACCCCGGCAATTTGCCAAACCAGTGTGTAGTCAGCAGGGCGCTCGTCGGCCAGCGATATCCATTTTTTAGAAATTTTTGCACGCTCTTCTTCACTGATGGAAGCCAGGGCCTTATTCAAAATGGGGACAAATTCAGGCCAATCGTGACGTACTCCAAAACCAAGTGCCGGCGTTTCTAAGTCCGTAGGCGCGGCGATCTTCAAGTTGGTCAAGCCATGCACCCGGATTAAATAACCGGCAACACCAAGATCTCCAACATAGGCGTCTGCTTTCCCTAATGCCACTGCCTTCAAGGCTTCCAAAGGAGATTCTACTTCATGATGTTTAATGGTAGGATACTGAGTTCTGAGGCGGTCAGTATGAAAGTAATTCTTGACGACGGCTAATGTTTTATGATGAAAGTCTGTCAATCCGGTAATAAACGTATAGTCATTTCGGGTAATAAGCACGTTTGGATGGGAGATATAGGGATCGGTGAATCTCAAATAATTCTCACGGTTTTTGGTTTTCCTGACTAATGGAATGATATCTACCGTCTTGTTTTTGGCCCCTTCTAAAATTTGTGTCCAGGATAGTAAGCCGGGGACAACCTCCATGGAAATGCCCAACCGCTCACTGATCAGGCGAATATAATCAGAGGCAACTCCCTGGTGGGAACCATCGTCTCCAATGAAATCAAAAGGTGGGTAAGCAGGATCAACACCAATTCTGACCGTCGGATGTGCTTTTAACCAGCTTTTTTCTTCCTGAGTCAAGAAGAGGGCGATCTGTTTGGGCTGTGTACCTCCCATAATCCATTTTTGTCGCAGCCGATTCATCTCCTCAACAGAAACTGTTTTCATGGCTTTTTTGAGAATGGATTGCAAAGTGTCCCAGTCGTTGCGTACCCCAATTCTCAGATTCACCAAATCCGGATTACCAATATCCACTTCTCCAGATATGGCTAAATTGGTCAACATGTTCCGATTGATCAGGTGGTGCAATACCGCACTTTCCCCTAAAGCAGCATCTGCTTTTCCAAAAGACACTGCTTTCAGACTGGATAAGGTGTCTGCCACTGGCAGCCTTTTGATCTGAGGATAATTCTTGGTCAGCACTTCTTCATAAAAAAAACCTTTTGGGAAAGCCACGGTTTTATCAAACAATTCCTGGATTGAACTGTACCGGTTGCTTTTGGTACTGACAATCACGTTGGGATTGAAAGCATAGGGCTCTGTATATAGTACGTACGCTAAACGATCTTCCGTTCGAACAATATTGAGCATCACGTCCAGTTCTTTGTGCTTCAACATTCCTAACAGTTTGTCCCAACTGGGATCACTGACATATTCAATCTGAATCCCGATTTTATTTGCCAAAAGATTCATATAGTCAATGGAGAGTCCTTGTGGTCGATCATTTGCAAAAAAGTTAAAAGGGGCCCAATTGGTTTCGTTGTGAACACGAATGCGGGGATGCTCTCGAATCCAGTCTTTTTCTTGAGCAGTGAGATGCAATTCTGCTGCAATACCAATCGTGTTTGGTTCATTAGCCGTCACAATATACGGTTGCATGAAACAGACGATTGCCACTAATATGAAGATGGTTTTCGTTTTCATCATGTATGTCATTTCTTGTTTAATTTTTCTCAAACACAAATATTAAGTAGTAACTGATCTAGACTTTGAACATTTTCGTGTAAATGATTGATATCATTGACCTCACGATGTGTCATTTCGACCGGGCTCGCGTTCGAGCAAAGCGAGAGGGCTTGTATGTATACGTAACATCAGTTAATTGAAATCTTACATAGCTTAGAGAGGGTTGTAAAGGCGGCATAAAATAACCTATCAAAATCCATCCATTTTTATGCATTTTATATAATTTCATATCATTTTTTAACGTCCTGTTGCCTTTTTTGATCAAAAGTATATCATATCCTAACATTTTGACTTTTCTCCAATTTGTTATTCTTTATTTTTGATTTAAGATACTGAAATTATTATACTTTATTTATGGCAAGGATTTTGAAAGACGTATTCAAGAAGCCAGTACCATAAAATATTGCCACAAAGCCACGGAGGACACAGGGAAAAAATGAAATTTAAACATCGTATTGAAGACAAAATCTGCATTATCGGTCTGGAAGGTGGATTCAGTCAGGATGAAGCGAAAGCAATAAAGCTCTCTTTTGCCAATTTGTTAAGGATGAATTTTGAGGGCAGTATTATTAATCTCAGTGAAACTGTGTATTTAGACTCGATCATGATCGGTACGATTATGACATTTTTTCGTAAGTGCAGAGAGAAGCATGTCCAGTTGGTACTTTGTGACATTAACCTGGAGGTTCGCTGGTTATTTTGGAATCGCTATGAAGACATTCTCTCCATTTTTGATACGGAGAAAGAGGCAATAGCTCATCTAAAAAAAAATGCATGAAGTCGACATAATTCAAATATCCTTTGCTGTACTGCTTGTTTTCACTTCGCCTTTTGATTTTTTCATCGTCCCCCATCACACATGATCATGCGCTCTCACGTATCCACAAACTATTAGGATTCCAGAAAAGTATTTTCAAAATCCCCGCATGCGGATCACCCCAGCCTCCTTTGAAAAAAAGGGGGAGTTTCCAGAAAATATTTTTCTAGAATACTATATCATTTTATGTTGGAAGGTATAATTTCTCCATATTCTTGAAGTTGTTTGAAAGTCACTTCCCACCCTTCATGACACACCATAATTCATCCTCTTGTTCTGCCTTGAGGTAGGCATTCATCACAATGCTGTCTTCTTGATGAAACTCTGGTTTCATGTTATCTTTCCAAACACACAAAGCAACAATTCCTTTAGAATCTATCGCATGTTTTATCTATCAGGTTATACCATTAAAGAACCACCGAATGGTGGTTCGCTTTATCAAAGCAACCGTTCTGTCGTGTATCGAGCCAAGCGTGAATCTGATGGACTTCCAGTGATTTTAAAATGGCTCAAGAATGAGTATCCCACCCCAAAGGAAATCTCTTGCATCAAGAGAGAGTACAAGATGACTAAGGCATTCGGCGAAGAGGAAGGAATCATCCGAGCCGAAGGGTTGGAACAATCAGGCAACACCTGGGTTATGATCCTGGAAGACTTTGGCGGTGAAGCTTTGTCTACATTCATCGAAGACAAGCCTCTGGGGCTGGAACTGTTTCTTTCTTTGGCAATCCGCATTACAGAATCTTTGGGGCTTATTCACCAGCACCAGATCATGCATAAGGACATCAACCCGGACAACATTGTTTGGAATCCAGCAACGGATCAACTCAAAATCATTGATTTTGGTATTTCGACGGAACTGTCTCAGGAGCAGCCAGAGGTTCTCAATCCCCATATTTTGGAAGGTACATTGTCTTATATGTCGCCAGAACAAACCGGAAGGATGAATCGGGCAATGGACTATCGCACCGATTTATATTCTTTGGGGGCAACCTTTTACCGTATGCTGGCACCGCACCCCCCTTTCGAGGCTGAGGATGCCATAGAGCTGGTGCATTGCCATATTGCCAAGCAGCCTCAAGTCCTCCATAAAATGAATTGGGATGCCGAACGTCCTAAAATTCCTGAAGTGATTTCAGACATCATTCTCAAGTTGATGACCAAGGCACCAGAAGAGCGTTATCAGACAACTTTAGGACTTCAGGCAGATTTGCAAACATGCCTGGATCAACTTCAGTCTAAAGACATAATTGATTCGTTTCCACTGGGGCAGAAAGATATTTCGGATCGGTTTGAAATCCCTCAAAAGCTTTATGGACGGAAACAGGAAATCCAATTTTTGATCAACACCTTTGAAAAAGCGGTGCAAGGTTCTTCAGAAATGCTGTTGGTGTCGGGGTATTCCGGAATTGGTAAATCAGCCCTGGTGCATGAAATTCATAAACCCATTGTAATCAGACGGGGCTATTTCATTTCAGGAAAATTCGACCAGTTTCAACGCAATATTCCATACTCTGCCCTGATTCACGCTCTCCAAGAATTGATCAGACAACTGCTTGCTGAGCCTGCGAAACGATTAGAACTCTGGAAGATCCGGTTATTGCAAGCTCTCGGAAAGAATGGCCAAGTGATGATTGAAGTCATTCCGGAAATAGAAAAGATCATTGGGGTTCAACCGTCAGTACCTCAACTGGGATCACAGGAAACACAAAATCGTTTTAATTTGACTCTGATCAAGTTTCTGCAGGTATTCACGCGACCAGACCATCCACTGGTAATGTTTCTGGATGATTTGCAATGGGTGGATGCGGCCACATTGAATTTGCTCCAGGTATTGATAACCAACCCTGATCTAAAGTATCTCCTGATCATTGGGGCGTACCGGAATCATGAAGCTGGAAGTGGGCCTTTACCCCCCACACATCCCTTGATCATGACAGTGGAGCAGATCAAAAAGGAAAATGTAGCCATTCATACGCTCAGTTTGAAATCATTAGGCAAGCAGACTTTGACTCAACTGTTGTCAGATGCCCTTTATACATCTCCAAAAGATGTACTGCCTTTAGCCGACTTGCTCCTGAAGAAAACCGAAGGCAACCCGTTTTTTGTCAATGAATTTCTCAAAACTCTTTATCAGCGTCAATTGATCGCTTTTGATAGAAATCAAGGCAGGTGGGTCTGGGATATTAAAGAGATTGAAGAAGAGAACCTCACGGATAATGTCATCGATTTAATGATTGGCAAACTGCAACAGCTCCCAACAGCCACTCGACGGGTGATGAGTTGGGGAGCCGCTATGGGAAATCGCTTTGCAATTCCCATTTTGTCAATCATCTATGGGAAATCCCTCCATCAAACAGCAGTCGATTTATGGCCTGCGGTTCGAGTCGGCCTTTTGCAGCCCATGAGCGAAGCACACCAACTTTTTCAAAAAGGGGAAGAGACGATCTATACTCAAGCGTTGTCCGCCCAGTTTGAATTGTTGGGTCAGTTCGCTCATGATCGTATTCAACAAGCTTCCTATGCCTTAATTGAAGAAGGGCAGCAGAAACAATTACATTTGAAGATCGGAAGACTCTTATTGAAGCAGCTTTCTGACGAGGCAAAAGACCGGGGTTCGGGGCTTGATGCATCAAATCTTTTGGAAGAACGATTGTTCGAGATCGTGGGACAGTTCAATGAAGGTCGTTCTTTAATTGATACTCTTCAAGAAAAACAGACTATCGCTAGACTGAACCTCAGAGCTGGAAAAAAGGCAAAAGCTTCAGTCGCCTATGAGTCTGCTTTCAACTACTTGAAGACCAGTTTGGAGTTATTGGGAGAAGACAGTTGGGAAAGGGAATATCAACTCACTTTAGAAATCTATGCAGAAGCTGCGGAGGTCGCTTACTTGAACCTGCACTATGATTGGATGGAGCAATTGATTGAGCAAGTGCTTGCCCATGCAAAAACAATCCTCGATCAAGTCAAAGTGTATGAAATCAAAATTCGAGCCTATGGCATGCAAAAGAAACAACATGAAGCCATCAAAATGGCCCTGTCTCTGCTCAGATTATTGGGAGTCCATTTGCCTGATGGACCTGAGGAAAAACACATCCGGTTAGCCAGGGAGGAAATTCAGGAGTTGTTAAAAGGAAAATCAATAGAAAGTCTCAGTAATTTGAAAGAGATGGAGCATGCCGAACATTTAGCTGCAATGCAAATCATGGCAAGGTGCATTCCATTGACTTATCAAGTCTCTCCTTTACTATTTCCACTGACGGTACTCAAGATGTTGCAACTGACCTTACAAGATGGGGCCTGCCCTGAATCCGCCCTGGCTTATGCAACCTATGGGATGGTTCTTGCCGGGATGTTTGAAGATGTAGATTCAGGGTATCGTTTTGGAAAACAAGCCTTGCATGTTATCGAACGCTTCAATGCCAAACAGCTGATGGCACTCAATGCAGTGTGGAATTTTTTAACTCCCTGGAAAGAGCATCTTCATAATTCATTGATCCCACTACAAGAAATTTACCAAAAAGCACTTGAAGTGGGAGATTTTCAGGCGGCGGCTGTTATTGTACAAAATTTTTGTCACAATAAATTCCACCTCGGTGAAAATTTGCAAGAAGTTGGACAAGAAATGGAGATAAACCTTCATACTGTCCGGCAGCTAAAGCAAATTATACCGTTGAATTATCTCAATATTGGCAGGCAGTGTGTGCTGAATCTGACAGGTCACTCGGTCTCCCCTGTTCAATTCATAGGTGAGGCTTATGATGAAACAACGAAATTTCCTTTGGATAAAAAAGGACATGACCTTATTTCTGTGAGCATGGTGTATTTCAACAAAATGTGGCTGTGCTATTTATTCGAAGAATATGAGGAAAGTTTTGAAAATGCTCAACACACAGAAGTCTGTCATCAAAAGGGAATACTGGCCCACTATATTAAAGCAAAATTTTATTTTTATGATTCTTTGATCAGATTGGCACTCTTTAACAACACACCAGCATTGGAACATCCATCTCTACTGAAAAAAGTGACTACCAACCAGGAAAAGGTGAAGCACTGGGCCCATCATGCTCCAATGAACTATTTGCACAACTGGCAATTGGTCGAAGCCGAACAAGCCCGGGTGTTAGGGAAGGAAAAGGAGGCCAAAAGCTGGTATCAAAAGGCCATTCAAGGGGCTCATGATAACGAATATCTACAAGAAGAAGCGCTGGCCAATGAACTCTATGCCAAATTTTGGTTAGGGCAAGATGATTCAGAAATTGCCCAACTCTATCTGAAAAAAGCACACTATCTCTATACAAAATGGGGTGCCACGGCTAAGGTCAAAGATCTGGAAGAAAAGTATCAGGATTTATTGGCGAACCGAAGAGGAGAAATAAGCCATCAAATGGAAGACAAGATGTCAACGTTTTCCTCAAGTAGCGACCATCTTGGGGATCAGTTGGATTTTACCACCATTGTGAAAGCGGCTCAGGTGATTTCCGGAGAAATTCAGCTTTCTGCTTTGCTGAAAACCCTGATGCGTTTGGCTTTGGAAAATTCAGGGGCCCAAAAAGGTTTCTTCATTTTAAATACAGAGGATCAACTTCGCATTGAAGCCGCAGGTCAGGTAGAATCACAAGTAGTGACCGTCATGCAGTCCATTCCATTGGATTCACTCAGTGAGGAAAATGCTCGGTTGCCATTGTCCTTAATCCGTTACGTTGAACAAACCCGGCAGGAATTGGTGCTGGATCATGCCAGTCAAGACAGGCAATTTGCCCAAGATTCTTATATTTTGCACTTCAAACCCCAATCCGTGCTTTGCACTCCAATACTTCACCAGGGAAAACTCTCAGGCATTCTCTATCTGGAAAACAATTTGGTGTCGGGTGTTTTCACGCCGAAGCGTTTGGAAGTCTTGAATCTCTTATCTGCACAAGCGGCCATCTCGATTGAAAATGCCAAATTGTATGAACAACAACAGTCTTCTTTAGTTCGTGAACAAGAATTGTCCCGCCTCAAAGATGAGTTTTTGACACGAACCTCTCATGAACTTCGCACTCCATTGCATGGGATGATTGGGATGGCTGAAGGGTTGATGG
>JANQHV010000199.1 GCA_028282505.1 SAR324 cluster bacterium | reverse complement strand
TCCAAACGTTCCATCTGTGCCAAACCAAGAGCGGCCTGTATATTGCTCATTCGGTAGTTCCATCCCCATTCTTCATGAATGAAGCGTTGTTGCTTTTGAAAGCACAAATTTCGCAAAGAGCGGCAACGCTCAGCCAATTGTTCATCATCTGTCACCACCATTCCCCCTTCCCCTGTGGTAATATTTTTATTTGGATAGAAGCTAAATGTACTCAAGGCCCCAAAACTACCACAAGGACGATGATGATAAGTTTGACCATGTGCTTCTGCAGCATCTTCAATGATCGATAAGCCGTGCTTTTCTGCTAACTGGATGACGGGATCCATATCTACAGGCAACCCATAAATATGGACAACAAGAATGGCTTTGGTTTTGGGAGTGATTTTACGTTCAATCTGGGAGACATCCATATTCCAGGTTCGAGGATCACAATCCACCACAACCGGTGTTGCTCCAGCCCGGACAATGGATGCCGCACAAGAGATGATCGTAAAAGTGGGCAAAATGATTTCATCCCCTGCTCCAATTTTCAGGGCAGCCACTGCAACATCCAGGGCCGCCGATCCATTGCTAACCGCAATCCCATACTGGCGGCCTACTTTTGCAGCGAGCTGCTCCTCAAATTGTTTAACAAAGGGTCCTTCTGAAGAAATCCATCCTGTTTCGATGCATTGGGCAAGATACTTTGCTTCATTACCATCCAACAGTGGTTCACTCACAGGAATAGGCTGTGTCATCACTGTATCATTCCTGGCTTTGTATTCTTTCAATGGCATCTTCTAACGCTTCCATCACCTCAAAGTCTTCTTCAGACGAGTAGGCTTCGTCCAATGCCTGGAATGCTTCCTCTCCTCCAATTTTTTGCAATCCCTCAATAGCGGCAAATTTTAAATAAGTATCCTCTTGCTGCAAATAAGGAAGAATAACAGGTATTGAATCAGAACCACCAATGTTGCCAAGAGTGATCAGGATTTGGTAAATAAGACGCTGATTTTCGGTTTCAGAAAGGAACTGTTGGAGAAATTGGATAGAATCCACCGCTTTGAGTTCACCATAAGCCCAGATAGCAACAGCTGCCACATTTTCATCCTCATCACGAAGCATATCTCCAATTAATTCTGTGGCTTCATCAGATCCAGCATTTACCAAGGCTTTAATGGCAACTACACGAATTTTACTATCAGGATCCTTCAAACCCTGGATGAGTTGTGGGACAATTTCTGGACCGGCATGTTCACTAAAGCATTGAAATGCCAACCTTCTTTCTTCTTGATCAAAAGAATCCATAAAAGGAAAAACGGATGTATCTTTATTTTCCCAGGCAATGGCAACATAGGCTTCATCAGCAGCACTACGCACTTCTTCATCTTCATCACGCAACATTTGGATCACTTCGTCAACCAGATTAATATCCTTTAAACGTTTAATGGCCATCAGAGCATGGGTTCGAATCTCACTAATGGGTGAAGACAGCATTTTCTTTAGCTTTTGCTGAATTTCCTGATCGAGTGGGGCGTACAGGGCATTCAGAGCAACACGTTGGAGGGTAATATCTTCCATATCAAGAAACGCACTGATATATTGAATACAGTCTGGGTGACGCATGCGGCCCAAAGTATCCAAAGCAGCCGCTTTTGCCTCCATACTGGTCTCCTGTGAATCGAGCATAGCCAGCACAGGCTCTAAATTTGCTGGCTTTAAATTCACCACAGCATGCATCGCCGCTCTCCGTATTTCAGATGCTTCATCAGAATAGAGCTGCAACAAGAAATCCAAAGGAGGATTATGTTGAAAATCGCCTAACAATTTAATGGTATTCAAACGAGTATCCAGCTTACCTGATTTAGCAGCAGCATAAATTGGTTCGGGGGGAATATCTTTTAAGTATTGGCTCCGCTGCTCTTTGGTCTGCTGAAAAAAGATCGCTTCCAGGGCATTGATCACTTCTTCTCCCAACAACTGCGGCTGATCTGCCAAAATAGAAAGTAAAGTAGGAATGCCTTTAGGCAATGCAATCTGCCCAAGTGCCTGAACCACAGAAAGCAATACTAGAGGATCAGGTGTTTTCGACTGCTCTAAAATAGCATCTAATGCTGACTCCCCTCCTATTTTACCCAAAGCACGAAGACAAGCACCTTTCACCCATTCGGAACGATTGATCTGTTCAACAATCTTGGGGACAACTGTTTCATCCCCTTGCTCTCCCAAGATTTCAATAGTTGATGCAGCTACGTTTTCATTGGGATCATTCACGGTTTCCACTAATGCAGCCGTTGCTTTGGGACTGTGGATTTGAGATAAGGTATCCACAGCAAACTGACGAACATCATGATTTTCATTACGCAAAGAAACCATGAGAGCGGACACTGCATTCTCTTTGAGTTGTGCCAAAATTTCAGCAGCATCATTTCTCAAAGCGGTTTCTTCTGTCGCTAATAACGGAGAAATTGCATCTGCCACTTCCTCTGTTCCAATCCTAATCAGAGCATCTGCAGCCGCTTCTGCGATAAAACGAGTATTATCCCGCAAGGTGTAAACCAACGGAATAACCGCATTCTCCATGCCAGAATACCCTAATTCTTCTATTGCCGATAATTTGACCGTTTCGTCGGGATCATCAAGTTTATTTATTAAGTCAGTAATTGTTTCTTCCATTCCTCTGCCCTGGGATTTTGTGGTTTGAAGTATTCTCTTTTCGATTCGGCTGTCATTAACTTAAGTACAAGTATTCATAATTAAGTATACAAATTCTTCATCTTACTCTTAATCCCAAAAGATTAGTAAGATGAAGACTGGAACAATAAGAATTTGAATACTTATTTGATTAGCAGTACTTAGCAATCAACCGTAAAATTCGTTCAATACACTCCTGCTCTTAGAATATCATAGATTTGGATGATACCAACAGGTTTTTTATCTTTCTCTACGACAACCAAACAGGTAATCGAATGAGTCTGCATCGTATGCAACGCTTTGGCTGCCAAAATTTCAGCACTGACCATCTTGGGATTACACGTCATGAATTCGACAATAGGCTCGTGCAAAAACTCTTTACGCTGCTCGATAAGCCGCATCAAATCGCCTACTGTAAATACTCCTGTCACTTGCCCCGACTTGTTGGTAATGACAACAATACCCAGGAGTTTTTCAGAAAGCACATGAACGGTTTGGTGTACCGAAGTATTTTCATCAACCAGGGGTAAACGGTCAGCCGAGCTCATTAAATCTCCCACTGTAATGGTTAGCTTCTTGCCAAGACTCCCCCCAGGATGAAATACGGCAAAATCTTCTGCTTTAAAATTTCGTTTTTCCAAAAGACACATGGCGATTGCGTCTCCCAATGCCAAAGTCGCCGTAGTACTGGTCGTGGGTGCTAATCCCAACGGACAGGCCTCCTTGTCTACAGCAATACTCAAATGTACTGTAGAATTAGTGGCTAATGTGGAATTAACCTGCCCTGTCATGCCAATACAAGGCACTCCAATGGCGTGGATATGCCCCAGCATCTGTACAATCTCTTGTGTCTCTCCACTAAAAGAAATGGCCACCACCACATCTTTATTGGTAATAATTCCTAAATCTCCATGATGACTATCTGCAGGATGTAGAAAAATAGCAGGGGTTCCTGTACTGGTTAGTGTTGACGCAATCTTCTGACCAATCAGTCCGCTTTTTCCCATTCCAGTCACCACTACTTTACCCTGACAAGCAAAAAGGAGCTCTATCGCTTCTTCAAAATGGCCATCAAGCCGCTCCAAGACATCTTGAATTCCTTGAATTTCTGTCAGTAGTGTTTCCTTTGCACGATGAAGGATTGATGACATATACTCCTTAAAAATCTATAATATAGTTTAATCTCCCCAATCAATAGCAGCAAATTGTTTTAAGCGCAAGTAAGGGGGTGCTTTCTTTTAAAGTTACTGAATATTGTTTTGACTAACCGACACGCTCTTGATAGACAGTCTGATCTGTAAACAGACACAAGGGTATAGAACCTCTTTCATACAATAAAAGTTCAAGTTTTCCGAATCTATCATCCAATTTAGCAGTAAAGTGAAAAAAAGATTATTGGGATTGATCACTGTTTTCTGGCTATATGCCTGCTTCTTTCCCATCTATGCTCAAATCAACATATCCAATATTCTGGCCACCAATGTCAATGCAGATGATGCTGTGATTGAACTAAGTTTACCAACGGAGTTGGATGGCAAGATATATGTTGTCATTGTCTGGATCACATCAGAAGGCAAACAGGCTTATCTCACTCATGTCGCCAAAGGAGGCAAACATGTGTATGAAATGCGTCATCATCCAGAATGGCGTGGCCCTCTAAAAGTAGTCGCAACCAATGTGAATGAGGCAGTAGGAACTGTTCACAAAGCCACCCTTCTTCACGAAATTAAACTGTTCCTGGCTCCTGAACGACTAATGCCAGCGACCATAAATATGTTGCAACCCAACACACTATTTATGTGGTCATGGAATCACATCTTGCTTGGTCTGCTTGTCGTCTCAGCATTGCTCTTTTTTCTCATTACAAAAAAGCAGATAATGATTGCTCTAGTCTTTGGCTTCGTGGTTGCGTGGGGAATGATGGATCTGCGAAAGATGTATGATCATTTTATGATTGTTCAGCACATCGAATCTCAACAAATCACTGTTCCCAAAATTCTTGAAGATTTAAAAGTGTTTCTCCACCGTGCAGCAAAAATTATTGGCCCCAACTCATGGAAAACAGAGGAATTGGGTGTGCTTTTTCGTCATTTTGCAGAATACAAACTGGCAGAGCATGAATACCGTCCTTATGATTCTTCAACGACACCGGATTTTATTATAACCTCTAAACCCAATAATCGAGAAATTGTTTTAGAATATAAAGGATACTACCTGGTAAAAGGAAAGAATCAGCCATGACCATTTTAGCTATCATTGCACACCTCATTTTAAATTTTTTATTAGGCTGGAGCCTTTTAAGTCTTCGAACCAACACTCGAAACTGGGGAGAGAACCTGATTAGTGCTTTGATTCTGGGGATGTACATAGAAACCCTCTTCGTAGCGACTTTGATGTTCATCGGCGTTGGACTGCACACCGCTCTTATGATCACAGGAGGCATCATCATCTGTCTTGTCTTGCTTACCTGGAAAAGAGGAAAATTTCATTTCCCCACTCTCAACATCAAAAAGCCAAAATGGTATGAATGGTTATTATTATTTGCAGTCGGAGAAAAAATAGCTTTCATCAGTTGGCAAATTTTCCGCATGGACCTGCATTTTGATGATGCTACCAATCACTGGGCAGGTCGTGCCCACTCATTGTTCGGTGGTATCAATTGGTCTTTTGATACCAATTCCCCTTTATTCTTGGGCTCCCATATCGCTTTTAAGCACTATCCCCTGGGAACAATCATTTGGAGCACCACCACTGCGGTCATCAATGGAGAATGGAACGATGTGATTGCCCGAATCCAAGGATTGGTCTTTTTTTGTTTGATCGTTGCAACTGTTTGGTTAGCTGTCTGGCGTTTTTCTCAAGCCCGCTGGCTTGCTGCTTTTGCAGCATTTACGGTTTCTGCTCTCCCTCTTCACGTCTGGCATGCAGCTTCAGGATACAGTGATACTGCTGTAGCAACATTTGGGGTCATCGCTCTGGCAGTCTTATTACGCAAAGAATGGTTTTTAGCAGGGACTATGGTAGCAGGAGCAGCCTGGAGTAAAAACGATGGACTGGCTTTGTTTGCGCCTTCCATCTTAATTGGTGTGGGGTTGTGGCAATTTTCCTGGCAGGATATCCTCAAATTACGATGGTTTAAGAAAAAAAAGTGGCAAAATATTGGCTACTGCTTGTTGGGCATTGCAACACTGGCACCTTGGCAATTCTACAAACAATGGCATTCGCTATCTCTGTCAGAACACCTTGATTTCACATGGCATCCTGATGCACCCAAGCTGTTTTGGGATTATGTGATCATGGGTCCTACCAATAGCATCCTGTGGCTCTGCCTCTTTCCTGTCATGATTGCCGCTTCTTTTGTTTTGCATAAAGAAGACACAGGCCGAGCAGTCTTTGGAGTATTTTGGACAACATTTGCCACCATCATCTATATTTTCTTTTTTACCAGTGCTTATGAGTGGCTTAAAATCCAGACGACAATCCACCGAACCATGCTTCAATTTTCAGGTATTGCCATAATCGCCAGCAGTTATGGGGTTTGGCTATTGGCTAATATGAGAGAATCGAGACAAAACAAACAGCCTTTTTCCCCACAAACCAAAACTCATTGAAAGTTCACTTTTTCTGTAAACCCAGTAAGAACACTTCCACACTTTCCTGACGCGAGCTCTTGGGCTTATAAATTTTAACATGGCTAAACTGCTCTCGAAATTGCTGCCGAAGTTGCTCAAATGGTCCGCCTTGAAAAGCTTTGACTAATAACGACCCGGTTGGCTTCAAATATTCATTGGCAATTTGTAATGCCTGCTCACAGAGATTGCATGACCTTTGTGCATCAACCGATTTCACACCAGTGGTCTTGGGAGCCATGTCACTCAAGATGACATCAAAAGGTTGAGCAAACTGCTCTCTAAATGGGTATTCAAAAATATCAGCTTGCACAACTGTTACATTTTCAGGCAACTTGAGAGCAATAGAAGAAAGATCAATCCCTACCACCTCTCCCCCACAACCAACCTGTTTTGCCGCATACTGCAACCATGATCCAGGTGCACAACCTAAATCCAATACTCGATTTCTTTTGGCCAACAGATGATATTTTTGGTCAATTTCCTGTAGTTTATAAACAGAACGGGCCACATACCCCTCTTTTTTTGCCTTATGAAAATAATGATCCTGGATTTGTTTCATAGTCTCCTTTGAACTGCTAAAATTTTTACTTTCTCTTCCTGACGATAACCGTGAATACCTAAGTGATCTCTAATTTGATTTCGGCGTTGACCGAAATGAATTCGGCACAAATGTTGACCAACAAATCACCAATGAAGTATTCTGAAAAATTTGATCTCCAAACCTCTTTTGAATGATCTCTTTTGGGGTGCAAATTCGCTCAGTATTGAGAATAAAATCAATCAGGGAACGCTCACCAGGAACACGGGCATCCATCACAAAATAAAGGTTCTTTCCACGATAGGGAGACTGCTCATAATATTTTTTTAGATTCGTTGCTGTTTCCATATTCAAATCCAAAGCATCGAGCTGAGGGTAACGACTGCCAAATACTTTAATCGCAGTAGTTGGAAATCCCCACTGATCTTCTAAGACCATAACTCCTGGTGGTAATTGTGAAATTCTATGAATTAATTCCATGATTCCAGCACCATTGCTCCAACCAGGTGGTGTTTCTTTTAAAGCCAATTCTGTCTGCCCCCATTGTACCAGAGGCATCCACGAAAACTGGATTTTCCAACCAATCAGCAGAGGAATCATGACCAAAATAATACTTATCTGGACGTAGAAATGCAGTTTTTTCCACACAATACTCAGAGCAACAGCAATGAGCATATACAAAAAATACAACCCCATCCCAAAATAACGAACAGCTTGTGTTTTAGCAACCAGGATAATGGGCACAAAAGAAGAAACATATAAGCCTGTCAACATCAAATATTTTTTAAGTGAGCCTCTATCTTTTATGCTGAGCCAGACAGCAACCATCACACTTCCACCCAAGAGAGGCAATGCCGCATAAGAAAAGTTAACCCATAAAATATTATCCCAATAAAATTGCACATTGCTGATCCATCCAGCCCAGGGAAATTCAAAAATTTCTCCCAGATCCCGGACCATCCCGGCTTGAAGTGATCTGGTCTTAATGACATCGAATTCACTCGGAATCAATAAATAGTATATGCCTGCCGCTCCTAATATTATTCCACCAATGCTGCCATACCAACGTATACCATTAGTTTTGAGCACTTGTATCATCTGGTTAAATGTTGGATTCTCTATGGTGACAATCACTAAAGGTAAAAGCACAGTATAAATCAGCCAAAGCGCTCCAGAAGTTTTAGAAAGGAGTGTCGCTGTCAACCCCAGTATGCTCAATATACCCGATATCCAATTGTTATTTTTCAATGTATCATACAAAAAGAATAAATAAGCCGCCCCAAATCCATACAAAAAAACCTCGTTCAATCCTATTGAATCGAAGTAAAAGTAATATTCTGAAAATACAATCAACCCTGCGGTAAAAATAGCAGCAGTTTTATTCCATATGTGCTTGATTAATAATTGGGTAAAGAAAAGTCCACAAAATCCTAGCAAGATTGACCAAATCCTTACACCCAGGATAGGATTTTTCCACTCATTGACAACTGTCAATGAATTTACCCAAAATTGTAAGGGCACTTTGTAATCATTATTTAAATTACCGTTGAGTGAAATATATTTATATTGATCCCAGTTATATTCCATCATTAGGGCAATTTGCGCATAAATGGCTTCATCATTATGAGGTACAAAATAGAAGATCCCCACTCCTCGTGAAACAAAATAGAGTAAAAAAATAGTGGCGAGTATTAAATTGCTTGGCAGGTCTTTAAAAACATTCACAATAATCCTTGATCAGCTAAACTAAAATAACGATCATTGCCAATGATAATATGGTCCAGAAGAGGAATCCCCACAACCGTTCCTACTTCTTTTAATCGGTGAGTAATTTGGATATCATCCGTAGATGCTTTGGGATCGCCAGATGGATGATTATGTACACAAACAATGGCAGCCGCCCGGTTTTCAATGGCAGTACTATAAACTTCTCTTGGATGTACCAGGCTTTTATTGAGTGTGCCTTTCGTAATCAATACATCAGTCAGGTATTGATGCTTGTTGTCAAGTAATACTAAAATAAACAATTCTTGCTTTAAATCCCGTAAACGAAAACGAAAGTGTGCAAAGATATCTTTACTACAACTAAATTGATCCCCTGGAATCAGTGTATCCTCACTATATCGCTTGCATACTTCCAATAAAGCCTTCATCTTTTCTCCAAAGTAAGGAACGTGTGGCAACAACTGACTCAATTCATAAACCGTTTTTTGATCCATCAAGCGTAGAGAATTCTTCTGAGAAAATTTTTCCTCTATTACTTTGGCATCGGCCCCCTCCAGTGAAAAAACCCAGGCGATCAACGCAGATATTGGTATATCATCAATATATTGTTTTTGAATGGCAATAGGAATCGCTTCCAGGTCTGATTCTGTAATTAAAACTTTCTCTTCATTCTGGTCAAATCCTTGATTCCAGTTACAAGATGATGCCAGTGGACATTCATAACAGTTTGGAGTATCCCCACAAAATCCATTGATCCCCAGATGAGATAATTGATTAGCAAACGCATGGGCCAATAAATCGGGATATACAACTGGCTGTTTTTCTCTCTTTCCCCATGTTTCACACCTGCTATGCCAATCCAAATGTATATTTTCCAGTTCAATTAATTTTCCATGAGTAAAGCGAGACCAGGCACGAGCCCCATGCCAACTTGCAGCAACTCCTATTCCTAAATCCTGTAGCACCCTTACCACTTCCCAAGCATATCCCCTGGGAAAAACCGCATACCATGCATCCCAGGCTAAAACTTTCTGCTGACCAGAAACTTCTACAAAAGGAGAAAATTGACGAATCGTATGAAAGAAAGTGGTAGCAAATCTCAAGAGCTGCTTTTGCTGTTGAGATTCTAAAGTATAACACTTGATGATTTCTTGTGAGATATGCCCCTCTGTGAAATAGTATGGATCTATCTTATCGACCAATTGATAGAGGGGGGACAGTTCTTTGTAACAAGAGGAATTTGTATGAGCAATATCAAGAATATCCAGAAGTGTGTCCAGTAATCTGGTATAAAGAACACGATTATCGGGAAAACGCAGGTGAAAAGAGGGAAGATCCAAATATTGTCTCAAGCACGCATACTGAGGATGGCTCTGAAAGTGGCACTCCAAATCATCAAAAAAACAAAGATCCTGCATACGATGAAAAGCTGGATAAAGTTTGCTGAGCCTACCTGGATTCATAAATTATTTGAACTTGCCAGAAACAACAAAATTTTACGTTCTGAAGCAATGATTTTTTCCAGTTCCTCCTCTTCACATTGCAATATCTGAGCAATTGTTCTCACAAAGGCAATTTCACTCTCCTCCACTGGAATGTGGCTCATGGTGATTCTCAACAAATACTGCAAAATGCGCCCAGAGAGATCATGCTCAAACTGCACTTCTGGTAAGTGATCGAGCACTAAATTCTTGGCATCTTCCTTAGCTTCATTGATTCTTTCCTCATCTTCACCCAGCAATTCATAAACATCATTAAAAAAGATGATCTCTCTTTTATCAACGTGCCCATCTACATAAATTGCTTTTAAGACCACATGAGCAAGCCACTGACATTCTTGTTCACTTAAATCTTTTTTGAGTTGGTTGAAGAACTCAATTTTGGCTTGGCGGATTGCAAAGTTGATCCATTTATGTATTTTTAACACATTAATATTCAAAGCAAGTCCCACCTGATTGATGTACCGAATCTCTTCTGGAGGGATTTCATAATCGCATGCGGCAATCCGCAAAATGTACTTAAAAACCAACTCTGCCAATTCATCAGGAAAGGAAATAGGAGCAATTGAAGGAGGCTGATTGCCTTTAATAATTTTATTCATGGCAATCAGGATTTCGGGATTGTCTTCCATCATTTCATACAGATTAACGATATGTTCCTTCTCATTCAAATGCAGATGATCATCTATGACAATCAACCCAACCAATGCTGTGGCAACCCAAAGCATTTCCTGTTGAGTGAGTGTTGTGCCATCTTTTTTTACGAAAGAAAAAATTTTTTTAATCATACTGTGTCTTCCAATGAATTTGAGAACATCAGGTGATTCCATTCGAAAAATACCCTCAAAATCATATAAGATCAAAATAGATATTGCAAATAATTCAGTGCAAGATTTACTGGAAACAAGCTTTTTGCGATACATTAAGAACCTGTTTGGAAAAGATGGTTCGTGGTGAAAAATCGATTTCGTTGAACGGATTTTTGAAAAAATTTAAGGCGAATAGTCAGCTATTTAACGAAAATTTTCTCAAAACAGACGCCAATGAGGCGGGTTTGCAACAGAATCAGATTTTTCAAACAGGTTCTAAAATCGTAAAGGAAAAGCAATCAAATTGACAAAATTTGAAGAAACTTATAGACTTTTCGCATTGATAATACGGCTGATCCTAATACTATCATCCGTTGGAATGATTTTTTGTTCAATCATTAATCCCCTGAAAACCATAACAAAACTAAAATAAAACTATAGTGTTCCAGAAAAAATTTTTCTGGAACACTATAGAATCACAAATAGAAGGAGATTTATGTCGATTATTATTGAAATACCATCTGCATTGCAAAAATACACGAACAATCAAGATGAAGTTGAAGTCAATGCTACTACAGTTGGAGAAGCATTTGAGGGACTTTGTAACGAATTCAAAGATTTAAAAACACACCTTTATGATGAAGAAGGAAAAATTCGCAGTTTCATCAATGTGTACCTCAATGATGAAGATATCCGTTATGCAGATAGTTTAGCCACAAAAACCCAAGCAGGAGACAGTATTCAAATTGTACCCTCCATCGCTGGAGGAATTTAATCATCCAATATCTGTATCCCGAATTTCATAAGAAGATTTGTCATTATCAGCCACGAAGAACAGGATACTCCCCATATAGATCTCTTAAAATTGAGTGTTGCTTAGAGCCTGTTTAAAAATTATGTTCCTACTACAAAACTACCAAAAATGGAGCGGATTTCCGGAATACCGGACCACCAGAAATTCTCGTTAAATAGTTCACTATTCGCCTCAAATTTCTGAAAACCCCTCTCATTTTGGAAGATTTTTCGCCACGGAAATAATTGTTAAACAGGCTCTTCGTGTCATTTCGTGACTAAATATTCATGATTTCTTCATTGTAAAGCGGATTTTCATAAATAGTTTTGATCGTTTCTGCATACCAACGTTTTCCCCGTTTGGAAGGAATATGCGACTCGTTTAAAAATTTAGCAATCTTATGGTAGCTCAATTCCTCTTCATCTCTTTTTTGACGAATTAAATAAACGACCTCCAATTCCTTTGGAAATGGTATCAATTTTTTATCTTGATAAACAAACCCAAACGGAGCATGCCCTACTTTTTCTCCAATTAAACGTTTTCGCTCAATGAACTCTTTGGTACGGTCAGAAATCATCTTGGCATCCCATGTACCAATAATATCAATGACCTGAAGTGCTAATTTCCCTGAAGATGTACTGGAATCCAAACCTTCTTCCACAGAAATAAGGGTAACCTTATTTTCATCACAGACTATTTGAATGAATTTATGGATTGAACGAATACTACGAGTGATTCGATCTAAACGTGCAACAATCAATGTATCCATCTCCCCAGCTTCTGCCAGGGAAATAATTTTTTTCAGATTCGGTAATTCCAAAGAAGTACTGGTGTCCTGTACATCACTAAAAATCTTTTGAATTTCGAGATTATGGACGGCTGCATAATCTCGAATAATTTTAGCCTGCTTTCGAACACCTAAATTTTTTGGACGTGTTCGCTGTTTGTTCAAACGTGTATATCCATAAACTTTCATCCTGCTCCTTCATCAATCTTAATCTAACCTAAGAATCTGTTTGAAAAACCTGATTCTGCTGCAAAACCGCCTCATTGGCACCTGTTTTGAGAAAATTTTCGTTAAATAGGCTCGCTATTCGCCTTAAATTTTCTCAAAAATCCACTCAACGAGATCGATTTTTCGCGATGAACCATTTTTTCCAAACAGGTTCTAAATGACTAAATTTGTATTTTCTCCTCCATAGAGTCAAGATTAAATAATACCTTTTTATGACACGGATAAAACATGATAATCCTTTCCCAATACCCATTTTTTCTTACGCAAAGGGTTACTGGTACAATAAGCGGCTTTCTCATGGTCAATGAAACGGTACATCAAATGCTCATCCCGTCCTTGAGGAATTCCCAGACGTGTGGTTTGAATAATTTGTCTTGGACGATACCCAGTATCATCAATAAAAAAACGCTCAGGATCAAAACATTTTTGATCCCAGTCGGAAACTTTAATCCCTAATGATTTACATAACAATGTTTGCCCTGAACACAGAAAGTCAACAGGGCGAGGCAAATTTTTATTTTTTTGAGGATTAAGGGCTTGCATCAGAGGCAACATCTCACTAGGAGTATGCTCATCACAATAAACCAGGCAGGACTTAATCAAAACAGCATTCCCCTTTCCCTGGCAGCTTACATTGAGAGAATCTCCACCACGGGCATAATACATATAAATGGTACCAGGTTCCATGAACAATGCTTTCCGCTTTTCCGTGAACCCCAATGAGGCATGACTGCCTTTTTCGTTTTTATAGTAAGCTTCTGTCTCAATGATCATTGCAGAAAGCCATGTTTCCTCATAACGGTGTCGAATCACCTTGCCCAACAGTCCTTTTGCTACCAAAAGTGCATCTCGATCAAAAAAAGCAGAAGATAAATCCATTTTTTGTCTTTTATTTAAAGTTCAAGAATCGTAAGTTTGCAGCATGGAAGAAATGACTATTCTGCAATTATTAAATTATCAGTTGTTTGATATCTCCCTCAGCCAGTTTATTCAGGCTTTTGGCTGTATTTTTGGAGGATTTGTCCTGCGTCGGATACTGCTAATTATTCTGGCGAAATCCATTGAGCAGGCACGTCAATCTCGCTTTCGCTATGATCATTTATTTCTAGAAAGCCTTTCCAACCCACTAGGATGGGTTCCCCTGGTTTTTGCCATTTATTTAGCATCTCTGGTACTGCAACTGCCTTCAGAGCCAATCAATCTCCAATTCTTTGCAGCCTCTCTATTTAGAGCCAGCTGGATCCTGCTTACAGTGTGGGCCAGTATTCGCCTTTTTGAAGTCATTTGTGACATTTGGGCCGAAATTGCAGCAAAAACAGAAACAAAACTGGACGATCAGATGGTGCCAATCGTTCGTAAAAGCGGACGGGTTTTTCTGATCATCATTGGCATCGTATTATTTCTGCAAAACATGGGCTATTCTGTTGGTAGCCTGATAGCCAGTCTGGGTATTGGTGGAGCGGCTCTTGCCTTAGCTTCTAAAGATACGCTGGCCAATCTTTTTGGCTCTCTTGTGATCTTCTTTGATCGACCGTTTCAAATTGGTGATTGGATTGAGGTCCATGATATTGAAGGCACTGTGGAAGATGTTGGCTTGAGAACCATTCGAATCCGTACATTTGCTAACAGCATTATCACGGTTCCTAATTCATTTTTCACGACAAGTATTATCAATAACTGGTCTCAAATGCAAAAACGGCGTATCAAAATGACCATTGGTTTGACTTATGATACTTCGTCAGAACAAATGCAACAAGCCCTGAAGGCCATTCGTGATATCATCCTCGAAGATGAAAGCCTACACCATGATTTTTTCTTAGTCAATTTTGTAGGATTTGGTGCCTATAGCCTAGACATTCTTATTTATTGTTTCACCAAAACAACCGCCTGGAAGGAGCACATGGATGCAAAAGAAGAATTTTTATTAAAAATCATGCGCAAAGTAGAAGAATTAGGGTTAGAATTTGCGTTCCCCACCCAAACAGTCCACTTGGACTCTATTCCTGAACAGTCGAATTTCCATCATATGCATGAATAATATCAGAACTGTTGACTAACGGGCACATATCCCTTTTTGTTGGGCTACCTGAAAATTGTGACATTCTCCCAACTGACAACTTTTATTCCAATCAGCACATGCTAAATCTTCTTTTTCCAAATGCATATAAGCAATTCCTCGAAAAACATAACTCTTTTTAAAATTTGCATCCATCTCAATGGCATTGCTGAAATCATCAACAGCTTTTTGATATTGTTCCAGGCCCATGTGAGCAATAGCCCGGTTAAAATACTCGCCAGGAGATGGCAATTCAACCAGATATTTGTCGAGGTCCTCAATCGCC
>JANQHV010000174.1 GCA_028282505.1 SAR324 cluster bacterium | reverse complement strand
AATCAAACCAGATGTCCATGTTAAAGGAGGAAGCTTTGAGGCATCTCGTATTGCACAAGAAAAGCACCTAGTCGAATCTCATGGAGGAACCTTTCATTGTTTTGAATTGACAGCAGGTTTTTCTTCTACCAATCTTTTGGAAAAAATAGTTGCTTCTTATCAAAAGTAATGAAGCAGCATCCATTGAATCGTCTATTTTTTAAGCATCTTCTCAAAAAACGCCTATTTTTGGACAGAATAAAAAAAAAAATTATCCAAAATATATTGTAATTTTATTTCGATGCCTTGGAAATAGAGGGATAACCTGTAGAATAAGCGTATGGCATACTCTTTGCTGCTGGAAGATTATTGTATGTATGAGTCGCTTAGAGAAGTTAAGCAGAAACAAACCCGTGAAATCATCAACTTATGTTGAGAATCTACCAATCATTTACAATAAAGAGGAATTATGAAAAAAATAGAAGCAATTATCAAACCTTTCAAACTGGATGAAGTGAAAGAAGGATTAGCTGCAATCGGTGTGAAAGGATTGACGGTTTCGGAGGTCAAAGGGTTTGGTCGTCAAAAAGGCCATACCGAACTTTATCGTGGTGCAGAATATGAGATTGATTTTTTACCCAAAATTAAGGTAGAAGTAGCGGTTTCAGATGATAAATTTGAACCGGTGATTGACACCATTCAAGAAAAAGCAAAGACGGGTAAAATTGGAGATGGTAAGATTTTTGTCTATGAAATGGACAAGGTTGTTCGCATTCGTACCGGAGAAATGGGAGATTCTGCGATTTAATGTGATGATACAGGAGGAGAGATGAGTGAAAGTCGTCTCTCCCAGGAGAAAATATCTGCTTTCAAAACCATGGCAGATATTGGTCAGATCATTACGTCTTCTCATGATGCAGACGAAACGCTGCACCATACTGCAGAAATGATAGCTCAGCGATTTAATGTCGATGCTTGCTCTATCTACGTTTATGATGCTGAGGAATCTGCATTAGTGCTCAAAGCCACTTATGGTCTCAATCCAGAGGCCGTTGGTCAAATTAAACTCGCCCCTACAGAAGGGTTGGTAGGTCTTGTCTTAGAAGAATCAGCACCTATCCAGGTTGCTGATATGAAGCAACATCCCCGTTTCAAATACTTTCCAGAAACCAACGAAGATCTCTATTCTTCCTTTCTTGGCATTCCCCTCGTCGAACACCGTAAAGCATTTGGTGTTTTAGTCACCCACACTAAAGAGTCGCGCTTTTTTACAAAAGAAGAGGAGCATATTTTAGTCACAATTGCTTCTCAAATTTCTGGGCTGATTTCCAAAGCACTCCTCATGGAGCAATTGGATAAGTCACCTGTCAAAGATTTACCAATCCACACAAAAAGTATAAGGATTTTTGGCACCCCTGTTGCGAGTGGAGTCGCTATGGGCAAAGCAGTGCTGATGGAAAAAGATGCACTTGAAGAGCCTGAAAAGGAAACCTCACTGTCTCCCGAAAAAGGACTGGAGGAATTGGATAAGGCGCTGGAAAAGACGATTACGGAAACTCTGGAGTTAATCGATAAAGTTTCCGAACATGTTGGCCCCGATGAAGCTGCCATTTTTCATGTGCATTTGATGTTTTTGGAAGACCACAGTTTCCGTGAAAAAGTAGAGACGTATATCCGGGAAAATGCTTCAGTGGCATGGTCTATTTTTCAGGTGATTCAGGAATATCTGCAAGCATTTGAAGCGATTGCAGACCCTTATTTAAGAGAGCGTGGTGCCGATTTAAAAGATGTAGGATATCGGCTTTTACATCACATTGGTTATGGACATGTTTCTTCGATTGAACAAGAAGGAATTCTGGTCATTAAACAATTATTGCCTGGTGATGTTGCCCATATTGACCCAAAAAGAATCAAAGGGATTGTCACCGCAACAGGAGGAGCTGTATCACATGCTGCTATTTTGGCCAGATCACGGTTAATTCCTGCCGTTTGCATTACAGAGGAAGAGATTGAAAAGATCAAAGAAGGCGATGTAATCGCTGTTGATGGCAGACATGGATACATGGAACTCAATCCAGGAGAGGAAGTTCTCACTGAATTCAATCAACTGCTGATTCAACAAAAGGAATACTTAAACCATCTGGATAATTTTCGGCAAAAAACTTGCGAAACATCCGATGGCAATAGAATTTCGATTTTAGCTAACATTGGTTTGGCAAGTGATACTCCACTCATCTCGCATTATGGTGCAGAAGGAATTGGGTTGTACCGCACAGAAATTTATTTTCTATCTTTGGAACGATACCCTACTATTCATGAGCAAGTAGAAGTGTATTCGACCATCGTGAAAAGCATGGAAAAGCGTCAATCCATTGTCTTTCGTACTTTAGACATTGGTGCTGATAAATCGGCTCCTTATATGGGATTGGCCAAAGAAGAAAATCCGTTTATGGGCAATCGAGCAATACGGATGCAGATGAAAAAGCCAGAGCGTTTGAAAGAGCAGATCAAAGCGATCTTGTTGGCTTCTGGTGATCATAAAAATGTCCGGCTTTTGTTTCCAATGATTTGTCAAATCGAAGAACTGCGCTTTGCCCGTAAGATTTATCAACAGTGCCGTAGCGAATTGTTGAAGGAGGGAGAGAAAGTTCCAGAACTTTCAATTGGAATGATGTTTGAAATTCCAGCAACAATGGTAATGGGTGAAATATTTATTCCTGAAATTGATTTTTTATCAATTGGAAGTAATGATCTAACTCAGTATTTATTAGCTGTGGATCGTAATAATTCACACGTTGCCCATCTTTATGACCCTCTTCACCCTGCTGTGTTGTTGTTGATTCAATCCGTAATTCGCACGGCAAATAAGTACAATAAGCCGGTTGAGCTTTGTGGAGAAATGGCTTCCGATCCAGATGGGTGTATTCTCTTAATTGGTTTGGGTTTGCGTAAGTTGAGCATGAATGCTATGTTGATTCCAATGGTCAAAGAACGTTTATCTCATGTCACCATAGCCCAGGCAGAAAAACTGGCAGAACAAGCCTTGCGTGCTTCATCTGCAGAAGAGGTCAGAAAACAAATTGCTAACTTTTTTGACTCATCTTCTCAAATCCTCATATGACTTCTCTTTTTCATACCCACCTTTTGTATGGCAATCAACAACTGCAAATAGATGAAACAGCAGAGACATTGATTGAAAATATACTGGAAGATCGTGATCCAGAGTTGTGTCTGCAGCGTTTTGATGTCACCGAATTACTCAAAGAAAGTGGCTTGGGAGGAGAAGATCAGATCAATAATTTCCGTTTAAGTTGTGAAACGCTTCCTTTTCTCTCTGACCGAAAAATTATTCGGTTGGATCATCTGGAAGCATTGAAATTACCAAAAGGGAAGAAAGTGGATGCCTCTACCTTGAAATCAGGTGCTTCTGCCAATATGAAGCTGTATCATTTTCTGTTAAAATACCTCACACAACCTCCAGACTATTGTTTTTTTGTGCTCACGGCATTTGGTGCACGAGAGCAAGATATTAGCAGTCCACTCTTAAAAACGATTAAGTCACAGGGTAAACTGCAAAAATTTGTCACCTACGACGATGATAAACCAATTGCCTGGATTGTAGCGCGTGCTCAACAAAAGCAATTATCATTTTCCCCAACACTTGCCCAGTTACTGCTTGATTTAGCAGGCAATGACCTCCGTAATTTAGATCAGGAATTGGAAAAATTGTCTTTGTTGTATCCAAATCAGCAATCCATCAATGAAGAAGATTTGCTTGAGCATGTGCAAAGCAATAAGTATTATTCCATTTTCCGTATCACCCAATCTCTTTCCAATAAAGATCTGGTTTCTGCTTTAGAAACATTAGATCAGGTGATGCTGGAATCATCCACCGGGCATGTCGGTTTATTTGTTTTGATTGCCCAACAGTTTACAAAGTTATTAAATATCCATTATTTCCAGCAACAAAAGCTTGATAACAAAACCATACTCGCTCAACTCAAGCTGCATCCTTTCCTTGGAAAACGTTTGATTGCCCAAGCTCAATCATTTACTCTTCCTGAGTTGGAAAAAATTGTGATGAGCATGGCAGGGTTGGATTTGAAATTAAAATTCAACGCCAAGGATGCTCGGGGATTTTTTCAAAATTTCTTTCAACAAATCTGCACTGGATATTTCTCTGCAGAATAACCCATATCTGTACTAGCACATGACATTGTTACACATTGTCTCCTGTGTCATTCCGAGTGGATACTCCTCTAGCCCCTCCTTGCCAAGGAAAGAAAATCGTTTTTACACAACTGGTCAAAAATATGATCAAACCCTTTCCTGATTTCTTATCTTAGAGCCCATTAGAGAATTCATAAATCTTGTTTTTTATGTCATCCTGAGTGAAGCGAAGGATCTCTAAATGGCGGATATATGATAGATTCTTCGCTA
>JANQHV010000145.1 GCA_028282505.1 SAR324 cluster bacterium | reverse complement strand
CTGCCACAGGCGCTTTTGCTTCAGCAGTAGTTTCTGGCTTTACAGAAGATTTCTCCTGTTGTGCTTCTGCTTGAACTTCCGCTGCTTTTGCAGGAGAATCTTCGGTCCCTTCAGCACCGTCTTCCGCTTCGATTTCTGGCGGCACAACCGTTTGTGATTCCAGAATACTCAAACCCAGACGACGTTCTTCTGGATCAATTTTAATCACCCGTGTGCGAACTTCTGTTCCAATTGGATAGAAATCCAGTAATTTTGCTTTTGGAACCGCAGGATCGATTTCAGAAATATGAACCAGCCCCTCTACACCTTCCAGAACTTCTACAAAAATACCAAAGTCGGTGATATTGACAATTTTTCCAGTCACATCACTGCTGATCTGGAATTTTTCATCCAAATTTTTCCATGGATCTTCAGTGAGCTGTTTGATGCCCAATGACAATCTTTCCTGTTCCACGTCAATATTCAGAATCTTCACCTCAATCTCATCGCCCTTCTTCACCAGGTCGGCAGGACGTCTCTGACGTTGACTCCAGGAAATATCAGAGATATGTACCAAACCATCAATTCCTTCATCCAAGCCTACAAAAATACCAAAGTCGGTGACGTTGCGTACATGTCCGGAGACAATGCTTCCCACAGGATATTTCTCCAGAGCCTGTTTCCAGGGATTGGGAGTGGCCTCTTTCATAGAGAGAGAAATACGCTTGTGCTCCACATCCAAATCTTTGACAATCGCTTCCACTTCATCCCCAAGACTAACGAAACGGGAAGGATTCCGGATCTTTTTGGTCCAGGACATTTCAGAAACATGAATCAAACCTTCAACACCTGGCTCCAGCTCAATGAAAGCACCATAATCGGTGAGACTGACGATTTTTCCAGAAATACGGGTACCCACTGGATATTTTTCTGCCACTGCGTCCCATGGATTGGGGAACTTCTGTTTCAAACCAAGAGAAACCTTTTGCTCTTCATCGTCATATTTCAAGACAATGACTTCCACTTCATCTCCCATTTCAAACATCTCTGAGGGATGAACAATACGACCCCAGGTCATATCCGTAATATGGAGCAAACCGTCTACACCACCAAGATCAATAAATACTCCGTAATCGGTGATGTTTTTGACATGTCCTTTCATGGAAGCACCTTCTCTCAGAACTTCCAGTGTTTCTTTGCGGCGTTTTTCACGATCAATTTCTAAAAGCGCTCGACGAGATAAAACGATATTACCGCGTTTTTGGTTGAATTTGAGAATGGAAAATTCAAACTTTTCTCCGATGAGCTTATCCAAATTGCGGACAGGGCGCAAATCAACCTGGGAACCTGGTAAGAATGCCTTGATACCGATATCCACTGACAATCCTCCCTTGATGCGGGCAGCAATGATGCCCTCAATGGTTTTTTGCTGTTCATAAACCTGCCCTACGGTCTCCCAAATTCTTAACTTGCGGGCTTTCTCTTTAGAAAGTAACGTTTCTCCGTCATCCTCTTCCAGGGCTTCAACATAGACCTCTACCGGGTCATTCACTTCAATTTTTTGTTCACCACTGATGCCCTCAAACTCCTCTATCGGAATCCGTCCCTCTGATTTGTAGCCGATGTCGACCATCACAAAATCTTTGGAAATGCGTGTCACTTTCCCTTTTGCAATACCACCTTCTTTTAAATTGCCCAGGGTTTCTTCACAGATAGAATCAAAGTCAATCTCATCTTCAACAAAAGTAATGGAAGATCCTTCCAGTGCCGCATCTAATAGTTCATTTGTTTCATTTGTGGTTTGTTCAATATCCATAAGTTTTATATTACATGATCGCACATTCTGTGCGGGTTAAAGGTTAACATTCCGGGCTAACTTGGCCCAACAACAACATCTTGCCCTCAAAACGCTGCACTGTTCCGCAATGATTATCAACAAGTAAATTCAACATTTTATCAATGATATTTTTAGTGTCAAACTTAATTGAATGGATACCGATATTTTCATGATTAATGAGAAGAGGTGTATAAAAATTGCACAGAGCTTATAATCCATAATAGAGAGACTCATTCCATTCAACAAAACATGAAAAATACATTTTCGGCATTATTCAATCTAAAAAAGGGAGAAGGCAAACTAGTTATCCTGATGTTTCTCTACTCGTTCTGTATTGGAATTCCCAGAGTCTTCACCACCACAGCATCTCAGGCTGTTTTTCTGGAAAACTTCAGTGCTCAATCCTTGCCTTATGTTTATATTTTTGCAGGACTCACCAATGTCATAGCAGGTAGCCTCTATCTAAAGCTGCAACAAAAACTGGTATTCCACAAATTACTGGTTGGCACATTGCTGGTGATGATTGTGGCTGAAGGATGTCTAAATGGTTTACTCAAAAGTATTGATGCACGTTGGCCTGCCTTATTGTTTGCCATATGGAGGGAAGCAGAGTTCCTTTTACTGGTGACGCTTTTTTGGATTTTAGCGGCAAAGGTTTTTAACATTCGCCAGGGCAAACGTCTTTTTGCTTTAATTGGTACAGGCGAAATTCTCACTGGAATTCTTGGAGGTTTAGCGATCCCATGGATTGTCACCCGGATTGGAACAGTCAACTTGTTATTTGTTTCTATGGGAGGACTCGGAGCGGCTATTTTCGTTTTCATGACTCTGAAAAATGCATTTCCAGAAAAGTTGGCACAAACGAATCATATTGAAAAACGGACATTCAAACCGCCGCTCCCTTTGAAGCTTATTTTAAAAAACTCGTATATCCAGTTGATATTCAGCCTGACCATCTTTGTCATCATGACAGATTACATTGTCTCCAATGCTTTTTTCGATCAGGTCTCCCTTCAGTACCCAAACCAGGAACAACTGGCGAGCTTCATGGGGCTCTTTTATTCAGCAAATGCTTTGCTCAGTTTAATTGTGGGGATTTCCTGTTCTGGAAAGTTATTGAACAAATTTGGAATTGTACTGGGTTTACTGGCAATTCCAGTAGTTGTGGGGTTGCATGCATTACTGGTCTCGATCATTGGGACAGTTGCAGAACCAGGAATCCTTGTTTTTTCGCTGATGGTTTCCACTAACATGTTTTTTA
This sequence comes from SAR324 cluster bacterium, assembly GCA_028282505.1. GTDB lineage: Bacteria > SAR324 > SAR324 > SAR324 > NAC60-12. The sequence continues at coordinate 2,418 of JANQHV010000145.1, read as the reverse complement.
GAACATTTTATTACACTCTGAACAAGCCCACAATCACAACGCTTTACCAACCTCTCATTGCCAGCCAGAAAGAACGGGCTCAAGGATTTGTGGACAATGTGATTGGCCCAGTTGCCACAGGAGTCACCGGGCTGTTATTGTTATTTTTAAACAAGGTACTGCATTTCAATGCGGTTCAACTGTCTATGGTCATTGTCATTATTACAATTTTATGGGGAATTGCCGCATTTCTGACCCGTCAGCAATACACTCATTACCTTACCAAAGCCCTGGCCCGTCGCACGTTGAACCAGGAGAACTTTTCTCTTCAGGACAGTGCCAGTCTCCATATCATGCAAAATTCTCTAAAAAGTTCCTCTATCCCCGAAGTTATTTATGCCATTGACATGCTGGAAGAAGGACAACCGGATGAACTGGATCTTTATTTTCAGGAGTTGTTGTCTCATCCTCAACCTCCGATCCGTCAGGAAGTTCTGCAGCGAATTGAACACCTGCGCCGGGAGGCTCTCTTTCAGCCGGTCTTTGAGTTACTCCAACAAGAAAAAAATTTACTAGTCCAGGCAGCTGCCATTAAGACAATAGCGGCCTTAGATTCTGACAACGCTTCTGACAGACTCCATACATACCTGGAAAGTGAAGCCAAAGAGATTCAAGCAGGAGCAATGGTGGCTTTATTGAAGTATGGGGGGATTTCTGGTGTTCTGTCATCAGGAACCCGCCTGATCAAATATGCCGAGTCCCCATTGGCAGAAGACAGAAGGTTTGCAGCAAAAGTGTTAGGCGAAGTCGGTGTGAGAGATTTTTACCAACCTTTGCTCAAACTTTTAGCTGATCCCGACAAAAGAGTTCAGCAAGAAGCAATCGCAGCAGCAGGAAAAATAAAAAATCCCCGTTTATGGCCAAAGGTCATTGAACAACTTGCCCACCAAGAGCTACACAATATTGCCACCAGCGCACTGATTCAGGGAGGAAGTAGTGTGATTCCTTACCTGGAAAGTAGTTTCAGTAAAAAAGAACAAAGTGAAGACTTGTGTATCCGCATTGCAGAAATCTGTGGGAAATTGAAAGGTACGGAAACCATCCATTTTTTAAGAAAGCACATCGAGTTTCCTGATGAAGATATACGCCATCCCATACTTTTGGCGTTAAAAGCCTGTAAGTACCAATGTATTCCAGAAGAAGTAGATTTTCTTAAAGGTATCATCTTTGAAGAAATCAAAGATGCTGCCTGGGCAATTGCTGCATCCATTGATATTGGTTCTGATGAGTCGGGGCAACTATTGCAAAATGCTTTGCAACGTGAAATCCAACAAAATCGTGAACGTATCTTTTTATTGTTGTCTTTCATCTATAATTCCCAAACCATCTCACAGGCATGGCAATATATTAAAAATGAAACCAGTGAAAAAAAGACTTATGCGTTGGAGTTGATCGACAATATCATTCCTCAGGACCTCAAACAGATGGTGTTTCCTGTCATTGAAGACATTCCATTAAAAGACAGGATGAAACATCTGAACCTCCAATATCCCCAGGAATTATTAGGAGTGAACGAGCGTTTAAAAGAAATTGTTGCTCGTTCTGATCAATGGACTACAACCTGGGCGAAATGCTGTGCGGTCTACATGATGGGAAAATTGGGTTCCCTGGAATTTCATGATAGTATCATTTCCATTATCAAAAACCCCACAGAACCACCATTGTTGTTAGAAACCGCCATTTGGGCACTGGGGCAAATCCAGTCCGATGACATGATCCCCTTACTCACTCCTTTATTGCATCATGACTCCTGCCAGGTTGTCCAGGTGTCTCAATATGTTCTTGATCAAGCTGAAAAAAACCATGCGATTGACCATTGAAAAGGTATTACTTTTGAAATCGGTGCCCATCCTGGCTGATATTCCAGATCAGATATTAGCCGAACTGGCCTCTATTTTGACGGAATTGTCTGTCTCCAACGGAGAAACCGTCGTCAAAGAAGGGGAAATGGGAGCTGCTCTGTACGTGATTATTGATGGCCAGCTCGGAGTCTACCGAAACGGCAAAAAAGTTGCTACCCTGGCCAGTAAAGAGGTGTTTGGAGAGTTGGCTGTACTTTCTCCGGAACCGAACAGTGCTACGATGATTGCAGAAGAAGATACACAATTGTTCCGGTTGGACCAAGAAGCACTCCACGGATTCATGGGACAATATGTTGAAGTGGCTATTGGCATCATCCATGTATTGTGCCAACAATTACGAAAACAGTCTCACTGATCGGTCATATTTTTGCATTTCCTCCTTATATTCTTTCTTGCTTTAGGAAGGCGACAGAAATAACTTGCCCAAATTTGCGCTGGTTTTTTCTGATCCTCAAGCGGTCCGCCGATGCGGCGATGAAACGTTTGCGTAGTTGGACTACGTGGGCGTTTTATCAAC
>JANQHV010000129.1 GCA_028282505.1 SAR324 cluster bacterium | reverse complement strand
AAAAGGAACAGGAATCAAGGGCAAAAATCTCTGGCATCCCATGCGATTTGCCCTTACTTTAGAAAAAGACGGTCCTGACTTGCCATTAGTTGCTGGAGTATTTGGCAAAGAAAAGTGCCTCCGCATGATTGAGCAGGCACTCAAGCTATAATTTCTTTATCTTCCAGTAAAGCCGCTTTGAGTCTGGGAACAAACAGAATACATTTATCTGTTTTGATCTTTTCGACTTCTTTAAGAGCAAATCCCAATTTTCTTGCATATTTTGCCAGACTCATTTTGTGTTCTTCTGCCTGGCTGACAAACACCTGATATAACTTTTGATTGGTTTCTAAAATTGTATCAAGTGTGTTGGGGGGTTTTCTTCTATTTTGTGCTCTCTTCGCTTTGTTGAGTGCGGACTTTTTCCTGACAATGAGATTTCCTGAATGAATGGCAAGTTTCAAAAAATCATCTTTTGTCAGGTTGTTAGATTCTAAAAGTGTATCCAACTGTTCTTTTAAATTATCATCTATTTCTGCTTTGAATTTGGCCATAAATTATTTTTCAATAAAAGAGTTATCAAGATAAACAAATTTGCATTTAACTATAAAACTTTTTATCATAACGAGATATTAGTAAAGTCAATTCCTACTATATTTTTCATTAAATTTAAATAATAGAATATTTTATACTTTTTTTTACAAAGATTTTTATACTTTTTTTTACAAAAAATTCAACTCCTTGCTGATTTTTTAATAATTTTTTCTATGATGACCTGTGTTTTTCGCTTATTTTTCTTCATAATTGGACTATTTGTCTTTAACAATTTTGTACATGCACAAGTTGTGGAAAGTTTACCAACTGCTTTGAATACTCTTGCTGATGAACTAATCACAGAATCGAAAAAGCAGAATCGTACGTCGCCATTGATGGTGGTCTTGGACATTCTCAATGATCAAACAAAGCAGCGGGATTCTTTGAGTCAGCAAGTAGAATCTTTATTTTCCAGGATTCTTGCAGATAAAGAAGAATATTCCATTGTTGAAAATCCTCAGGTTGAAACAACTCGCCAGGAATGGATAGCCGCATTTCCTGATTCTCCATTAGACCAACTCCAGGCAGACTTAGCAGACATACTTGGAGCTGACTGGATTGTGACAGGTTCTTTCAGAAAAGCAGAGCCAATTGTTGAATTTCGCTTACAACTTTATGAAATATTGACACAGCAAGTGATTTGGCGTGGGCAAATCCAGGCTGTTCTTCAGGACCCGCAATCGCAAAGGCTCTCTAATGATACCACAGAGCCAAATGTTTTAGAAGCAGAGAGAGCAGTGTCAGGAGAGAATCGTGTGGTTGGAGGTCTTGGAAAAACAACAGAAGATGTAGTTTCTTTGGATACAAACATTAGCACTACAGAGTCAGATGACAAAGGCGAAATTGCATCTCAGGCAGGATTGGTTGTGCGAGACGAGAATATTGTTGATAAAGCAGAGATGGTTTTAATTCCAGCAGGTCCATTTGAAATGGGGAGTCTCCAAGGGGAAGAGGATGAACAACCTTTACGTTCTATATACCTCGATAGTTATTACATTGATCGTCATGAAGTGACCAATGCGAAATATGCACTTTGTTTAGACTGTGTGCGGGGTGAAGGTGGATTTGATACAACAGCCCCGAATCAGCCAGTGGTTTATGTAGATTGGGAAAACGCAAACAAATATTGTCAATTTGTTGGAAAACGGCTGCCAACAGAAGCTGAATGGGAAAAAGGTGCTCGTGCAGGCAGCAAAACAGAATATGCTTTTGGAGAAGCAGTAGAACAACTTGGAGAGTATGCCTGGTATGAAGAAAATACCAGGCAGGAACCCTATGCTCATGTGATTGGCTTAAAGAAACCGAATGCATGGGGGCTTTATGACATGCATGGCAATGTGATGGAGTGGGTTCAAGATTGGTATGATTCGACACAATATCAGAAATTAAAAGAACGAAATCCTCAAGGACCTTCGTCGGCAACCAACCAGGAATATCCGTTGCGGGTTGTTCGAGGAGGAGCCTGGGGTGGTACTTTTGAGACAGGAGAGGCTCAAAAGCTACGTTCTGGAGAACGTTTTGCAGTGGCTCCGTGGGTGCGCTCTTTCCTGTTGGGATTCCGTTGTGTTGCAGATGCTGAAATTCCTGAAGCATCACAGTAGGGTCTGTGTTTTTCCATGCTTGAAGAATTCATCAAAATCATAGTCCTTATAGGCATCACACCGGCTGCATAATAGAATTTCGCTTCGTTTTCCTGCATCCAGTAGTTCCCGGCAATGTTTTAATATTTCTCCATTCCAAATATCCAAAACATGGGTTTTGGTCACATCCCCCACAATTTGACGCTCTTTTGAATCCCAACAGCATAGTGTTGCTCTCCCATCCACATAAAAAAACATCTGATCAATGATTTTCAAGCATGGCAGATTTAAGGATTCTGTTTGCCCTTCCCAGGGATAACGATACAGGTCGGTAAAAATAATACTGGTTGGATGGTGAGCCTGCCAGTATTCATAAAATTCTTTTTGTTCTTCTTCCGTACCTGGAAGTTTAATCATGCGGACTTCTGTTGTGATATTTTTCCCGGAAGCGTTGGCTGCTTTGATAAAATAAGCAACATTGGCATATACTTTGTCATAACTGATACCTCTTGCCTCATCGAAGGTTTCCCGTTTGATTCCATCCACACTAAAACGAATTATGTCTACTCCTGCTTCGATAATTTCATCAGTTCTTTTGGGGGTCAGGGGTTCCCCATTTGTATTGAACTCTACCGATGCGGTTGGATCTTCCTTAATATATCGAATAATTTGTGCCATCCTTTTGTCGATGAAAGGCTCGTTGAGGATAAAGGGGCGATAAGTGACTCCCAGTTCTCGAGTTTCATCAACAATTTTTTTCCACACTTCATCTGCCATGAACATGGGGCGGCGTGTTGCGAATTTTTGAGGACAAAACCAACACGTTGCATTACAGGAAATGGTGGTTTCTATTTGGATATATTTGGGTGTTTCGGGATAGTTGAATCTCATTGTATATTTTTCGTGATCATTTGAAAACATTGTTGAGCAGCGCCACATTGAGCTTCGATTGTTTGTGCAGCTTTTTTTCCCAATGTGACACAAGATTCACGGTCTTGCAGCAACTGGAACAAGATTTGATGAAATTCTTTTTGTTCTTTGACGGTGAAGGCAAACCCTTTTTGCAAGAGATCAACTGCTTCTGGAGAGTTGTAATGAATGGGACCAAAAATCACAGGCATTCCCATTACACAAGGCTCCATGACATTATGAACTCCTGTGGTGAAACCGCCTCCAACATAAGCCAGTTTACCTATATGGTACATGGAAGCAAGCACCCCAATGGTGTCGTTTAGAATAATTCGAGGCTGTTCTTGGGGCTTCTCTTCCAATTGGGTGAATCGTGCTATCTTGAAGTCTTTAAAGAATGTTTCACTATTGCGTAAATGTTCTTCTGTTGGTTCATGAGGTGCAATGATTAACAGTAAATCCGGAAATTTTTGCAGTGCTTCTGCTAACGCTGGGAAGATACAATCTTCATCAGGAGGCCAGTTACTGCCTATAATGATTATAAATTTTTCTTTTACATAGCTCGGAAGTTTTGGCTGTGGCAATCGGTTTTTTCGGTTAAGCACACTGTCAAAGCGTGTATCACCAACAACCTGAATATCTGGGTGATCTGGATTCGTCATTCGAAATCGTTGCTCATCTTCTCGAGAAACTGTCAAGATTCCATCAAGACAAGCATAAATTGAACCATAAAAAGAGCGTGCTGGTGCAGAAGTCAGACGCAAAGAACGAGGTTGTAGAGTGGCTGAAATTAAATATTGAGGAATTCCTTGTTGATGGGCTATCCAAATTAAATTGGGCCATAAATCAAATTTTGTATAAACAATGACGGAAGGTTGAAAAATCGCTAAAATTCGACGAATGTTGAAAGGAAAATCAAAAGGCAGGTAATCAATAACAATCAGTTGGTCGTTATCACTCAATGGACTTCGTTTGGCCCACTTGTATCCTGATATCGAACTCAGTGTGACCGCACAGTCAAAACCTTTTTCTAAACAACGTTCAATCACAGGTTCTGCTTGTAAATATTCTCCTGCACTGACAACGTGAAACCAAATGAGAGGGCGCTGGATATTCCGTTGGATGATTTGTTCATCCAGGCGAGCCCATAATCCTTCTCTGCCTGCCAAACTGTCTCTGATTTTTTTTTCTTTCAATGAGAATAAATGAAAAATTCCCAAAAGGAGAGGTAGCCCAATCCATGTGTAAATTACTTGCCAAACTTGAGTCATTTGTTGCTTTGTGATCGTGGTTGTTGTGTGGTTTTTTGATGCCTTTTGATGGTTTTTAAAACCTGTTGAATTTTTGACTATTTATCAATTTTTTCAACGATTTTACGGAGCTTTCAACGATTACTCAAGTGAATCCTCTCATTCATGTCATGTGCCTGGGTGTTGTGGGGGCTTTGACGAATTGACACATGGATGATACCTTACTATTATTTACCCCAGGATATCACTTGGTTGACCCTGGGTTACTGTAAATTTCTCCTTGAGAGAAAAATATTCTTGCTGATAGTTTTGAGGAAAATTTTTATGAAGCGATGGATAAAATGGTATTATGGTTCTTGTTTGTTGGGATTGTTATTATGGCCACAAATAGTGATGGGCAATGAATTGTTCCATAAGATGGCAGAAGAATTTGCGGAACAATCCGTGAAGGATTTTGTAGGTTTTGTTGCGCAAGGAGAGCGTTATCCACTTCTGCATATGATCACTCAATTGCGTTTTAAGATTTTTGTTGCGTATCTTAGCATCAAAAAGCCACGGGATACCAAATTGTGTTCGAATCGTCGTAATAAAAAGGTAGAAAACGTTCCTGCTGATCAACAGGATTTTTGCCAACGTTATGATGAAATCATTGATATGGCGAGAAATGGCGTTGCAAATCGAGATGTGTTTGAAAAAATGTATTTCAAATTAGAGCCTTTGTTGTTGCGGGAAATCGAAATTCAAGACGCCCGGGAGCCTATGAAGAAATGGATTGAACAAAAAATCAAATGTTTTGAGGAAAAAGCAAAATGTGGCAAAGATGAACGAGGCATGATAGAGCGTGTTACTGATTGGGAGCCCAATCTGATCCGATTATATAAACATGTGTTGGAAAATCTGGGAAAAAAACTTTTTCCTGAAGAAACGGATATTGCGTTTCTTGACGAAAATGTGCTCGATTCTCCATGTTCAACATCTGGGAAGATAGGAGGAATCCTTATTGACAATGGAATGGTATTTATTCCTGGTGGGGCGTTTATCATGGGAAATGACAAAGGCCGACCAGATGAAAAAAAAGCACGTGCTGTCAGCCTAGATCCATTTTGGATTGATCGCTGTGAAGTGACTAACATCGATTATTTGAGATATGTTGCCAAAGATCCACATCTGAGAAAAAGTACATTTCCCCGGCAATTTCATGATGGGGATTATCTGAGAAACTGGGGAAGTGATTTAAAACCTCCCGTCAATCGTGACAATTATCCAGTTACTTATGTTTCTTGGTTTGCAGCCAGATATTATTGCCAATCCATTGGAAAACGCCTGCCTTCAGAGGCCGAGTGGGAAAAGGCCGTGCGTGCTGGAACATTTACAGATTATGCATTGGATGCTTCAGCAGAGTTGACAGCCTATGCCTGGTATAATGCGAATGCAGAAAGTAGTGCACATCTGGTTGCTGCTAGATTGCCCAATAAGTTTCAACTTCATGACATGCAGGGCAATGTTTGGGAATGGATTTATGATTGGTATGCCAGCTATCCGAAAGGTCGGTCAGAAAATCCACAAGGGCCGACACGAGGTAAATATCGTGTCCTGCGCGGAGGATCCTGGAGGAGTCCTGCGTCTCATTTGCGTGTTTCCATGAGAGGAGATGATTCACCAATCAATACGAGTGTTGATGTTGGATTTCGCTGTGCGGCCTATACTCATCCTGAAGGAGGACGTTTGCGAAACTAAATCAATTTGGCCTGATTATTGTATTTCTTCCTTGGAAGATGATCGCTACTTCGAACAATTAATTGGTGATGAAAGGTACGTATGCAGGTTCAAAATACCGTAGTGTCCACAAAGGATCAGGCAAATGCTTCACACAATAAGGAAGTCAAAACAGGAAAAGTGGACCAGGCTGAACAACAGAAAAAAAGCATAGAAAAAGTAGCAGCATCAACGGAACAAAAGACAGCAGAGCAAACATCTATGTATTTGAAGGTGTTGTCCCGTCTGGAAAATATGATAAAAAAAGAGGAACTGCCTGAAAAAGCACTGGAAGGTTTTACAAAAGCCATTGCTGTTCGTCTCGAAGAAGCAAAAGAGAGTGATCGAAAATTGATAGCAGGACTGGCAGAAGCAAAAGCTTTTGAAGTAAAAACAGCATCTGAAATTCCTGAAAAAATTCAGGAAGGTCTGGAAGATAAAGAAACTGCTACAAAAGTTTTTGCTTTGTTAAAGCATCCGAAATTTGTTGAACTGATGGAAAAGAAGAACGAACAGTCGTCAAAGACTTATGGTCCTGATGGAAAACAGCAAGGAGTTGTCACAAAAGACAATCAAGCCGATCCTGCCAAAGAGCTTGCTGCCAGCCAGAAAGTGGAAACAGCCCTCAATAACAAACAAGCGATTGCAGCCATAAAGGCAGCGCAAAATTCTAGTAACGCAATTGCCTCAACGGCTAAAAAAGCAATTGCTGCTGCATGATTTATTTTTTTTCAGAAATGTCTTTGGAGTCTTGGTGCTGTGGACTGGTATCGGCGGAGGAGTTTGTATTTTCTGTTGGATTCATTGACTGCTGACTGGTTCTTAAATCTTCCAGTTTTGGTAATTCTGAAGTGGAATGAGATCGTAAAGCTCCCTGGAAGTTTCCTCCTTTGGAAATAGATATTCCTCCTGGGGGTGCAGTGATTTCCCCTACAATTTTTCCCTGGGAGAGGATTGCAATTGATTGTGATGAAGTCAGGTCTCCTTCAATGATGCCATTGATGATCATGGACTGTGCTTGAATTTCACCATAGATCTGTGCCGATGTACCAATGATGACACGGGCCTTTCCCTCGATGGTTCCCCAACATATTCCATCAAATCGTACCGGTCCTTCACTGACAATTTTTCCTTCAATTTCTACATCAGGGGCAAAATAACTAAAAGGTTCTTTCATGAGTCTTATTGTTTTTTGTCTTTTTTTTGACCAGTCGTTGCGTTTGTTGCGATTTTTTCTTCCAGGAGTTTCACAATAGGAGTGAATCCTCCATTGCGAGCAGCTTTCAAGGGGGTGAGCCCGTAAGTATTGATAACGTTCACTTTGGCACCATGAGTGAGTAGCATTTTTACAAGAGCCGTGTGACCTTTACCCGCAGCAGCCAGTAACGGAGTGAGACCATGTGCATTTGAAGCGTTCACGTGGGCTCCTTTTTCCAGCAAAATTTTGGTCAGTTCCAGATTACCAGTCCAGGCAGCCGCAATGAGGGGCGTGACGGAGTTGCTGGATAAGTTAACGGATGCTCCTTTGTCGATCAATAACTTGGCCACAGCAGAATGTTTTTTCTGTAGTGCTGAAACCAAAGCGGTTCTATTGTGATCATCTTTGGCATCGATTTTTACTTTTTGCTCTAAAAGCTTTTCTATTTGAGCCATGTCACCAGCTGTTACTGCCTGAATGAACTGGTTTTCTTTTTCTCCAGCAAAGACCTGGATGGTTGTTAAGATACCAAACATGAATAATAGGCAAATGGTTTGTATAAGAGGCTTCATTGCTCATCCTTAATAATTTAACACAGTGAATTTATAGAATTTCCTAACAACGGATCTTTATGGGTATATCCTTTGCTATACTTTATATGGATATTATCATGCATATAATGCTCCTGCTCAATGCTCTCTTTCATAAGTAGGTAGAGTATTTCTCATATCATTTTTATGAATCAACCAGCAAGATAAAGGAAGAATATGGGGAAAGAAAAAATTCAGATCATCCAGGGGGATATCACAAAACTAGAGGTTGAAGCCATTGTCAATGCTGCTAATAATTCTTTGTTAGGCGGAGGAGGGGTGGATGGTGCAATTCATCGTGCTGCTGGTCCTGATTTATTGGAAGAATGCCGCCAGCTCAATGGATGTTTGACAGGAGAGGCCAAAATAACGAAAGGTTATCGTTTGCCAACCGAGTATGTGATTCATACCGTGGGGCCTGTCTGGCATGGAGGAACACAAGGTGAAGCTGAGCAATTGGCATCTTGTTATCAGAATTGTTTTGCTTTGTCAGAAGCTCATCAAGTTAAGACAATCGCATTTCCCGCTATTAGCACGGGAGTGTATGGTTATCCAATTGAAAACGCCACACAGATTGCTATCAGGGAAGCCATGAATTTTCTTCAAAAAAGCTCTTTGCTGGAAAGAGTCATTTTTGTATGTTTTGGGGAACCCGTGTACCAATGTTATCTGAAGACATTAGCATCATCTTAATATGAGGAATTATGTATTTGTTGAACAACAACCAAAACATGGTTACTTTCTGTGTCAAAATCCAACCTTTCCAATGTTTCCTCTGTAGCATAATGATGTTTGCTCTCAGCAGTACCGTCTTATGGGCTCAACAACTGCCGAAGATTGGAGCAGAATTTCGTACTGATCTTCAGTGGCAAGACAGTGATGATGAAGATGATGTCAACCTTTCTCGGCCAACATTCCGCTTTCTTGTAAAAAGGGCGCATTTAAATATGACAGGCAAGATGGATGATCAGTTGGGGTATCGCTTACGGGTTCGCTGGAATCAAAGCTTTGAACCACAGGATGACAATACTGGGATGGGGCTGGAGTATTGGTACCTCAAATATCAATCGAGTCCCGCACTACAGTTTCGTATAGGCAAACATCGTATCTTGCAGGGAGGACGAGAGGGGGTACACAATCCTATTGATGTTTTTCAGTACTCACAATTGGGGGAACGTATCCAGGATTTTTATGAAGTGGGAGTCAGCACGTTTTATGATTTGGGAAAATTTGGGCCGGCCATGCAAGGACAGACCATTGTTGGGCAAGTTTTTAATCAGACACAGGGCAGTAGTGAAAATCAATATATGCTGGTCTACAATTTTGCCTGGTATGGCAGTTTTGCTGATGGACTGATTGAACCCATTGTCCAATATGGCATTTTTCCTCATGCCCAAGAACGAACGCAGGATGAAACAACAGGCCAACGGGAGGTCAGTCAAACGTCTTATCAGGAAATTTTCTTTTCACTGGGAGTCCTCGTCAATTTGGATAACTATCTCATAGAAATGGATGCTCTCAACCAATACCAGGATGCCCATACCTCTGGCTCAACGAAACATAAGGCAGAAGATAACACTTCTATCATCATACATGGAAAACGAGAAGGTGAGCAGTTCAGTCCTTTTATCAAATGGATTTATGATTCGACCAGACCTGTCACGACGACAGAGAAAGACACTGGCGGCAATGAAATTGAACTGGGAACGGAATACTTTCCCAAAGATGGTAACCAGAATTACCGGCTGCACGCCTTTTTTGCGTACAAAGAAGAAACCGATCAAACGAATACTTTTTCTGAATATCGGTTGAATTTTGGCGCAAGTGCTCGATTTTAAGCCCTATTGTGAATTAGCATAATGGTTGATGCATGCAAGAATGCCCTGAGATTTTGCGGGCTTTCCTCGAAAGCGCATTTTGAGTAGATGTCCTTGCGGGACTCGTTTGCCTGAAGCCACCGCACCAGGAATGGGGTCATACCAGGCTGATGCTTCTTTCAAATGCGGGAGTTGCAATTGAAGACGAGTACCAATACCGGGATCTTCTTCAACCACAATCTGGCATTCTTGACGGGCGAGTTCAATGCATGTGCCTTCTACCTGGTTTCCTCCGATATTCAATTTAACGCCTACCTCCAATTTGACATGTAAATCTTTCAGGGCCAATCTTTTCTGGCGCATTGCAATGGCAGCTTCGATTTTATTTTTTAATTCAGGCAGGGGAAATGGTTTGACAATGTAACCGTCTACTCCCCAGGCAATAGATTTTTGAATGTTTCCTTTTTCGCTGTTGGAAGAGACTAAGACCAATGTTGTGGATTCAAATTTTTTATCTTGTCCCAGACTTTGCAAAAATTTATGGCTGTCTAAATCGGGTAATTGATCAGAGTGAATGATCACACCAATATTTCGATTCGCTTTCAATGCCATCATTCCCTCTTTGCCAGTGTCCGCTTCTACAATTTGAGTCACTCCAGCCTCTTTGAGGAGGCGAATCATTGTGCGTCGAAGTACAGCATTGTTTTCAATGATGATAAAAGACATGTTGCGGACTTCTCTTTCAAATAAATTTTGTGGGGTTGTTTCTTTCTCCATTTTCTTTTCCTACTGAACCAAAGTTATCAATCGAATACTCTCTGTTAATGATGTAGCGCATCATTTCAAACAAATCAATTATTCCTTGCTAAAGATGGATAGACACATTATCCTGATTAGAAGGATGTACTCTAATTTTGTTGTATAATGGTGTGACTTTGGTTTGTTTTGGGATTATCTTTGCTCTGTTTATAAGTTCTCTTAATCTTAACTCTTAATCCTTATTTTTGAGTAAGATTAGAGGGGGCAACCTTTGCTAAGATTATGATTAAAAGAAGACATCAAGACATACCTTTGTTGCGATACTATACTTTTTGCACAGAGAGGAACGATATGAAACATTCATCAAAACCTCAAAACTGGATGAGTTTGGCCACTATACAGGTTTCGGACTATTTTGCAAAAGAGTGTAAAAAATTTCAAAAAGATTTAGCTAAATTGTATCGTGAAGATATACCAAAAAATTGGAATTTATCGAACAAAAATTTAGTGTCCAATATGATACAAATCACGCAACCCTACACGAACATGGTCAGTAAGTCTTATACAAGGGTGCGAGACAGGCTACTTTTTCAGAGGAATAAACACCTGTAGTGATGTGAATCAGGTTTTGTTGAACCGGACTGCTTGTCATTTCATGAAAAGCTAGAAAGATATGCAGACTCTGGCTGAGGCCTGAATATTTTCAATGTATGGCAGGATGTTTCCAAAGAATTCAGTAAATAAACATTGCCTGTGCTAGTTGCATAAAGAATTTTCTGCTAATACTTCTTCCATTTTTAACAGCTTATCTTCAAATTCTCCCAGAGCTCCCTCAATCTGTTCTGAATATTTGCGGAGTTCCCTCAGTTGAGTTAGTAAAGCCTTGATGGTTTGTTCATGTGAAGAATAGTTCGATAAACGGGTGCTGCCTTGATTGAGCAATTCTTCACATTCGTGGGTGATTTCAATCAGCTGATCTTTGATGGTTAACAGGGAAAATGTATTCAAGTGAAAGTCTTCAGGGAAGTCATGCTCTGGAATTTGACCATTTTGCTCAAAAGCCCGAAGGGGCAGTTGATTTTCTTGCATATATTCCGAAATTTGTTTGAGCAAGACTTCATATTTGTTGACCAGCTCGTCACAGGCATATTTGTATATTTTGATTTCTTCTCCTTTGGAAACAAAAAGTGATTTCATCATTTTGCGTAGAAATGTGAGCATTGGAATTAAGCATGAATTGGGTGAATGAATGAAAGGCGGCTAATGCCCAAGGCAAGGATCATGGAGCCCACGACGGGACTTGAACCTGCGACCTGCTCATTACGAATGAGCTGCTCTACCAGCTGAGCTACATGGGCTTTTAAAAAGCCTACTTCTTTTCTAAAGATTTGTCAACCTCGTCAAAAGCCAAAAGAATATCCATAGTTTCTCATTCTTATTATTTACAAACAAAATTACTCAATGCTATTCATATATTGAACTTATTTTTGCAAAGTTTGCAGGGTTTGCTCATAAATTTTCTGCAATTGAATCAATTCGGACTCCATCCCTTCTAAGTTGTTTGTTTCTCCTCTTTTTTGCAGAGAAGCACAAATCTGTATTAAATTTGTGGCCCCGAAGGCTAAAGCACTACCCTTCAAGGAGTGAGCTTTTTCTTTTATTGTGTAACTATCATGCTCAACAGCAGCTTGTTTAATAGCTTCAATCAATGCTGGGGATTGTTCTTCAAATACCTCAATCAGCTGATTCCTCAAATTAGGATCTAATTTATTGAGGGTGGATGAATCGATTAAAGAATGTTTCATAGTTAAATCCTTCTTAATCATACCGTTAGATACGCTGTAATTTTGTAGCAGAGCCTTAAGTGCATTCAAGTCAAGTGGCTTACTCAGGTAATGATCTACCCCTTCCTGAAGATACCTTTTTTTCTCTTCAGGCAATGCATCAGCAGTCAAGGCTATGATAACAGGACGATTTTCTTCAGGATAATTTTGGATAATATGTTTAGTTGCAGTGATTCCATCCATGACTGGCATATGAATATCCATCAAAATCAAACCGTAATTTTTCTTTTTCAGTTGAGTGAGAGCTTCCTGTCCGTTAGAAACGGTATCTACCGAATAGCCTAAGGTTTGTAGCATGTCTTTAGCAACCATTTGGTTGATTTGATTGTCTTCGGCTAATAGAATCTCATTCTTTGATGTTTGCTCAATCGTTTTAAGGGCATGAGATGATGTATCGCTAATATCAGTAACCACATTTACTTCAGGAGTTTGAAAAAATGGAAGAGTAAAGTAAAATTCACTACCCACTCCTTCCTGACTTTCAACCAATAATTCACTATCCATTAAGCGAAGTAACTTTTGACAAATGGGGAGCCCTAATCCAGTTCCACCAGTTTGACGAATGAGGGAAGAATCAATTTGAGAAAATTCTTCAAATAGAGATTGGATTTGATCTGGAGGTATCCCAATACCAGTATCCCGTACTTTGAATAAAAGATTCACATAAGGAGAATCCTTCAATACCATGTTGACCGTGAGAGAGATTTCTCCTTTTTTTGTGAACTTGATGGCGTTATTAACTAGATTATTCAAGATTTGTTTCAAACGAATGGGGTCTCCTAAAACGAGTCGAGAAACACCAGAATCTACAACAGAGTATAGCCTGACTTTCTTTTCTTTGGCATGGCTTTTCATCATTTCAATCACCTCTTTCACACAAACACTGGGATTGAAAGGTTCTTCGATTAATGTGAGCTTGTTGGCTTCCAACTTAGAATAGTCGAGGATATCATTGATGGTACAAAGCAATTGTTGACCACTGGTTAAGAGAGCGTGTACATATTTTTGTTGGTCTGCATTGAGCTGTGTTTTTGAAAGGAGTTGAGTGGTACCCAGTACCCCGTTCATAGGGGTGCGGATTTCATGGCTCATGGTTGCCAGAAAATAGGATTTGGCACGGGTTGCTCGTACCGCTTCTTCTTTGGCAAGGATTAAATCATGTTCTGTTTTTTTTCTATCAGTCACATCATAAAGAGTGGACCAGGAGCTTTCAAATTCTCCATCTGAGTTGTATTTAGCAATTGCTGACAATTCAATATCAATGATTTCTCCATTTTTTTTCACAAACTGGTATGCAACCTCTTTCACATTACCTTCCTGAATTAAGCGAGGAATTGTATCTTCTTTTGCAATAACCTGTGATTCTTCAGTTAAGTATGCAGATATGTTCGTACCAATAACTTCCTGTAACTGATACCCCATCTTTTCTAACCAATACTGACTAACACTGAGCAGCTTTCCTTGTTTGTCGATCGAATGCAACATTGCCGGAGTCTTATGATAGAAAGCGCGGTATTGCTCTTCACTCTCTTTGAATTTATTGGCCAGTTGTCTATGTGAGTCAATTTCTTTCAGAAGTTGCTGATGAGCGGATTCATATTGTTTTGCTTTGTTGGTAGTGAGTGCCAGTTTATCGGATAGGATCTTAGCAAACAATCGGTACAATAGATTTTGAAGTTTTTCGGATGTCATTTCCGAATAGCGTCCAATAAATTGGGATTTGAGGCTAAGCAAACGAACATGATTTTCTGCTAAAATTGAAGATGAACAAGGTTGTTCGTTGATAATACTCATTTCTCCAAAAATATCTCCCACTCGTCGTAATTGTAGAATTTTGTTACTATCGACGTAAACACCAACTATACCTCTCAATAGAATATAAATTTGGTCATTTGTTGTTCCTTGTTCTAAGATCACTTCACCCGCAGAAAAATCCTGGATCTTTGAGAGAGGAATCAGTTTCTGAATGATTTCTTGAGGAAGTTCGTCGAAGATACGTGATTGTTGGAGATAAGAAAGAATATTTTGATTTTCTGAATATAGAATTTGTTCTAAATTTGTTGTTTTTTTGGCATCATCTGCATTAATATTGTGTTTTCCTGATGGGGATGGAACAGTAGTAGATGAAGCCGTGTCTTCATGCTCACTTCTCAAGTATTGGACAAGCAAGGGAAAAAATTTATTAAAATCCAATGGTTTAGCTAAATAATCTGATGCTCCTGCTTCTTTAGCTAAATCTTCTTTTTCGTGTTGCTTGTCGGCAGACAAGATGACAATGGGCATGTCTTTAAGTTTTTTCTGTTGTTGAAGAATTTTGATTGCGGTCAGTCCATCCATCTCAGGCATATTAAGATCCATTAAGACTAAATCAGGAACTCGTTTTTCCTCACAAAGCGTTTGAATCATCTCTACGCCAATTTTGCCATTTTCAGCAATTTGAATCGTTAATCCCAATTCTTTAAACAACGCTTTGACCAGCATTTGATTGACTTTGTTGTCTTCAACAAGAACAATTATGTTGTCTTTGGCAAAGTTTTTATGATGAGGGGCCGATTGTTCTGGACTTTGCTGAGAAACGAGCGATTTTAATGGTAAACTGAAAGAGAACATGGAACCTTCTCCTAAATGACTTTCGACCTTAAGGTTTCCTCCTAATAGCACTCCTATTTTTTGTGACACACTTAAGCCAATTCCCGTCCCACTACATGAGTTACTCTTATCAATTCTTTCAAAATTTTGAAAAATGACATCCAACTTATCCTGAGGTATTCCAATGCCTTCATCAATAACCCGTAAAAGGAGTTGGTCTTTCTGTTTCCAGGCTTCTAAACTGATCATCTTCCCTGGGTTTGTAAATTTGATTGCGTTGTCCACAAGGTTCATGAGGAGCTTATTGAGAAAAGTTCGGTCGCAACTAATTTTTTCTGGTAACAGAGGATCCCAGTGATAAGTAAAATCCAATTGTTTGTCAGCAGCTTTTGATTTGCTCATATGAAAGATACCTTCAATCAATTGCTTTAAATTTAAATCTTCATATTGAACTGTCAGTGTCCCTGTCTCCAGCTTAGAGAGGGTTAACATATTATCCAGTAACTCGTTTAAGCGTTTCCCTTCCGTTGTAATGTTTTCTAAATAGCGTTGAGTTTCTTGAGGTAAATTCAAGGTTGGGGCTTGCCTTGTGATAAGTTTACTAAACCCAATGATCGCATTGAGGGGAGTGTGAATTTCATGGTGCATGTTTGTCAAGAAATTCATTTTGGATTTCTGAGTGGATTCTGCTGGAAGTTGGGGTATTTGCAAATCGGCAGTGCGTTCTTCAACATATTGCTTTAGATGAGCGTTTTCTTCCTTCAATTCGAGGCTCAGTCGTCTTTTTTCCAGGGCGTTCGCTACAGAAAACAGGAGTTGAGACGGGTGCTTCAGTGGCTTGTGGAGAAAGTCAAAGATTTGATAATTCTGTAGTAGTGTCAACGCATCGGGGAGTTCGCCATACCCAGTGAAAACGATCATGGCGATCTCGTTGTCGATTTTACGAATTTCATGAATGAGGGTTTTGCCATCCATGCGTGGCATGTTGAGGTCTATGGTCATCAGATCATAAGGTTGATTGGAAAAGGATTTTTTCCATTTTTCCAGAGCTTCTTGTCCATCTGCTGCTACTTCGATATGATGAGGGGTGTCTTCCAGAATTGCACAGAGCAATCCACGTACATCCATATTATCTTCTACAATGAGAAGACGGGAACCGAGAAGGGGGGATGGGAGAGGAGAGGTGTCGTTTTTCATCATCTTCATCTGCTTCTACGCCAAACAATCCTCGATCGTTTGTGCCAGTTTTTCTATTAAGATGGGTTTGGTTAAATAGTATTTTACCCCCAGAGCATTGGCTTCTTCTTCAGAAATAATACGGCTGTAGCCGGTTGTAAGAATGATGGGAAAATTCGATTGAATTTTGTGGAGTTCTTGAATCAGCTGTTTTCCGTTCATCTGAGGCATTGCCATATCAGTTAAGATTAAGTCAAATTGTTGTGGATTTCGTTGAATAGTTTCTAAAGCTTCTAAACCATTATTACAAATTGTCACTGTATAGCCCAGACCTTCTAAGAAAATTTCATACAAGCTCGAAACTTCTATCTCATCCTCAACGATGAGCAGGTGTCCACTTCCTGACTTGATCTTACATTCCTCCTGGCGTGTTGCAAGATGGACATGAGTACTCGTTGCCAATGGCAAGTAGACACGAAAGCAAGTTCCTTGACCAGGAGTGCTTTCTACTGTAATTTTCCCATGATGCTCTTCCACAATCCCATGTACTACGGCTAATCCTAAGCCAGTTCCTTTCCCGACTTCCTTAGTCGTAAAAAAAGGATCAAATATTTTTGTCAGATGTTCTGCAGAAATCCCTTGGCCACTATCTTCAACCCTGAGTTCTATACCTCCCTGTGTTGTGTCTGGCAGGGGAAATTCGTTAGAACTGAGGGTTTTTAGACTGATTTTTAGAATACCTCCAGTTTCTTCCATTGCATGAACTGCATTATTACAGAGGTTAATAATGACTTGATGAATTTGGGTTACGCTGGCGAAGATCTTACCACAATCCTCTTGAAAAGAGTGATGAATTTCGATGCTGGTCGGGATTGTAGTTTGCATCATCTGAAAGGCTTCTTTGACAACAGAAGTGATATCAAACAACTCAAATTGTCGGACCTCCATCCGTGAAAAGGTGAGAATTTGTTGGACCAGTTCTGTTGCCCGTTTGTCTCCTTTTTCAATCAATTTAAGATACTTCCAGGTTTTACTGTCTTTCGGTACCTTGTCAAGAAGTAATTGAGTATAGCCGAGTGTACTTGCCAAAATGTTGTTAAATTCATGAGCGATTCCTCCTGCTAACGTCCCCAGGGCTTTCATTTTTTGAGATTGGTAGAGCTGTGCTTCTAATTGCTTGCGTTCGGTGATATCGAGAGCAATCCAAACAATGGCCCGTTTGTTGTTGAAGGTTTGCATCATGGGAGAAGTCCTCCCTTCAAACCAGATGTTTCCCGTAGGGAATTCAAGTTGGTATTCTAACGTCTGAGGTTTTTCAGTTTCCAGGGTTTTATAGATTGTGGCTAAAAATAAATCAGCATTTGGTTGAGGAATCACTTCATGAATCACCTTTCCTTTGAATTGATTAAATTTTTTATACAGAAGATGGTGCCTTCCTGTTAAAATTTCAATATATTTGCCATCTTCATCAAAAATAAAAATCATGTCCGGCAAGGCGGTCATAATGGCATCGATACGATCTTCCTGTCGCCTGTGTTCAGAAAGGTCTTGTGCCACACAAACAAAACCTTGAATCTGATTCATGTTATCATACATCACAGAACCAGAGAAGAGCATGGGAATCTTTTCACCATCTTTGGTTTGGTAAGTAGTTTCAACTCCTCGAACAAAATTCTCTTTGACCAATGTATCAAATCCTTTTTTCATGAATATTTTTTCCTCTTCTTTGGGTAGGATAATTGATATCGGCTGTTTTTCCAGATCTGTTTGCGCATATCCCAATAATTTTGAAGTTGCTGGATTTGAGGTAATAATGGTTCCATCTGGTTTGAGAACAATCAAGGTGTCGATCATGGAGGCCAGGATGTTATCGACATACCTTTTGGAAACAGTAGTTGTTTGCAATTCTTCCGTCATTTGATTGAAGGCTAAAGCCAGAATTCCTATCTCATCTTTTGAGAAAATCTCTATCCTGAAATTCAAATCCCCTTTGGCAATCTTTTCAGTTCCAATGACCAATTGTTGGATTGGTGAAAATAGTTTTTTGATGAATAGCGCTCCCAGAATCACAGTCACCAGGGAGATTGTTAAAAATATAAGGAAGACGACTTGGACTTGGCCCAATTCGATTTGAGTTCTGATCGATTCGAGTTCTTGAAGTAGTTTCTCGATCTGCTCCGTGATACTTTGAGTGGAATAACCAATTTCAATTACACCTAATCTTTTGTTTTCAAAGAGAACAGGAGCGGCAACATGGGTGAGATTCCCTTCTTTTTGAATCAGTAATGTTTCAGTTTTGCTGATTTGTTGGTGTATTGATGTTGTTGGCAATTTTCCCATGAGAGATGATTCTCCATGGGTATCGGCTAATATTCTGCCCTGTTGATCATAAACATAAACGTAATTAATATCCTGGCTATCTGCAACGATGTGGATCAGGCGTCGAACTTGAAAAACATCTAACTCAAAAATAGGTTGAATCAAGGTCTTGGACAATAATGTTGCTAATAATCGCATTTCTCGTACACTCTGCTCTTCGATGGCTTGAGATAACAGATTATCATAAATCACATCACTGGCTTCATGAACTTGATGATGAAAATAGATTTCAGAAATCAAAAACAACCCTGCAATAATAATTATTATGAATATGGTAAAACCTATAAATTTGGATTGAATACTTTTAAATAACGACATGGTTAATGAAGTTTTTGAGTTAAAAAGTTTCCCATTTTAGGCAATAACGTATCCCGGGTTAATTCTGTAAATCTAGCGATTTTGTATTTTGAATTCTGAAGTGCTTTTTTTCCTTCAGAGGTTGTGTGCATTTTGAGGAGTTCGTCCTTGATTCTTATTTTTAATTTGTTATCCAGGTTTTGATTGAGCATCACAACAAGTGTGGGGACTTTTTGAGTTTGGTAAAGAATTTTGAATTCTTTTTTATAAGATTCAGGGACATCTTCAGGATTATTCCAGTCTAATGAACTAAATGCTGCAGCATCCACTTTTTCATAAAATACCCAGGCGGACATATTAATTTCTGATTTTGCAAAAACATAGCCTATTTTGTCATGATCAATGGGTGCTGTTACTGCAGGAAGATTCACTAAATCAAATCCAGAAGTTTGCAAAGTAAATTTTGGCAGAAAATAGGACGGTGTGGATTCAGGATGTTCAAAGGCAATCAATTTGCCTTTCAAATCTTCTAGTTGATTAATTCCTTTATTTTTTTTAACAATGATTAAGCTTCTGTATGTTTCTTTCCCATTTCTCCAGACATTGAGGATGGGAATGGCATTAGTTTCGTCGATAATTCTCAAGGTCGGAAATACAGAATCAAAGGCAATATCCAGTTGTCCTTCATTGATATAACGGATCAGGGTGGAGACTTTGTTATCGCCTGCTAGCACAAGTTCACCTTCCCTGATTCCAACATCATTTAGTTGAGATGCTAAATAGTCCACAATAGGGCCTAACCTTTTTTGAGCCTTGATCACATCATCGGTGGCTTTTCCCATGGTTAATATCGTTTTCTCAGGTGTGGTTTGGCCCAAAGCATTTGGAGTCCATATCAGTACCAACATGACAAAAGACAGTGCAATTTTATTCATAATCTCTCTTTACGTTTTAGTTTTCTGGAGTCTGCAACCACAATTCGACGATGCCTGAATTCATTACCCAAACTTTCTTTATTAGTGTACCTGTTCCTTTAATGTTTGAACAGTTTGAACATATATCGTCTGCAACTGAATGACATCAGAATCCACTCCTTCCAAATCATTTGTCTCTGCTCTTTTTTGCAGTAAAGCACAAATCCTTACTAAAGCGGTAGCACCAAAGGTTAAAGCACTGCCTTTCAAGGAGTGAGCTCTTTCCTTTAATGTTTAGGCATCACTCTCAAGGGAAGCATTTTTAATTGCTTCAATCAGTGTTGGAGATTGTTCTTTGAAAAGCTGAATTAGTTGATTCCTCAAAGTAGAATTTAACTTACTCATGACTAATGGATCGATAAAATTTTTTTCTATGACAACAACCTCCTTATGTTTATTGTTAGAATTGCTATACTTTTTTAGGATAACTTTAAGAGCCTATTTTGAAAAGATGGTTTATTGCGAAAAATCAATCTTGTTGAGCGGATTTATATATCAACTTCATACAAAATCTTTTATCCATTCGAATCTGGTACAAAAGTAATCTGATGTGTGTTTAAGGAAGTTTTGAGAGTCTGCCCAATCTGTTCCTGAAGCTGAAAATTGGCGATTTGGTGTTTCAGTTCTGTCGCTTGTCCGGTTAATTCTTCACTTGCACGGGAAACTTCTGTGGACAAAGATGCATTCTGTTGAGTGACATCATTCAATCGTTGGAGCCCTGTGTTGATTTCCACGACCCCCTTTGCTTGATGTTCACTAGATGTAGAAATCTCCTGAACGAGTGATGTGACTTGCTTGACACCACTTACGATTTCTTGCAAAGAAACCGCACTTGCTTCCATACTGCGTGATCCTTCTTCCGTTTTTTGTACAGAATTGGTAATGATACTGGCAGTTTCCTTAGCAGCATCGGCACTACGTTGCGCTAAGCTACGTACTTCCTCTGCAACGACGGCAAACCCTTTCCCATGAACACCAGCACGAGCAGCCTCAACCGCCGCATTGATTGCTAACACATTTGTTTGAAAGGCAATTTCATCAATCGTTTTAATAATGGCCGAAATACTCTGGGAAGCATCTTGAATTTCTTTCATTGCTGCCAATAAATTTTGCATTTGTTGATTTCCGGTTTCTGCTTTCTCTTGAGCAGTTCTCGCAAGCGTATTGGCTTCTATTGCATTTTTTGCATTTCCCTGAGTTTGAGAATTGATTTCCTCCATTGATGAGGAAATTTCTTCCAATGCAGTTGCTTGTTGAGTGGCTCCCTGTGAAAACCGTTCACTAGAATGGGACAATTCTTGTGATTTTTCGGTAACTTGAGAGGACATGAGCGAGACATGAGCAATTGTTTGATTCAAACTCTCTGTCATTCGTTGTAACGCTAATCCCAAGTCATCTTGGTCAGAAGCAAGCTGTACTTGCTGCGAAAGATTTCCGTTTGCAATTTGAGTGGTTAATTCAATTTGTTTCTTTAGATTCTGTATCATTAAATTAAAACTAGTTCCTAATGTCGCAATCTCATCAGATCCCTTGATAACGACATGATGATCAAAATTCCCTTTTGCCATCTCATTGAGGATCCTCACTAATTCTTGCGTTGGAACAGTAATTTTACGTGCAATCACAAAACTTGCACTACATCCTATAAGTGTAGCCATGAGAGCTACGCCGATTAATAACATGCGTATATTACCAATAGTTGCAGCAGCTTGTTCATCAGTGTCATCGGAGACTTTATCTGCTAAAGAAACCAAATTGTCTAGATACTCGACTGCTCGATCCACATCCGTCTCCAGTTGTTCGATCTTGTCTTTTGCATTATATTCTGCTTCGAGCTGTTCTTGATATTCATCAAAGAGTTCATCTTCTTCTGTGGTTGATTCCTCAAAGGATTTAATCAGGTTGATAATTTCTTGTACTTGAGTTGTCTCTTCTGCTAATGTTACTGAATTCAATAATTGCTGCTCATAAATATTTGATCCTTCTGTAATTGCTTCAAATTCCGCTCTAATTGCAGGTAGTTTTTGTGGATCTTCTTCTGATAGATATTCCCGTGCGGTTTCCAAGGCATCTCCAACCAGGATATCCAGTTTCATAGCGGCTTCCACAGCATCATAGTCCTGGATATTCTGGGATTCTTTGAACTCATTTTCATTTTTTTGAGCAGCCTCTCCCAGAATTTTTCCTAAGTCATCAGCTAACTGTTCAAAATGCTGCACTAGATTTTTTACATTGATCTCTTTTTCAAGTTCTATCTTGTGAAGTTCAAACATCTCTTTAGCATTTTTTACAAATTCTTGGAATTCTATATCGGCTCCAGTCAGTTCATCTGCAAATTCCTGGTCTGTCCCTACCAACGTGTCCAATTCTGCATCAGCCTCCTTATAAGATTCGACTAATGAAAAAAATTCTTCTTCTAATGGTGCCAGCTTCGTAATATCTTCTTCAATTAAGTATTCTTCTGCCACTTTATTGGCTTCCCATAAAGCCATGATCAAATCATCTCCTGTTTCAACGGTGGGTGCCGTAACATCAGTTACATTATTGAGGACTTTGTCAATCAAACTCATTCCCCAAATCGAAATACCTGATAGTATCAAGATGAAAATTATTAGTATGGCTGAAACTAAAGATATTTTTTTAGATAGTGTGAATTTAAACATATTTTTCTCCTGAATTCTGGGTTGCTATACAAAGTACCATTCAATAGTTCACAAAAAACAAAAATCAAACGTCTTTTTCCATGCATTGTTAAGCAGCCTCCATTTTCTGAACTTCTTTGATTTCCTCTTTGCCTAAGAGTTGGTTGACATCAAGTAAAATGTATACAGTCTCCTTTGTTTTTCCCATTCCCGCGATGAAGCGGCTTTGTGCCGACGTATCAAGCTGCGGAGGGGGATCAATAGCATTTTTGGGAATTGTGGCAACTCCAGTAACTGTATCTACAAGCAAGCCGGTGGTTGTTCCCTGGATATTAACGACCACAACACAGGTACGGTCGTCATATTCCCTTTCCGACAGCTGAAATCTTGCTCGCAGATCAATGATCGGAATAACTTGACCACGCAAATTGATGACTCCCTTGGTATACGAGGGCATGTGAGGGACTTCGGTGATTTGGATTTTGCTGCTTCGGATTACCACTTCCAGTACATATTGGATTTCAATCCCATATAGCGAGCCTTCCAGTGGAAATGTCAGAAATTTGCCTTCTTGTGTCTCGTCCTCTTCTTCAGAAGAGTGAGGAATTGCTAATGCTTCATCAGCCATAATTACTCCTTTGTTGAAAGTTTCAAAAAACAATGGAAAATTAATTTAAGTGAACCAGCCTACGTTCATGGTCTAATATTAAAATTTACCTGTATCCTCCTCATCAAAGGAAATTAGATTTTTCCCGGAAACGACAGAGGAAGTATCCGTTTGTGCAGCAACTGCCTGAGTCACTGGTTGAGGATCGAATGCTGGAGAGGTCGTTACAGGTAAATGTGGCATTGGACTATGGTAATTAAAAGAACCCGAGAGTTGTTGCCGGAGTTTAAAACGTTCAACGACCTGCTTTAACATGTTTGCCTGTGAACTCAACTCATCACTCCCCGTCGATGATTCTTCTGCCATTTGGGCATTTTTTTGGACTACCTGGTTCAGTTGGGTCAAGCCACTGTTAACTTCGGCCATCCCACGGGCTTGTTCATTGCTGGATGTGGTGATTTCATTGACCAAATCGGTCACCTTTGTCACTCCGTTTACAATTTCTTTCAAGGCAACCGCTGTTTCATCAGCAATCTTAGCACCTGACTCGACCTTTTTAATGGAATCACCAATCAGATTCGTGGTTTCTTTGGCGGCTTCAGCACTGCGTTGAGCCAGATTTCTCACTTCTTCAGCTACCACAGCAAATCCTTTACCATGAGTACCGGCTCTTGCTGCTTCAACGGCTGCATTGATTGCCAGGACATTCGTTTGAAACGCAATTTCATCAATCGTCTTGATGATATTAGAAATATTCTGTGAAGAAGCATTGATCTCCTGCATTGAACTGAGCATTGTTTTCATTTGCGCATTGCCATCTTCGGCCTGGTTTCTGGCCGAGGTAGCCAATTGATTAGCCTGGTTCGCATTTTCTGCATTGGTTCTGGTTTGAGCGCTCAATTCTTCCATAGAAGAAGAAATTTGTTCGAGAGAGGCGGCTTGTTCTGTTGAACCTTGGGAGAGAGAGATACTGGATTGTGCCAATTGCTGTGCACCAGAGGTGACTCGATCCGCTGAAACAGAAACTTGTCTGATGGTACTTTCCAAACTACCCACCATTTCTTGCAAGGATTTTCCAAGAACATCCTCCTGAGAGACGAGTTTAACCTCAACATCCAAATTACCCTGAGCCATCTGTTCAGACAGCTTCGATTTATCCGATAACATCTTGGTCATTTCTTGAAAAGCCCGGGCCAAGTCACCAAACTCATCCTGACTCTTAGCTTCTATCTGAATATCCAGTTTGCCTCTGGAAATATCAACAGCAGCATCTTTGATTTTAACCAGAGAACTGGTGATTGCTTTGCTGAACAAAACAGAAATGATAATTCCTAACAATAGTGAAACTCCGACAGCCACAACGATGATTATATCTGATTGACGTATTTTGGCTTGAAGGGCCGGGCCCAGTTGATCTTGTTCACCTTTGACAGAAAGCTTGACCTCTTCCACCGCACCAGCGACTTTTGGACCAACCGTATCCAGAACCTCGTTTATGAGTTTGTTTCGTTTGGTGATAATCGTATTTATCTCCTCAATAGAATCTGTATATATTTTTTTAGATGCCAGGATTTCTCCAAGTAATTTTCGTTGAGTTGGATTTTCAACTTCCTGATCTAAAATCTTCAGGGGTTCTTTCATTTGTTCATGAAACTCTTTTTTGGCACGATCAATATCAGCCTGATTATTTGTGTTGAGGTATTTCACCATGTACAGCCTTCCCAGTAACAGATGCTCCTGAACCCTTCCTGCATAATAGGCTGCAGTTGAGTCTTGATCCTGATAGGCACTTGTCATCAAATCGGTTAGAAGCTTTCTCATGCGCAGTCCGTTGGGATCCAATTGTGTGCTGACAACTTTATCCCGTTCTGCCATAAAATCAACGACCTCGTAGAAAGCTGTTTGGTATTGACCGAGTGACTGGTCAATAAATGATACTTTTTGGGCACGTTCAGGTTTTTGAATTTCTTGCTTTGCCTCTTCCATCAGATTCAACATTGTTTTCCAGCGGGCTTCGTAGATCGTCACATCTTTTTTGTCTCTACTGATGATGAAGTTTTTTACTGCCAAACGAGCTTCCAGCATGTTGGCCTGCACGCGTCCACTTAGGTTGGTGTCCCGTGCCAATCCTCGATAAGTGACAAATCCATCTTGTGCCGAAGACATTCCAAAATAGCCAACTCCCGCGACCACCAGTAGTAACAAGATGATTGAGAAAAAGGCCATTGTTAGTTTTATACTGACTTTCATGTTTTTAAGCATATTATCTCCTCAGGTAATTTGTGAAAAAGGTGACCCCAATGAAATTGGTTCAAGGGGGAAATCTCTGTATACAGCCCACTATTTTTACTTGTTCATAGAAATCAAGTTAAGTGTTCCCCCTTTGTCAAAAGAGGCTAGGGAAATTTAAGGGATATGGTATTTCCTTTTTTGCAAATCACCTTAAGACTAGTTTTGAATATAAATCTTGCCCACAGATCAATGACCTGAAGAACTTGACCACGCAAATTGATGCTTCCCTTGGTATATAAAGCCTGTGGGGGACGTGGAATTTCTAATACCTCATCAGTCATAGTTAATCCTTTGTTGAGAGTTTCAAAAAACAACAGAACATTGCTCATCCAGGGGCCGTTTGCCATCTTTCATTTGTTTCCACAACCGTTGCTGCTTGATGACTCAAATGCTCAATGGATGCCAGCCCTAAAAAACTTGTATTTGTTTTAAACGACGCTGCCTTAGCATCCAGCATGTGGGTGATTGCTGATTTTTTGAAAGTATATCTACTTTGCCTGAAAAAACCTATCGCCAGATATAGCTATTTTATGGAGAAAGAGAAGGGAGGTAGATGTAAAAAAATAGGAGAATGTAAAGAAGAATAGTTAGATGTGACTAGCGATTGTCAATTAATTTAAATTTAGAACCAGGGTCTTAGTTATATTCAAATAATCTTGGTTTGATTTATGCTTTCAAAATTATTGACAGGCCCTAATTACATTGAGTCAAAAGTTTTTAGACATCTTCGCTCTGAGATGGAGAGTTATCTTCGATAAGCTGGTTGCATCCAGGATCAAACCAACCTGGCCATCCCCTAAAATAGTGCAGCCAGAGAGATGAGGTATCCTTGACATGGATTCTGGCAGTCCCTTCACTACGATTTGTTGCTGCCCCAAGATCGAATCTACAAAAACACAAAACATTTTATCAGCCTGCTCAATCACCAGAATCATTCCTTTCGAAAGCCGAGTAATGTCTGTGTCAAGCTGATACAGGTCATGAAGTCGTAAAATCGGAAGCATCTTTTCACGAAGACGCAGCATTTCGGAGCCATTCATCGTTTTAGTAATTTGGGAATCCTGAGGACGGAGTGTTTCTTTAATGGTATTGGTTGGCAAGGCATAAGAAGTATTCGCCACACGAATGAGTAAACCATCAATGATGGTCAAGGTAAGTGGAATTTTCAGGGTAAAAATAGAGCCTGCTCCTAACTGAGATTCGATGCTGATACTGCCACGCAGTTTTTCGATATTCTGTTTGACCACATCCATGCCCACACCACGTCCAGAGAGGTCTGTCACCTTTTCTTTAGTCGAAAAACCAGGTTCTAAGAGCAGTTTCCAAACTTCTCCATCCGTCAGTGATTCTCCATTGTCAGTCACCAATCCTTTTTCTTTGGCCTTATTCAAGATGATATCCCGACTCAGCCCTTTTCCATCATCATCGATGATGATCCAGACTTCATTGCCAACATGCTGTGCTTCCAGTCGAATGGTGCCTGTTGCTGGTTTACCTAAGGCCTCTCGGTCACCTGGCATTTCTATACCATGATCGACTGCATTGCGGATAAGATGTAACAATGGATCAGCCACTTGTTCTACCAAAGTTTTGTCAACTTCTGTTTTTTCTCCGACCATCTTCAGATTCACTTTCTTTTCCAGTTTTTTGGAAGTGTCGTGGACCACCCGGACCATCTTCTGAAAAACGGAAGAAACAGGTACCATCCGCATGGACATGGCTGTTTCCTGAAGGTCGCGAATATAGCGGGCCAACTGGCGAGACATATTTCGTAAATCTTCCAGTTCGTTACTTTCCAGGGCAGGGTGGTGAGCAATCATGGTTTCAGAAATGACCAATTCTCCAACTAAATCGATCAATTTATCCAATTTGTCCAGACTGACACGGATGTCTTGTGCTTTGATGACTGAAGGTTTGGCCACAGGAGTTTTTTTCTGCCGGATATTTTGTGTCACTAGGGCTTTTTCCACATCCTTGGGTTCAGCTTTTCCCATCTTGACCAGGATATTTCCCAAAGAAGAGCGTTGATGTTGGAGAGCCTCTTCCACATCACCCGGCTTGACAGTGCCCATCTCAACCATAATATTTCCCAGCAGCGTTGGATTGGAAGAAAAGGCCGCCAATTTGTTTTCCATTTCCTCAAATCGTTTTGTATCACATTGCTGTCCCTGGGCAAGAGCAGCCGTCCCTTCACGCAAGACATCAATCACTTCCAGGATCAGTTGTCTACTTTGCCCATCCAGGGTCAGTTTACCAACTTTTACCTCTTCCAGAACTGTCTCTGCGTTATGACTCAAACGTTCAATCAAAGGGAGATCTAGAAAACCCGCATTTCCTTTAATGGTATGAAAACTGCGAAGAATAGAATGAAGATACTCCTGATGGTCTACTTCTTCTCCAAGCCGCTCCAATACTAAAATAGCACCTTCCGCTGTTTCCAGATGCTCTTCTGTACTGTTTACAAAGACCTCCTTGGTATTGACAGAAGTTTGAGACATATTTTCTTTCATTTCAACCTCATCAGGGAAGTGAGGAGAAGTAGTCTGCCCTGGAAGATCAAGCGGTGAGAAAGTTTCTGCAGCATTTGGAACAAGTGGATTTGTCGGTTCTTGCTTTGCAGAAACGGCATCAGGGTCTTTGTTCAAGCTGTCTAGATTTTCTGCTAACAGATCAAGTAGACTCATAGCTTCCTCCTCAAAATAGTTATCATTGAAATCTTCTTTTGCCTGGTTCAGCATCTGACGAATCAAATCACCACTCTGTATTAATACTTCCAGGTAATCGGAATGCCATGTGTTTGGATCTTTACGGAAATGCTGCAATAAGTTTTCTGCCGAATGCGTTACCTTTTCAATATTCTTCAATTGTAAAAAACCAGCACCACCTTTCATACTGTGAAACAAACGAAAAACATCATTCACTGTACTGGCGATTTCTGTAGGATCATCCGTTGACTCCAGGTTAATCAACGTGGGTTCCACGGTATCCAGCATGTCTGTAATTTCGGAAACAAATTCCAGGATTTGTTCTTGTTGATCTTCATGGATTTGTATCATAGTGATTTTTTGTCGTATATTACGGTCTCTACCTGCAAACTTTACCGTCTGCCGTATATTTGGCAGAGTATCTACTTTTCCTGAAAAAACCTATTGCCAGATATAGTTATTTTATGAAAAAAAAGAAGGGAGGTAGATATGAGAAGATAGGAGAAAGTAAAAAAGAATAGTTAAAT
This sequence comes from SAR324 cluster bacterium, assembly GCA_028282505.1. Classification (GTDB taxonomy): domain Bacteria; phylum SAR324; class SAR324; order SAR324; family NAC60-12. The sequence continues at coordinate 34,043 of JANQHV010000129.1, read as the reverse complement.
GTGACTAGTTGCACGGAGATTCTTCACATGTGCTTGGAATGACATTTTCATGAATGGAATGCAAACCGACCAACCATTACACGGTTTTGGGATTGACGAGTTGATGGATTAAGGCAAAGCTGACCAAAGAAGCCAGGTCGTGGACATCGAGTTTTGCCATGATATTTCGCCGGTGGGCATTGACCGTGTGTTCACTGACTCCCAAATCAAAAGCAATAATTTTTGAACTCTTACCGGCAACAATCAATTCTAATACTTGTGTTTCCCGTGGACTTAAAAGATGATCAAGGGAGGGATGGACTGCATTAACATGCGTGCCACTTTGTTTTCTCAGATCAGTAATCTCATTCTCTAATTGAGTTTTTTCTTGATAGGCCTCCACAAAAAAATTAACTTTGCTTTTTAAAATGTGCGGATCAATCGGTTTCAACAGATAGTCGACAGCTCCCACTTCATACCCTTTGAAGACAGACTCTTTGCCAGTATAAACTCCTGTAACAAACATGATGGGAATTGTTTGACTATCTGGGTTATTCCGTATAAATTCAGCTGTTTCAAAACCGTCCATTTCGGACATTTCGATATCTAACAATATTAGTGCAAATTCATGCTGTAGAACAAGTTCCAATGCCTCTTCTCCAGAGTCTGCTTCCAATAACAAAAGATCCGGAGAGTCCAGCCATTTTTTCAAAGTTAATCGGTTTCGTGGTTCATCATCCACCAGCAAAATTTTGATTGCTTGCATGATTGTTCCCTCCTGCTGCTATAGACTTTCAGATAAATAATTTGGTAGCACCGGAACGCCGGACCGGGACCTCGGAAGCCCACATGTCTGTGCCCATCAATCACAGGTAGAGGCATGTGGGCTTCCAATGCCTATACTACAAGTTTATTATCTGAAAGTCTATAGATACTTCCTCAATATTTTAAACAATTTTTTAACATCTAAGGGTTTTGTTAAGAATTCATTAGCTCCCATATTCAGACATTTGCTGCACTCCAATGGCTGTGTTCTGGCCGAGAGGATAATGATTGGAATATGGTGAGTATTTTTTTGACGGCGGATGTTTTGTATGGCCTCAAAACCATCCATTTCCGGCATCACAATATCCATGATGATCAATTGGATATTTGGATGTTGCTCCAATTGTTCTAAGGCCTCTCTGCCATTTCTACCTATCAAAATGGAAGCCTTGTGTTGTTGAAGGATGGATTTCAAGGTAAATATATTGCGTATCTCATCATCTACAATCAATATTTTCTTATCTGCCAGGACTTCAGAAATTTGTGGATCTGAATAGAGGTCTTTGTCTCGTTGACTCCTGGGCAGTTGTTTTTGGATTTTTTCTCTGTCTGTACTTTTGTCTAGCAGTGTTTCTGGCAACAGCAAAGTGAAGGTACTTCCTTTGCCTTCTTCACTCTGTAATTGGATTTTGCCTTTCAGTAAAAAAGTCAGGTTTTTTACAATGGCCAATCCCAGGCCAAAACCTCCGTATTTTTTTTGTATGGTGACATCCCCCTGCTGAAAAACATCAAAGATGGAGGTTTGTTTTTCCAGAGGAATCCCAATGCCTGTATCAGAAATCTCCAAGGCGACCCTTTTTTTTATTCCGCCTGCCTTTGCATGAATGGGATAAAAATGGACTTGAATGCTTCCCTGATGAGTGAATTTTAGAGCATTTGAAACAAAATTTTTGAGAATTTGACGGATTTTTTGTTCATCAGAGATAATTGTTGGAGAGAGATCAGGGGCAATTTGAACATGCCAGGTCAGTCCTTTTTCCTCGACCAGGTGTTGAAAGTCGCGGGTGAGGTTCTGGCTTAAAGCATTCAATACCACTTCTTCTTTCAATACTTCGACTCTGCCTGCTTCTATGCTTGAAAAATCCAGGAGATCTTTAATCAGCAGATGGAGTTCCTTTCCCGCATCATAGATGGCTTGAATGCAATCCAGATCTCCAGAAGTAAGATTGCCATCCGAGTTTTTTAATAAAAATTCGGAGAGTGGCAAAATGTTGTTCAAAGGGTTTCGCATTTCATGGCTCATATTGGCCAGAAACTGTGATTTTGCCTGATTACTGGATTCAGCCTGTTCTTTAGCCAGCTTTAACGTCTCTTCTATTTTTTTACGCTCAGTGATTTCTTGTTGTAATTGTTTGAAATATTCCCGTGTCTTCAATGCAGACTTCACTCGGGCTTTCAGGATGCTTTCGTCAATGCCTTTATTGATGAAATCGATGGCTCCTGCCTCGAAGCACTTTGATAGTGTCTGGTTGTCTATATCAGCCGTTAACATGATCACTGGAATGGATTGATATTCTGCATGCGTTTTTAATTGTTGCAGCACTGCCACTCCATCTGTTCCGGGCATATGGATATCTAACAGGATTAGATCTGATAGATGGACTTCCAGGAGTTGAAATAAATACTGGGGTTCAATCAGAGTTTCAACGGAGTATCCGAAGGATTCCAGACAGATTGTCATTCGTTGGAGAAAATAACGGTCATCATCAAGAACGAGAATATTGGACATTGAGAGCCTCATTGATTAATGTTGATATCTCTTCAGAATTTCCAGAATCAGACATGTACTGAATGTTTCTCATAATTGCCAGATAAGGTGACTCATAGAGGTTACCGTCCGGAGCCCTGCACAGTTCAGTCATTTTATCAATTTGGATACGAATACGTCTATTATAGAAATGAGGGATTTCAGCGAGTGTCTTGAACTCATCGAGTAGTTGCACCTTCAGATCATCGGGCAATGGCTTTCGGGGGATCTGTTCAACTGTCGAAGCCGTTTGATCCTGCTTTAAATATTTGACTAAGATCGCTACCAGCTCATTGACTTGAATCGGCTTGAGCAGATAGTCAGAAATTCCTGCCGACAGAGCCGTTTGTTGTTGAAAGTCAAATACTTCAGCGGATAGAGCAATGATAGGAATTTTGTGACATGCTGGGGATAACTGAATTTTTTGACTAGCCGCGATACCATCCACTTCAGGCATGTGAATATCCATCAGGATCAAATCAAACGGTTGGTTTTTCTCACTGGCAGCCAATGTTTTTTCAACGCCTTCCTCTCCACTGGCAGCAAGCTCGATTTCCAAGCCCAATTCTCGAAATAATGCCTGAATCATCTTCTGATTGGTTGGATTGTCTTCCACAACCAGGATGCGGTTTTTTTCTGAAAAGTGATTATCTTCCCAATTCAAATGCCCCGGTCCTGTTTCTTTGTCTTCAGCTGACATCAAGGGGATATGCACAGTAAAACAAGATCCCCCTGAAGACTGGTCCATTTCTTTATGACTCTTCAGGTTTATTTTTCCGCCCAGCAAGTCGACCATGCTTTTCACGATGGCCAACCCCAATCCACTTCCTCTAACCCTTCGGTTTATGTTTCTATCAGCCTGTTGGAAAGGCTCAAAAATGGTTTTCTGGTCTTCCTTTGAAATACCAATACCCGCATCTTCTACTTCAAAAACAAGCCAGGATTCCCTCTGGAACTTTTCTTGTGTGACCCGGAGTATAATCTTTTTATTTTCAGGAAGAGTGGTGGATTCACCAGTGTGGTTTGCTTGCTGTGCCACTGCAGTGAATTTAATCGCATTGCTGAGAAGATTCATCAAAATCTGATTGATTTTGGTGCGGTCTGAAATCACAAATTCTGGTAATTGTGAAGAAAATTCATAATGTAATGAGATATCATGTTTGGCGGCCTCAGCTTTGTTGATTTGAAAAATACTCTGAATCAAAAGCCTGAGATTGAGTGTTTCTTTTTGAATATCAATTTTTCCTGCCTCAATTTTGGATAAATCCAGTATATTATTAATCAGCTCTGATAAATCATTACCACTGGTTTGTATGAGTTGTAGGTAAGCCTTAAAATCATCGGATACTGGGAGCTTTTGTGCTTGATTTGATAAAATCTGAGCAAAACCAACAATGGAGTTCAACGGGGTACGGATTTCATGGCTCATATTGGCTAAATACACACTTTTCGCTTGATTGGCAATCTCAGCCTGTTCTTTGGCAATGCGCAACTCCTCCTCCATCTGCTTACGTTGTGTTATATCATCAGATATGATTTGCACACCAAGCACTTTTCCAGTTTCATTGATCAACTTACTAAATACAGAATAGAACCAAACTTTTCTGTTTAGAAAGTTAAACTCGTCTTCAAAGTATTGAGGTGTTGTACTGTTGATTGTTGTTTTGATCCTTTCCATGATGAAAGACCCCAATTCCTGGCCAAATAGTTCATAAACGGATTTGCCTTTATAGTTGTTTTGGCCGAAAATGTCCTCCAGGTTTTGTATTGCCCGCTCATTAAACAGGACTGCCTCTCCTTGAGGTGTATAATAACCAATTCCCATACCTGCATTTTGTAGTAACATGCGGTGCCGTTCTTCGCTTTCCTGTAATTTCCCAACGCTTTCCTGAAGTGCTTTTTCGGCTTGTTTACGATTGGTAACATCAAATGAGACAGCCACGGAATGACGAAATGTTCCGTTTGCGTCAAGTTGGGCAATCGCCGACCATTCAATATCAATGATTTCTCCGCTTTTTTTCACAAATTGGTATGCAAAATTTTGTACCTTTCCCTCTTGTACCAAGCGCGGAATGGCCTCTTCTTTTACTTGTTGCTGGCAAGCTTTTGTCAGGTAAGTCAATACACTGGAGCCAATCACTTCTGAACGGTCATATCCCATTGTTTCCAGCCAATAATCACTAACACTGATGAGGTTACCGTCTTTATCAATAGAATGAAGCATTGCTGGTGTATCATTGTATAATAGACGATAGCGTTCTTCACTGTTCTTTAACTCAATGGTTTTTTGTTCTACTAACGCCCCTAATTGTTCTTGGTGCAAGCGTAGTGTGCTTTCAGCGTTTTTGCGCCGTTTCACATTTGAGAGTAAAATAATCAGTATAATCACATATCCTGTAAAAATGATACCACAGGCAATAATCAGGGATTGGTGACGTTGAAAAAACGTTTCCGACTGATTGATCAGCCGACTATCAGTTGAAAGTTTATTTGGGCTGATTCCATAAACTTGCAAAGTCTCATAGTCGAATATCGTACCATGAATGCGCTTGCTATCCAGATACTCAATATACAGATTGACAGGTTCTTTTTGATCTTTGAACGTTTGCTTGATACTTGCAATCAAACTGTCGTTCCAGGGCATTCCTTCATGATAGGAATTAACCACCAAAACATTCTGGTAGTTTGCCTGAAGAGGAGTAGCGTATACCAGAATTCCAAAGAACAAAAAAACTGTTTTGGATAAAGTGTTTTGAGCCATCGTGTTTTCCAAAACACTGGATTAACAGTGAAGGTTTTTATTCCTAAAAAGATACCAGAAAATTAGATAATCAGCAATCCTTTCGCTTAAGTATAGTTGCGACCGTGACCCGCCCTCTCCTCTCCATTTTTTCCCATTTTTTCCCATTTTTTCCCATTTTTTAAAATTAACCGCATGAGCTCTTTAACCCAAGAAGAGGAGTCTATGGTTGGTAAATGAAAATTTTCCTGTTTTTTCCTGCTTTTTCTTATTTTCTGGATTGATTTTGTATTTGATTATCAGCAGTTTTATATCCGACTGCAATTGCATAACCCGGCTTAAAACTCCTTAGGATTTTATTTTAAGAGTATTTTTCAGGTGAATCTTATATAACAATTCTTATTGCTAGACAATTGTCTGGTTTTGATTTTTAATAGGGACATTAATTTTATGCCCTGAGTTGAGTGTATAGCCAACGATGGTTATCGTTTAAGCAGGTACACTTTAGTATAAAACCAGTGCTATTTAAAGTACATAAATGGTTTTCACTGGCACAATTTGGCAAACATTTTTTATTATTCCTGATATTTTGTTTTTTTGATCTTGTTTTTGAGAAATATTGTTAATATTTAAACATTTTTGAGTAAGCCCCTAACTTGTAGAACATTCTGAATTGACAAGTTTTGAAATATCATAGATTAATCGACATTGATTAGGATTTGATCATATTTTCAGCCATTCTGTTTGCTGAGCTTGTCTGCCTGTTGAGCTTGTCGAAGCAAAACCAGTGTGTCCTCTTCGACAAGCTCGGAGAGCATTGCAATCAAATAGATGAAAAGATGCTCATGCCCATTGATTATCTTGGAGTAATTTTTGTTTGGTCTGGTAAGATAAGCAGTGTGAATTAGAGTAAATCTAGAATTTTGGGGTTTAGTAGGATTGAGTTGTATAATAAGGTGAGAGATGAAAGAGGCAGAGAGATGAGCAAATTCACGGAACACATGTTTTTTTCTAAAGATGCTTATGCTTTTGGAAAATTAGAAAAAAAATCGTTTGGAGAGCGTCTTCCTCATGAGTTGAACTATCAATTACAAAACCTGGAAGAACATTGGGTGAAACTCAGGAAATGGCAGGAATTTCATTCTTTTAAAGAAGAAATCAAATATCAGCGGCTTTTGGAAAGGATTTGCTTTCGCCTGGAAGAAATTGATCGATTTCTTAAGGAAAACAAAGGTCCTCCTATCATCCGCTTTGTTTGTGGAGAAATTCAGGATCTCATGCGAGAACAGCAGCTAACAGAATCTTATTTGAGCCAGGAAATAGCAGAACAGGTTGGGATTATTCTGACAGTAATGATCAGTTATTTTCTAACAAGTGTGGCTGATTTGCATTTAATAACCTTAGAAGAATTAGCAGAGAGGCTTCAAGAGAAGGTAGAACAATTAATGAATCGATATACAGGAAAAAGCAGAGAAGAAAGTCTTCGCTCTTTATCAAAAAAAGTAGCTGATTATAAAAAAAAGCAAGGAACATAGAAGAATTTTGGAGACAAGATGGAACCAATTGGTGAAGAGCAACAGCAGGTGATTCTGGATTTTGTTGCAGAAAGCATGGAAACCCTGGAGTCAGTGGAACCAACTTTGATCCACTTGGGAGAAGTGTCTGATATAGAAGAAATCAAAGAAACCATGGATTTGTTGTTTCGCCCTTTTCATAGTTTGAAAGGGGGAGCAGGATTTTTGAATTTCACCACCATCCAAAAAGTCACCCATAGCGCTGAAAATCTCTTACAGGTTTTTCGCAGTGATGCAACTAGATGGGAGTCCAAGTATTCCGAAGTATTGATTCAGAGTTGTGATTTGTTGAGTGAAATGCTCAATCAAGTAGAAGAAGAGTTTCACGAAGAGGGATTTGAAGAAGATGCAGATGAACTTATTAGGCAACTGGAAGACTGCCTGGACGAACTGGCACAAACAGAAGAACTAGAGTCCGAGCTCTCTACTTCTTCATTAGAACAGGAAGTGGGATCTATACCACTGTCAGAGGTGTTGTCTCGAAGTGCTGCTCTGCTGCGCAATTTGATCAAGTATTCGAAGGATACATTTGCAGAAGGGATTTTCTATCAGGAAATGGGAATTCTGGTTCATGAATTAGAACGGCACTATACTGAGTGTGTAGGGTCAGAACCTCAGACCCCGGAAGATTTGTTTCCGCTGCCCGATAAAACTGCTTCTTCTGATAAAACCACATCCTCAGCAAATGATTCTGGAGAGATGGTAGAAATCCTCAATGCTTCAGAGCGGTTGAAGCAATTTATCACAGACACTCTAGAGCAGTTGGAAAAAATCGAAGACATTTTTTTGGTGTTGGATAAACTGGGAGGAGAGATGGATACCAAAGATTATCTGGATTCCGCCTTTCGTAATTTCCACAGCATCAAAGGTAATTCAGGCTTCCTTGCTGTAGGTCCAATGGAAAATTTGAGTCACAAGGCTGAGGCAGTTTTGGAAGGAATGCAGGCAGAGGAGATTCCACTAGATGCTTCAAATATCCAGAGTATTTTAGAAGTAGTTGATACCCTCCGGGAAGGGGTCGTAGCCCTTTCTAATCAAAAATCACTCAATCTTGAACGTTTTGAGCAAGCTTTGCGGCGATTGACAACATTGACTTCGGATCCGGAAAAGACAAAGCTGGGTGATATCCTGATAGAAATGGGGTCTGTCACATCTGGAGACATCGAGGAGGCTGTGCAACAGCAGCAAAGTCCCCTTGGAGATATCCTGGTTCAGATGGGAAAAGCCTCACCCTCTGATGTCGAACAAGCCCTGCAAAAACAGAGTGAGAAGAAAAAGACAGGAAGAAAATCGGCATCAACCGCCATTGCTCCAAAAACACAGGACATCCGGGTGAGCCTTGATAAATTGGACCAATTGATCAACCTAGTAGGGGAGTTGGTTATCTCAGAGACCATGGTTTCCCAGCACCCTGCCTTGAAAATGAAGATGACTGAATTGAAGAGTTTGAAAAAAGTATCCGGTCAGCTTCATAGGAACATGCGGGAGCTTCAGGAAATTGCCATGTCAATGAGGATGGTTCCTGTTTCTTCGGTGTTTCGTAAGATGGTTCGGGTGGTACACGACACTTCAAAAAAATTGGGGAAGCAGGTAGAACTGGAGCTGGTTGGTGAAAAAAGTGAAGTGGACAAAACATTAGTAGAGCAGATTGCAGATCCTTTGCTGCACATCATTCGCAATGCAGTGGATCATGGCTTGGAAACTCCTGAAGAGCGTCAGAGTGCGGGAAAGCCTCCTGGAGGAAAAATTGTACTAGAAGCCCAACATGTTGGCAATGAAGTCTGGATCATCATCCAGGATGATGGCAAAGGAATGAATCGAGAAGTTATTCTCAACAAAGCGATTGAACGGGGCTTGATTTCCGAAGATGCTTCTCCTGCCGATGAGGAAGTCTGGAAACTGATTCTGGAACCCGGATTTTCTACAGCACAAGTGGTTACTGATTTTTCTGGCCGTGGTGTTGGCATGGATGTTGTCAAAAAGAACATTGAAAAACTACGAGGGAGTGTTGATGTTCGTTCCACAATGGGAAAGGGCAGTACATTTACATTGCGGATACCTCTGACACTGAGCATCATTGATGGATTGCTGGTTAAGGTGGGCCGGGGGTTTTATGTGTTGCCCACGACCACTATTCAGGAAACCCTGCAACCCGAACCAGAAAAGATCACAGAAACTATGGATGGTAAAGAAATGTTGCGTATTCGTGAAAAATTGTTGCCGATCATGCGTCTTGATAAGGTATATCAGCTACAATCCCATATCAATGGGTTGTCGGAAGGAATGGTTTTAGTGATCGACCAAGCCAATCGTCGATTTTGTCTCTTGGTAGACGAAGTGATTGGTCAACAGCAGGTTGTCGTGAAAAGTGTGCCAGAAACCATGACCCATGTGGAGCATTTGGCAGGGTGTACCATTTTAGGCAGTGGAAAAGTTGGATTGATTCTGGATGCGGCAAGTTTAGCAAAAAAGATTACATATAAGCAGGAAAAACAAAATAGAGAGCAGAGGGTTAATTGAAACAGGAAAAGCAAGCACACCATTTGGAAACAAATCATTTCAACTTATCACTAAACTCAAATTAAAGAAAGGGGTTGATTATGACAGAAGAGGTAGTGGAAAATGCATCTTCAAATGCTTCTCTTGTTGAGGAAGAAGTAGATGAGCAGGAGGGAAAATTTTTAACCTTTCCTCTCCATAAATCCCTTTATGGAATTGAGATTCGTTTTGTGGTGGAAGTCGTTATTCGCGATTCAACCAGCGAAATTACCGAAGTTCCACACATGCCTGCTTATACGAAAGGGGTTATCAACCTGCGTGGCAAGATCATTCCAGTCATTGATCTTCGTGCAAGATTTCTTTTGCCAGAAATTGAATACGATGAGTTCTCTTGTTTTGTGGTGGTCAATATTCAGGGAGTGACTACTGGACTGATCGTTGATACCGTTTCTGGAGTAGTTAGTATTCCGAAGACCGATATTGACCCCTCTCCGGAATTAGATGACTCGACAGAAAACCAATTTATTGCCGGAATGGGAAAGACCAAAAATAAGGTTTACATTCTGCTCAATATTGAAGAATTGCTGCAGAAAAAAGAATTGGATTTGTTGCGGCAAACGTCATCCTGATAAAAATAAAATGTTGATGACTGCATTGAGTCGAGAGACACTGCATTATTGTTGAATTTATTTGTTAGAGGTAGAAATGAAATTTGGAACAAAAATGATTTTAGGAAACGCAATCGTATTAGGATTGATGGTTGTCATTGGGGGCATCGTCTATAACAGCATTAACTCGTTGATTGATACAGCAAGCTGGGTTAATCACACCCAGAAGGTCATGGCTAATGGCAATCGGCTGATGGCGTTGATGGTGGATAAAGAAACTGGAGAGCGCGGATTTCTAATTGCTGGCCAAGAAGAGTATCTAGAACCGTATAACAATGGACTTACCGAATTTGCAGAATTGATGGCGGCAACCAAGCAGCTGGTCAGTGACAATCCGGCCCAGGTGGCCCGATTGGAAAAAATTGAAGAAATGTCCAATGAGTGGAACCAAAAAGCAGCTATTCCCGAAATAGAGTTGCGTCGAGAAATGAATAAGAATACTGTCACCATCACCGATATCATTGCTTTACTCGATAAAGGAACTGGTAAACGCATCATGGATACCATTCGAGGGGTTTTTGAAACATTTATTAATATAGAATTAAAATTGTTAGAAGAACGAAAAGCTAAGACTACAACGTTGGATGCTGAGGCTGTAGGTTGGGTGGAACATACATATCAAGTATTGTTACAGGCAGAAAACTTGTTGGCTCATATCGTTGATATGGAAACCGGAGAAAGGGGTTTTCTGATTACTGGCCAAGAAGAATATCTAGAGCCCTACCATAAAGGGAAGAAAGGATTTGAGGAATTGATCGTAGAAATGAAACAAAAAGTTAGTGATAATCCGCCACAGGTGGCCCGGCTGGAAAAGATTGAAGGACTGGTGAGTGACTGGCTCCAGCAAGCGGCTATTCCTGAAATTGAACTGCGCCGAGAAATGAATCAAAATACGACCACCATTGATGATATCACTGCTTTGATTGAAAAAGGAATCGGCAAAGCAAGCATGGATGCACTGCGTGTGAAGCTGAATGAATTCGTTGGCATCGAAAGAGGCTTGATGGTAGAAAGAGAACAAGCCGCGGAGACTACAGCATCCAGGACTATTTATATTATTATTTTTGGGACTTTGTTAGCCTTGGTGCTCGGTGGAACAATCGCTATCTTGATCACGCGTTCCATTATGAAACAGATTGGAGGGGAGCCTGACAAAATCGAAGCTATTGCGCAACAAGTGGCTTTGGGCAATACAAACCTGCAGATGGACTCAAAAACATCAACAACGGGTATTTACAATGCACTGCAAAAGATGGTTGAGGCTTTGAACCTCAAAATAGAACTTGCTCAGGAGATTGCCAAAGGAAATCTCGATGTCCAGGTACAATTGGCTTCTAAAGATGATACGTTGGGCATTGCTCTGCAAGAGATGCTGCATTCTCTGAAAGAAAAAGTGAAATTGGCTCAGGAAATCGCGGCAGGGAATCTTTCTCTTGAAGCGAATCTGGTTTCTTCACAGGACACTTTGGGAGAAGCACAAAAGTCGATGATCAATAGTTTGAATGAGGTACTGCATCAGGTGGCAGCTTCTGCTAATCAATTGACCAGTGGTGCGGAACAATTGTCTGGGTCCAGTCAGACAATTGCCAATGGAGCCACGAATCAGGCCTCTGCTCTGGAGGAAATTGCTTCTTCCATGGAGCAGATGGGTGCTCAAACCCGCTCTAATGCTGATAACGCAACCCAGGCCAATCAATTGGCAGTTTCTGCACGTCAACAGGCAGAAGATGGCAATGCCCAAATGCAACGCATGGTTGAATCCATGAAAGAGATCAATGAATCCTCAGAAAATATTTCCAAAATCATCAAAACCATTGAAGTGATTGCGTTTCAAACCAATGTACTGGCCATCAATGCTGCGGTGGAAGCAGCACGAGCTGGTGTGCATGGAAAAGGCTTTGCCGTGGTCGCTGAAGAAGTTCGTAATCTGGCTCAAAACAGTGCGGAAGCAGCCCAGGAAACCGCAGCCAATATCAATGAGTCCATTAAAAAAGTAGAAGCAGGTGCTAAAATTGCAGATGAGACCGCTCTCGCCCTAAAAGAAATTGTGGAGGGATCTGTGAAAGTAACTGATTTGGTCAGTGAAATCGCCACAGCCAGTAATGAGCAGGCTCAGGGCATCAAAGGGATCAATGATGGATTGTCTCAACTCAATCAGATCACCCAGCAAAACGCTCAGATTGCTGAGGAGGCTTCCTCAGCCAGTGAGGAACTCCAGGGGCAATCTCAGAATCTCAGGCAATTGGTGTCACGCTTTAAACTTCGTCAACAAGTCTTTGGCATGCACCAGGCTACATTGCCCTATCAGCCTACAGCGGAGCTGCCTCATGGCGAAATGGAAGCAGCCTTGGAGGAAAACACAAAAGCTGCATCAACTCCCCAAGAATTGATTTCTTTTAATAAAGAGGATATGGGGAATTTTTAGGAAAGTTGTTTGTTACTCAAAAGTCGTGAGTTTTTGTGTGGGGTTGGACATATTTTCGGCCAATTGTGAAAAAACGGTTTCCCTTCCTTTTCAAGGGAGTGGGGCTAACCTTACTTAATCTAAGCAGGGGGGAAAATGAAAAACTTATCATTGCAGTCCAAAGTTTATGGCATGCTTGGCCTGATTTTTGTTGTATTGCTTGTTGCCTTTGCCAATGTGATGCGCATTATGGAGGTGGCTGAAAATGATGCTGATATCATTGATGTGTTGGGAAGGCAGCGCATGTTATCACAAGCTATGGGAAAGTCTGCGCTGGGATATGCTATGGCTAAAAGTGAATTCAAGTTGCTTGAAAAGAAGATTGCCAGCATGGATGAGTATATTACCAAGATGCGTGCCACCTATACCAGTATGGTCGTAGGTCCATCACAAGAAGCTGGCCTTCAAGTATCGATGAATCCCCACCAGGAAACAGGTCCGGCGATTCCATTTCCTGCTACTTTCACCAGAAATGTGAATGAGCAATTTGCCAATTTTCAGATAGATATTCTTGCAGAGTCACCTGTCAACCCCAACAAAGGATTTCAGGATGATACTGATAGAAAAGCAGGAAAATTTTTAAGCCAGGATCCACAGGCAATCTTTATGGAGCCTGCTGAAAACAATGGAGAACTGTTTGTTCGATTTTATACAGCTGATATTGCTACTGTACAGGCCTGTGCTACCTGTCATGCTGCCATCAAAGGAACTCCTTTTGAAGTGGGAGACATGTTGGGAATTCGACGATTTGATATTCCTTTTTCTAAAGATATTGCCTTGGGACGAGCAGAATTGAATCCCAGTCTGGGAGAGTACAATACAGCAAAAACTATTTTTTCTCAGACACTGACTGCCATGAAATCTGGAGGAGAATATCCTGTGGACTTGGCTATGTCAAAGGCAAGATCCTCAACAGGCATTAAAGACGAAGCTTCTCTGGCAAAGATTGTGGAAATTGAGGGGGTTTTTGCTCAACTTACCAAAACCGTACAAATCCTTTTGGAAGAAGAAGTCGGATCAGAACCATACCGCCAGGCACGCAGCAATATATTAATCCAATCCAATGTCCTGCGAAAGTTAAGTAATGATCTCGTGCAACTGTACACGGCAATTGCCAATAAAAATCAGGAAAACATTAAATATACGTTGATGTTTTCTGGAGTAATCATCACTCTGGTCATTTTGATGGGATTATTGGGCGCACGGTCACTCATGAAACAGATCGGAGGAGAACCGAGCTTTATCGCAGAGGTAGCCGATCAAGTGGCTCAAGGCAATACTGATCTCGAGTTCAAATCCACCGGGAGAGAAGCGACAGGGATCTACCATGCACTGCAAAAAATGGTGGAAGCGTTGAACATGAAAGCGGAACTTGCTCAAGAAATTGCGAAAGGAAATCTCGATGTTCAGGTAAGTTTAGCTTCTAGACAAGATATTTTGGGCATAGCTCTCCAACAAATGCTCCAATCCTTAAAAGAAAAAGTAGGATTAGCGCAGGAAATTGCGGAAGGCAATCTTTCTGTTGAAGCAAGTTTGGTCTCTACACAGGATACGCTGGGACAAGCTCAGCAAACCATGATGGATAGTTTGAATGAAGTGCTGCATCAGGTTGCTGCTTCTGCCAATCAGCTGAACAGTGGTGCCGAACAGTTATCGAGTGCCAGCCTGACAATTTCGAATGGAGCAACCAACCAGGCGTCTGCTCTGGAAGAAATTTCGGCTTCTATGGAGCAAATGGGAGCCCAAACTCGTTCTAATGCGGATAACGCAACTCAGGCCAATCAATTGGCCAGTGTCGCACGTCAGCAGGCAGAAGACGGCAACGCTCTCATGAAGCGCATGGTTCAATCCATGCAGGAGATCAATGAATCGTCCAAAGATATTTCTAAAATCATCAAAACCATTGAAGTGATTGCGTTTCAAACCAATGTATTGGCTATTAATGCTGCAGTGGAAGCTGCACGAGCCGGTGTTCATGGAAAAGGCTTTGCGGTGGTCGCGGAAGAAGTTCGTAATCTGGCACAAAATAGTGCGGAAGCTGTCCGAGAAACTGCAGCTAATATCAATGAGTCTATTAAAAAAGTGGAGGCAGGTGCCGAAATCGCAGATGAAACGGCGGTCTCCTTGAAAAAGATTGTCGAAGGTTCTGTCCAAGTGACAGACTTGGTTAGTGAAATTGCGACTGCCAGTAATGAACAGGCCCGTGGCATCCTGGGAATCAATGATGGGTTGAGCCAGCTCAACCAGATCACTCAGCAAAATGCTCAAATCTCTGAAGAAGCCTCTTCGGCCAGTGAGGAACTCACCGGGCAGGCTCAGAATCTGAAACAATTAGTGGCGCGTTTTAAGCTCCGTCGGCAGATTTTTGGGATGGAACCTCAATTAACACCGCCTGATCAACTGACAGAGGACCTTTATACTTCGTTTCATTTTCACAAGTAATAACAAAAATTAAATGTGGCTATTTCAAATTGGGAATATCAAAAACTGATTCAACTGATTCAAAACAAGTTGGGAATCGCTCTGGGGCCCGACAAACAAGCATTGGTATTAAACCGCTTGCAGCCGTTAATCAATGAGCATGGATTTAAGAATTTCAGTGAATACTATTATTATCTGCAAGGAGATACCACGGGTCAGGCATTAGCTACACTGGCCAACCGGATTACTACCAACTACAGTTACTTTTTCCGGGAAGAAGACCATTTTGACTTTTTGCAGCGACATGCTTTGCCCCAAAAAACCGCCCGACCTTTTACTTATCAAGACTCCAATCTTAATATCTGGTCAGCGGGTTGTTCTGCGGGAGAAGAAGCGTATTCCATTTGCATGCTTTTGCAGGAATTCTTTAAAGATTCTTCGTCTCAGTGGAATACAGCTGTATTGGCGACCGATATTGATAGCAATAAGCTCAATGAAGCCTACCGGGGAAATTACCCAGCAGATCGACTAAAAAAAGTTCCTCCCATAATACGCATGAATTATTTTAATCCAAAAAAACAAGGAATATGGGAAGTGAAACCGGAGATCAGAGCGATGGTACATTTTAGTTACTGTAACCTGATTCAGTCGAGCTTTCCATTTAAAGGAAAATTTTTTGCCATCTTTTGTCGCAATGTGATGATCTATTTTAATCGTGAAACTATTAAACAGCTCATTCGAAAATTTTATGATGTTACAGAAGATGGAGGATACCTTTTCATTGGAATGACAGAATCTTTGGATAAAACCGATTGCCCTTATCGCTATATTGCTCCTTCCGTTTATCAAAAAATTTAGGGGCTTGATCATATTTTTGGCCATTCTGCCTGTTGAGCTTGCCAAAGCAAAACCAGCGTTTGCTCTGCGACAAGCTCAGAGAGCAGTTCTGCCAAATATATGAAAAGTGTTTATCAGACGAAAATATGATCATACCCAAATTTAGATAGTATCTTGTGATTTTCTCTATTTTACTTTAATAAATATAATAATTTCAATAACTTGTCATGCCGGACTTGATCCGGTATCCAGATAATGAAAAATGATGCATACTCCTAGATTCCGGGTCGAGCCGCTTCGGAGGGCCGCCAGAATGACAAAAATAGAAAATCACACCATACTAGATACCAGTTGCTACAGAGAGCAAAATAAATGCAATTTTCTATAGAACTATAGATAGAATGAAAAAAGTTCGTGTACTGGTCATTGATGATTCGGCACTGGTTCGAAGCATTTTAAGTGAAGGGTTGAACAAAGACCCGATGATTGAAGTGGTCGGGGTGGCCATGGATCCTTATATTGCCAGGGAAAAAATTTTTAAGCTACGACCAGATGTTCTGACATTGGATGTGGAAATGCCTCGAATGGATGGAGTGGAGTTTCTGCGCCACATGATGCCTCAATTTCCTCTGCCGGTGGTAATGGTCAGTGCATTAACTGGGAAAGGACAACGCCTCACCTTTGATGCTCTTGATGCGGGAGCGGTTGATTTTGTGACCAAACCCAGCGTCAATGTTGCTGGAGGTTTGGAAATGATGCTGGAGGAGATTTGTTCGAAAGTCAAAATGGCAGCCAATGTGGATGTTAGTCACTGGAAAAGGAAGGGTAAACAGCAAGAACAAAGTCTCCAGAAAATTCAGTCTCATGCTTTGGCCGTTTCTACGGATAAGGTGATTGCTATTGGAGCCTCCACTGGAGGGGTGGAGGCACTTGTGCGTGTACTGACTCGACTGCCCTCCACTATCCCCGGTGTTGTCATTGTGCAGCACATGCCATCTGGATTTACCAGGACTTATGCAGAGCGTCTTAACAGTCAATGTGCTGTGGATGTCAAGGAAGCTCAAAGTGGAGACCGTGTTTTGCCGGGCCGTGTTTTACTGGCTCCGGGAGATCAACACATGACCATCCAGCGCTCAGGTGGTATTTATCTGGTACGTTGTCAACCTGGAGAAAAAGTGATGGGACACTGTCCTTCCGTTGAAGTATTGTTTCAATCAGTCGCCAAGTACGCTGGGGCCAATGCCATTGGTATCATGCTCACTGGAATGGGCAGTGATGGAGCTGATGGGATGTTGGCCATGCGTCAGGCAGGAGCACGCACCCTGGCACAGGATGAGCAAAGTTGTGTTGTGTTTGGAATGCCTAAAGAAGCTTATCACCGGGGGGGAGCAGAGCGTTTGGTGCCCCTGGGAGGCATTCCCGCTGCTTTGATACAATTGCTCCAAAATAAAAGCTAACATAAGTTCAAACAACGAAACATTGACGAGTAATCAGGAGAATTCATGAAACTGTTCCATCGTATCGAAAAGCATGTGTGTGTTGTTAACCTGATCGGCAATTTAGCATTGCAGGAAAATCAAGCGGTTAAAATATACCTCAATCCTCTGATTAATGATTCCAATATCAAAACCTTATTGCTGAACTTGGATAAGATCGAGGTCATTGACTCTAAAGGAGTGGGAGTGATTGCTACGACTTTACAAACCCTCGAAGAGCTTCAAAAAGCCTTAGTGATATCCAATGTCAATTCCAATTGTCTCAATGTGTTGAAAACGCTGAGGCTGGATCGAATGATTCGGATTTATGAAACCGAAGAAGAGGCACTATCCGAGGAATTGGAAACCCAATAGTGTCAGGTCATCTTGGCACGGGTTCCGTTGGGCAAACTCCTGTGAATATTCCAACAAACCTGTTAAAAGGATATTGATTTCTTGTTCTTTATGTTGGATGAGATAGTTTTCTAAGCGTTCGATACCAAATGCTTGATGGGCTTTGTTTGTCCATTCCAGAATACCATCTGTATAGAGCAGCACTTTATCGCCTGGTTTGAGATGATGGATTTCTTCTGTATAAGGAATCCGTTCTTGGGGAAACATGCCAAGCGCCTGCCCTCCATCTGTTAAAAAAGTGATGTCTTGCTGAGCAGTAGATAGGAGAACCCCAGGTGTGTTGCCAGCACTGCTGATTTTTAGAACACCTTGTGGAGTAATTTTTAAATAAATGCCAGTAATGTAGTCATCTTTGGGAATACAAGATGCGAGTTGTGTATTCAGTTGTTTCAGAATTTTATCAGACGAATCCTCCAGTTTAATTTGCTCCAACCCCATACGAACCAACATACTTAAAAGTGCTGCTGAGATCCCATGACCGGTTGCATCTCCTAAAAAAATCCTCATACTGCCCGTATCATCTTCTGACATGAAATAAATATCTCCAGAAACAATACTGCGCGGTTGAAAAATAATGGATGTTTTCAAGAATGGGAGGTTTGGTGGAGGAGGCAGAGTTGCCTTTTGAACGTTGGCGGCCAGATAAACATCTTCCTGAATTTGTTGATGTTTTTTTTCTAGAGCAATTTGTGTCTTAGATAAGAGTTCATATTGAGTGGCCAGTTCACTACTGACTTTTTGGATTTGGTGAATGTATTTCTGCCTGTTCAACACTGATTGAATCCGGGATTTTAGAACTAATGGACTGACTGGTTTATTGATGAAATCCTCTGCGCCATGCTCAAAGCATTCAGCCAATGTTTGGTGATTCGTTTCTCCCGTTAGCATGATAACTGGAATTTTCTGGAAAACAGAGTGTGCTTTGAGTTGTTTCAACAGCATGATTCCGTTGATTTCTGGCATGTGGATGTCCATTAAAATCAAATCAAATTGATTATTCTTTTGTTCTTTATGTTCTAGGAGTATAAATAAATCGTTAGGATGGGGGAGTCCTCCAAAGGAATATCCCAACTTCTCCAGCACATCTTTGATGTGCTCGAAGTTGAGAGGATTATCCTCAACAACCAAAATGTGTGCTTGGCAGCTATTGAGAGATGATGACATATTCTCTGGTATAGCATGGGAGGCATTTTCATTCCTGATAATCAGTGTCACCTGGTTTCCCTTTTCATTATAGCGTACTTCATCACAATACATCTGGGCCATCATGATGCCACGGCCTCTCTTTGAAAATAATGTTTCTTCGGAGAGTGCATTAGGGAATTGGCGCCAATCGAAACCTTTGCCCTCATCGACAATTGTACAGGACAATTGTATCGGGCTGTATTCATATTGCACATAAACTTGGCGGTGTTGGTAATCTGGATCTTGAAGGCGTTCCTGAACCAATTCCTCAAAACACTCTTTTTCGAGAGCCTCTTCCTGGTCTTCTTGCGTAATTTCCAAATTACCATGCTCGATGGCGTTGACAATCATTTCATAAAGAGCAATTTTTAGCCCATGTAATCGTGAAGAGTAAGGGCTTGTTTTGAGGTGTTGTAATAAATAATCAACCAATCCTGGAATCAAGGTGATATCATTTGTTAAACAGAATTCATCGGATAATTGACGGACAACGCTATAATCAAAGGCTTGGGATTTTTTTTGTTCGATGGTGTGTACAATCGGTAGAACCACTTTATAAAACTCATGAGCCTCTATTGGTTTTTTTAAGAAATTGTTTGCTCCCGCCCGAAGAGCCATAATGACCGTATCTTCATTGCTATATCCACTGATCAACACAATAGGAAGTTCTTCATAATCCTGACGCACTTTTTTAGTGAGTTCAATGCCATCCATTACAGGCATTTTGACATCTGTAATGATAAAATCGATTTTCTGCTGTTCTAGTAATTCTAGAGCTTGTTGACCATTTTCTGCTGTGAAAGATTGAATTCCCTGCCTTTTTAATATTTCCACAAAAAAGTAACAAATCTGTGGTTCATCATCGATGATCAATGCGGTAATGGAGGACAGTTCCGTCATAAATTCTCCAATAGAACTAATTGTTAAGGCGTTTCTCGACGTCGGATGTCGCATCTTTGGCTTTTTCCATCGTCTCTTCAGCCATCCCTTTTAACTGATCAACGGCCTCCTGTCCTTTTTCAAGAACTTCTCGGCT
Organism: SAR324 cluster bacterium; assembly: GCA_028282505.1. Taxonomy (GTDB): domain Bacteria; phylum SAR324; class SAR324; order SAR324; family NAC60-12. The sequence continues at coordinate 14,179 of JANQHV010000129.1, read as the reverse complement.
GACGTCTTGCAATTTTTCCATTTCTTCCAATGCCTCCTTTCCTTTTTCGAAGACTTCGCCACTCACCTCTTTCAGTTGTTCCATTTTTTCCAATGCCGTTTCTTGTGTTTTCTGAAGATTTTCGATAGCATCTTCCTGGTTACTCCACAAGCCTTCCACCTCAGAGTGAAATTCAGGGTTAATTGCCAACAGTGCGGCAATACCCATAGCCGCCAAGGCAAAAAGGAGGATAATTTTTTTCATAGCAATCCTTTGATTTTGGTTTTTTTATCTTTGTTCACAGACAAACAGAAATAAGTTTGCAACCTGTGTATCTTACAAAAAGAATACTGTAATGTAAAACTCCTTTATACAAACTGTCAGAGTCGAGGAATTCATCTTATGAAGTTTGAACCCAAAGACCCCGATTTTGAAACACGGGTACGGGCCAGTTTTGCGCGGCAACAGGTGATGGATTTATTGGGTGCAACAATGACACAAGTGTTGCCTGGCTTTGTGGAAATAGTTCTACCCTTTCGGGAGAATCTAGGACAACAGCATGGATTCATTCATGCGGGTGTTATTGCCACCATTGCCGATAGTGCGTGCGGATATGCGGCGTTGTCCTTAATGCCGCCATCAGCTGCTGTATTGACGATAGAATTTAAAGTCAACTTACTCTCTCCTGCTGCGGGGACACGCTTTATTGCCCAAGGAAATGTCATTAAGCCAGGACAAAACATCACGGTGTGTTCTGGGGAAGTTATCGCTCAACAAGAGCATTCTGAAAAATCCATAGCCACCATCGTTGCTACGATGATGTGCATCAAAGATCGAGAAATGGAAGGATAAACATTTCGGAAATGTTACCAGGCATGGAGATCTTATTGTAAAAACCTCAAAAAAATATATCGAAAATACCAAATAACAGGTATATATAGTGCCGTGAATTAGGTTTTGTTTGGCATCCTCTTTGTCCATGAGACAATCTCCCGAAAACTGTCAGGCTGAGCGTAGTCGAAGCATCTCAGAGACCCTTCGACTACGCTCAGGGTGACATGGCATTCAATGTGTCAAACAAAACCAAAATCTCACTACTATAGAAGAAATCCTCGTAATTCATCTTCACTCGATTCTTCCTTTAGAATTTCTCATTCTGAATTATATGAGCACTCCTGTACACGCCAAAGCCTTTTCTCCTTTTTCCAGTATTGTCTATGAACTGGTCAAAGGGCCTGTCCATACCATCAGTAAAGGAACTTCCATTGAAGAGGCCGCCAAGAAAATGACCAAAAAGTCCATCGGTTCTTTAGTTGTTGTGGAGAAAGGGCAGCCCTCTGGAATTGTCACTAAAACCGATTTAGTCAGACGTGTCCTAGCTGTTGGCAAAGACACCAGTCTACCGATTGAGGAAATAATGAGTCCCCAGATCATTTCAATTGAGTACGACCAGCCTATTTTTGAAGGCTTGCTGTTGATGCTCCGCCATAAAATCACCCATCTTCTGGTGATGGGGGAGGGAACCATGGTGGGTATCATTTCAGAGCATGACTGGGTGCGATACCAGGAACGTCATCCAGCCTATTTGTTTCGTGCTATTGAAGAAGCCTCTACGATTTCTGCGGCTGCCGAATTAAAAACAGAATCCCATGTCCTCATTAAAAGCATCTTTGAAGAAGAAGGAGACGCTCGGTCACTCACCATGATTGTGACAGAAATCAATGACCGCATTACAGAAGCCATTATAGAAAATGCAATCAGGGAGATGCGGGAGGAAGGAAAAGGAGACCCTCCTGTCGAATTCGCCTGGATGGCGATGGGGAGTGAAGGCAGAAAAGAACAGACTTCGAGCACAGACCAGGATAATGGGATTGTTTTTGCCAACGTTCCCGATGATCAGTTCACAGAAGTTCAGCAATGGTTTTTGGAGTTTGCTGAAAAAGTAGTGGGAGGTTTAGAAATGTGTGGGTTTCCTCGTTGTGATGGCAACATCATGGCCAGTAACCCGGAACTTTGTCTATCCTTAGAGCGCTGGCATCGACTCTTTCACTCCATAGTGCTCAACCCTGAACCTGAAGCGCTTCTCAAAGCCTCCACTTATTTTGATTTTCGAGCTTTGTATGGACAAGAGAAATTTATTGATGAATTGTGGGAAGGGTTGTTGCAAGTCATTGGAAATAATAAAAGCTTTCTCCGGTTTTTGACGGAAAACATGTTGGAAGCCGGACGTCCTCCTGTCAAGAACTGGAAATGGAAACTACGTCGTATAATAGAAATGTTTCCCCCTCCGATTGATATCAAAAGAGAAGCACTGGCTCCCTTAGTCAGAGCTATCCGGATTCTGGCCCTCACCTGTGGTTCACCTGTCACACATTCCCTCGATCGCTTGGATGTCATTGAGAAAGCAGGTTTATTGTCTCCTGAGGTGGTGGGAGCCGTGAGAGAAGCCTATGATTTTATTTTATTATTAAGAATCCGGCAGGATTTTGCCAGGCAGGTAGATAGTGTGAGGACTGATAACATGATCAGTTTCCGTGATTTGAATCCTCTCCAAGGACGTTTTTTGCGAGATTCCCTGCGTACTGTCTATGAGTTGCAAGACCTCATACAAGGAAGATTTGCAGGAGGTCTCTTTTAACTATTCGCTATGAACGCTTCTGGAAAATGTTTTTGAACATTTGAATAGAAGCCTGTTTGCCCATCTCTGCAATCGACTCTGTCAAAGGAATGGATTTGGGACAAGCCTCTACACAATTTTGCGCATTTCCACAATCTCCAATGCCACCAGCATCCATTAGAGGTTCAAGCCGTTGTTCCGCAATAAACTTGCCCACAGGATTCATGTTGAACAGCCGAGCTTGACTGATGGGAGCTGCTCCTATGAAATTATTGGTTAATGTGAATTGTGGACAGGCTTCCATACAACAACCACAGGTCATGCATTCAGAAAGCTTATAGGCGATGCCTTGATTCTTTTCTGAGATTCTCTCTCCCGAGCCCAAATCATGATATCCATCCACTTGCATCCAGGCTTTGACTTTCTTCAAGCCCTCAAACATTCGTGAGCGGTCCACTGCCAAATCCCGAACAACTGGAAATTTGCTCATTGGTTGCAAACGAACCGGCTGTGTCAGGGTATCAATCAAGGCACTGCACGATTGTCGGACACGACCATTGATGACCATCGTACATGCTCCACACACTTCTTCCAGACAGTTGCACTCCCAAATCACAGGGGCGACATGCTGCCCATCTTTAGTGACCGGTTTTCTTTGAATATCCATCAAGCAGGAAATGACATTGGAATTCGGTTTATACGGAACTTCAAAGGTTTGCCAGTAGGGAGCACTGTCTCTGCTGTCTTGGCGTTTAATCTGTATAGTAATGGTTTTTTCTGCCATGTATTTCTCCATAAATCAATCGTATTTACGAGGACGAGGGGTGACCAAAGATGTATCCACTTCTTCATAAGTAATATCCGGCTGTCCATTTTTATAAAGGGCAACAGATGTTTTCAGCCATTTCTCGTTATTTACTTCAAATCGTTTCATATATTCCAAATGTTCCGGAGTAAATGCATCTTCGTTAACTCCTCCATTTTTCTTCTGCTCGTCGTAGTCCAAATAAGTTTCTGGTTTAAAATCTTTGGGTTGCTTCAGATCAAACTCAGGCTTATAGTGAGCACCTCGGAATTCATTACGCAATAGAGCACCCTTCGTGATGATTTTGGAGAGCTGGATCATATTGTATAGTTGATTGATGTAACTGGGGACTGGATTGGTCCAAACTTGAGTATCCACACATTCGATATTTTTCCAACGTTCTTCATATTCATTGATCAATTCCAAGGTTTTTTCGAGCTTCGTATTTTCCCGAACAATCAATACATTGGCAATCATCAATTCACCAAGTTCGGCATGAAGGGCATATGGATTTTCTTTTCCCTTCATGGCTTTGATCTGTTCAAAGCGTTCTTTCTTTTCCTGAGCAGCCTTTTCAAATATGCTACTGGGAATATCTTCCGCAGCTTGATCTACATTTTTCACGTAGTTCACAACTCCAGGTCCCATCATCAATCCGGTGTAGATACAACTCAGCAAAGAATTGGCTCCCAGCCGGTTGCCTCCATGATATTGATAATCGGCCTCTCCTGCTGCATACAATCCTTTGATCGAGGTGGTTTGATTACGAGGTGATTCATGATTAATTAAGCCATCTGCGGTACGTTCATAATCCGTCCAAATACCTCCCATTGAATAGTGTACGGCAGGAAAGATTTCCATTGGATCTTCGCGAGGGTCAACACCAGTGAATTTTTCATAAATTTCTAAAATTCCCCCCAGGCGCCTGTTCAAAAATTCACGGCTGTGATGCGTTAAATCCAAGTATACTTTATTTTCTCCACCAACACCGAGGCCACCATTCACACACACGTCATAGATTTCGCGGGAACCCACGTCACGAGGAACCAGATTACCAAAAAGAGGATAACGCTCTTCCAGGAAGTAATACCGTTCATTTTCTGGAATTTGCTTAGGAGGACGATCGTCTCCCGGTTTGCGAGGTACCCAGACACGGCCCCCCTCACCACGAGCGGATTCACTCATCAAACGCAATTTGTCGTGTCCTGGGATCGCAGAAGGATGGATCTGGATGAATTCTCCATTGCCATATTTAGCCCCTTGCAGATAAGCAGACGTGGTTGCGGTTCCTGTACAAACCGCAGAGTTGGTAGAACGCCCATAAACTAGACCAGGACCACCGGTCGCCAGAATCACTGCATCTCCACGTTCGGATACGATTTCACCGCTACGTAGATTGTGAATGACAGCACCCACACAACGGCCATCATCGTTCAAGATCGCCCCCAAGTATTCATGCCATTCCATTTTTTCCACAAGTCCCTCAACTTCCAACCGACGAACTTGCTCATCGAGTGCATATAGCAATTGCTGACCGGTTGTTGCTCCAGCAAATGCAGTACGATGGTGGAGTGTTCCTCCAAAACGACGAAAGTCGAGATTTCCTTCTGGTGTCCTGTTGAAGGTCACCCCTAGACGGTCCATCAAATGAATCACAAACGGACCGTGATAACACATATCTTTACACAGAGGCTGATGTGCGAGGAAATCGCCCCCTTTCACTGTGTCATAAAAGTGAATATCAGGAGAATCGCCTTCCCCTTTGATATTAACAGCACCGTTGATGCCGCCTTGAGCACATACAGAATGCGAACGTTTCACAGGCAAAAATGAAACGAGTAACACCGGCATTCCTTGCTCTGCAATTTTCATGGTTGCAGCCAATCCTGCTAAACCACCGCCTATTACAATTACGCGTTGCTTTGACATGAGCCCTTCTCCGAATTAGTTAAGCCAGAAAACACTGATTGAATAATAACCGCTGAGTATCAGGACAAGAAAAACCCCAATGCCACAGGAGCGAACCATTTTTTGCGACAACGGAGTCAATGCGATTCCCCATGTCATACAAAAAGTACTGATACCATTGCCCAAATGAAATGCAGCGCCAGTAATTCCCAGGATATAGACAGATAGTGTCAACCAACCAGTGCTGGGGTCGAGGAAACCACTCCGCAAATGTTCATGATGTGTGCCCCATTCTCCATTCATCCATGGAATGACCTTGGCATTGGCTAAATGAGCAATAATAAATAAGAAAACTCCCACTCCGCTGAGTCTTTGCAACCAGTACAATACATTGGAAAAATACTTATACTCCTGCGTTGCTTTCATTTCTGCAGGATTGGCCAGACTGGAGGAGATTTTAAGACCATAAATGGAGTGAAAAAAAAGAGGAATGTAAACAAAAATGACTAAACCCAGAATGGCAAGAGGGCTGTCATAATAGCTGTTGACCTGTTGATTATAAACCTCGGCTCCTTGATGCAAATAGAGCTGTACATAGAGGTGATAAATCAAAAACAGACCTACTGGAACGATACCTGTAATACTGTGAATACGACGCAGGAGAAAATCTGAGCCCATAGTTGATCCTTCATAGTAAGTTGGGATTAAAGGAAACCAGGAAATTTCCTGATTTTCACCAGAAACACTTGGATAGTTCTTAACAAAAATCCTTAGCTGATGCAACAAGATAACCTGTTGTCGCTTTCAGCGTCGGCATTATAAGTTAATTCAAATCAGGAAATCTATCCGTAAATCTACGTAGTTTTTAATTCACTTACATTTCTACTGATTCTGAATACCGTGAGAGTCAAGGAGTTGGCCTCTGCATCCATGCTCTGGAATCATGTCAAATCAAACAAAAATCATGCAACTATATACATTGGCATTGATTTGTGTCTTCGCATCAGGCAAAATGAGGAATTTTCTTCCTGAATTGAAATAAATAAGCGAACCCATGAATTAATTGTTCCAAACCTAAAATAATACCAAAAGTATCTCATTTCTCACAATTCCAACATGCATAAACTCTTGGCTCCGGTTTTAGGAAAATTGACCAGGCCGGCACATGATCTTCACCTTTATAATTTACGAGGATCGAGCAGATCGTTTCTGATTTCTCATTTGCAACAAATGAATACGCCTCCCGTTGTGGTCGTCACCCATTCATTTGAGAAAGCAGAGCAACTGCAAGATGATCTTTCCTTTTTTAGCAACACGGAGGGAATTTATTTTTTCCCTCATTGGGATACCCTGCCCTATGATAATTTTTCTCCCCACCGGGATGTGGTGGCGCAACGTTTCATCACCCTCAAAGCACTCTGTGCTCAACAAGTCAAAATCTTGATCACCACACCAACGGCACTCATGCAGCGCATGGTTCCCCAATCCTTATTTGAACAAAACTGTTTTCAGCTTCAACAAGGAGAGACTTACCATCGAAAAGAACTGATCGGACAGTGTCAAGATGCAGGCTATACCCTGGTAGATATGGTAGAGGAAGGAGGGGAATACAGCATACGGGAAGAAATCATCGATTTGTTCCCCTTGAATCAAGATGCTCCGGTTCGCTTGGAATGGGCAGGTGAGTTGCTGACACAAATCAAAGAGTTCGATGTACAAACACAACTGGCGGAAGGAAACACTTACGAAACTTTGGAGATTTTACCAGCCCAGGAAATCCTGTTGACAGACCACACACTGCAATTTGCCAGAACGCGTTTAAAGCAAACCATCAACTCCAACAAACCGGATCTTTATCAGCAAACCAGTGCTTTATTGGAGCAAGGGGTTCATTTTCCTGGCATTGAATCCCTCATGGGCTTGTTTTATGAAAATCCAGACAGTCTTTTCGACTACCTCGATCCCAACAGTTTATTTGTCTTGGATGAACCTTCCCGCATCGAAGAAAAAGCACGCTTGGTCTATGACGAAATTTTTTCAGAATTTGAACTGAGTCAGGAGCAGGATAATTTTGCCCTGAATCCAGAACAATTGTATCTCAGCGACCATGATCTACAGATTTTATTCAAAAAGTTTCTGACCATTCACTGTTTTGAATCAACCAATAGTTCTCACACCATTGGTTCCTCTTCCATTTGTCCTTTTTTAGCCAATCATGGTTTACGTGCCACCGAGAAACAAGCCCATCAAAATCCGCACTCTTCGGTAGCCAGTATCATCAATACAGTGAAGAATTGGCACAAGGAAGGTGCCACCATTATTTTTACTGCAAAAAACCAAACTCATGGAGATCATTTCAAAGAACTACTTGCCGATTTTATGGTGGATGCGTCCCCCACGACCCTGGAGGATCAGGAATATTCCAGTTGGACTGAATGGATCAAACATCATCTAACCTCTTCAGACAGCAAAAACACCTTGTCCGTCTCTCCAATTGCAATTGGTCCGCTTTCTGAAGGATTTCATGTCGTCAATGAAGAAGGGAAAATACAATTTGCTCTGCTCACGGAAGAAGAAATTTTTGGTGAGAAAATCCGCAAGCGACGTCTCAAACAACACAAAATTCAGCAACTGATTGGCAATTTAGACGATCTAGAGGAAGGCGATTATGTCGTCCATCTCGATTATGGAATTGGCAAATACCAGGGATTGGAGAAGATTGCTGTTCAGGGAGCCAGCAATGATTTTATGGTGCTGATTTATGCCAGAGATGAAAAAGTCTATGTCCCTGTCGACAAATTCCATCTGGTACAAAAATACATTAATTCGGATGGGAGTCCTCCACGTCTGAACAAACTGGGGGAGAAATCATGGAAGAAGGCGAAGAATCGAGTTGCCAAGGCTGTGGAAGACATGTCCCAGGAGCTGATTGAAATCTATGCAGCACGTCAGGCCAAAAAAGGATTTCAATATTCATCAGACAGTCACTTGATGACAGAGTTTGAATTAACTTTTCCTTATGAAGAAACTGAAGATCAGTTGGTCGTCATAGATGCTGTGAAAAAAGATATGGAATCGACCAACCCGATGGATCGGCTGGTATGTGGAGACGTTGGATTTGGCAAGACGGAGATTGCAATACGTGCTGCGTTCAAAGCCGTTTTGGACAGCCGGCAGGTTTGTGTTTTGGTACCGACCACCATTCTGGCCCAACAACACCTGGTTTCTTTCCAGAATCGGATGGAAGGGATGCCCGTTACTATTGATTTGATCAGTCGATTTCGCACACCAGCAGAACAGCGCAAAACCATCAAGCGTCTGGAAGCTGGAGAAGTGGATATTCTGATTGGAACACACCGTGTTTTGTCTGCCGATGTCAAATTCAAAAATTTAGGATTACTGGTGGTCGATGAGGAGCAACGGTTTGGCGTCCGGCATAAAGAAAAGATTAAAAAATTCCGTACTGAAATTGATGTGCTGACCCTATCAGCAACTCCCATCCCACGCACATTGCACATGTCCATGCTTGGCATCCGTGACCTGAGTATCATCAATTCTCCTCCTCCTGACCGATTGGCCATTCGAACCCGTTTCCTCAAATCCAGTGCTCATATCATTCAAGAAGCTGTCAGCCGGGAAATCCGCAGAAATGGGCAGGTGTTTATCGTCCACAATCGGGTAGAAACTATTTTTGAATATGCATCTTATTTAAAGCAAATTCTGCCTCAAGTCAGAATTGCCATAGGACATGGGCAAATGGGAGAGCATGAGCTGGAAAACATCATGATGAACTTTATTAGTGGAGAGTATGATGTCTTGGTCTCAACAACTATCATTGAATCAGGATTGGATATTCCCAGGGCCAACACCATCATTGTGAACAATGCACATCAAATGGGATTATCCCAATTGTATCAACTGCGTGGCCGAGTTGGCAGGAGCAATCTTCAAGCGTATGCCTACTTGCTGGTTCCCCCGGACAAAATCTTAACCACTGTGGCTGAAGAGCGCTTAAAAATTCTGCAAGAACTTAATGACCTGGGAGGTGGTTTTAAAATTGCGACACGTGATCTGGAATTGAGGGGGGCTGGCAATCTTTTAGGATCTGAACAATCTGGTCACATTTCCAGTGTCGGGATGGAACTCTATACACAAATGATTGAAGATGCTGTTAAAAGAATACAACAACAGCAAAAAGATCGATTGGAACCTGGTGATATCAAAATCAATTTTCAAATCATCACTGGCATTCCCGAAGAATATGTCTCCAGTTCAAATCAACGACTTTCCCTTTATAAAAAATTGGCTACCGTTCATACGGAAGAAGAATTGTGGAAACTCCGTGACGATACCGAAAATCGCTATGGACACTTACCAGATCCCTTGCTCAACCTTTTTAAATGCACTCAAGCCCGTTTGTTGGGACAACGTTACGGCCTGAAAACCATTGAACACCGAAAACATGAACTACGGATAGAAATTGTTCATGGGGAAAAGCTCAATACCCAGGAATTGGTAGCGTGGCTGCAAAATAAGGAAACCACCCTGCGCTTTGTTCCTGAAAATACATTGATGTTGACTCATGTTCCCAATTCGATGGATAAAATTCTGGAAAATCTGCGTCGCTTTGAAAAACTATTCATCATTAACTGATGTTAGGTGAGCAATTTTTGCAAAAGTATTTTCTCCTCTGGAGGATCGCTTGTGATCAAAAGGATTATTACCGTTTACGCCTGCAATACCTATTATTATAATTTTCTTGCATGCAGATCCGCTTCCTACCAACTCTTATAAATACTGGACTTAAGCAGAAAATCAATAAATCAAAATTTTTGCAATGTACCCCACTCAATGTGAGCTTCAGAAAACCCGATACAAACGAAGACAAGGAACACACGATCCAAAATGCTTTTAAACTCCATCTTTATACAAGGATGTTTGAAAACAGTGTGAGAAAACGTGACCTGGATCAGGTTAAAAACGAAGGAGCACCATTGAAAATGGCAACATAGGAGGACTGATCAATGAACAGTGTCAAAATTTTTGAGAGGTAATTGGTTTATATTCAACTTATGCACCAATGTTGGAAATCACCAATCGCTTCTTGCAGGGAAAAGGTCTGGTGGATTGACTTGGTTTTTTACTTTGCCCAATTCTCTAGATTAAGACCTGGAACTCTGTCAAACTCACGTAAGTTGTTAGTCACCAACGTGCATTTTTGACTCCGTGCATGAGCAGCAATCATCAAATCCATATTGCCGATAGGAATTCCTTGTTTCTCAAGATCGTTACGAATTGTTGCATAGTGTTTAGCAGCATCAATATCCCAAGGAAGAACCTTCAAACGGTCAACAAATTCTTGAATAATCTGTTGGTTAATTCGTTTGGATGATGCTTTTTCCACTCCATACTCCAGTTCCGCATAGGTTACAATAGAAATGCAAATTTGGTCTTTTTGAATCTTCTCAAATTTTTGAAGCACTTCAACAGGACGTTGTTTGATGATGTAACTACAAATGTTGGTATCGAGCATGTACATTAAAATAATCCTTCTCTTTCCTGAGGAGGAAGATCCTCTCGATCATCCATAAAATCCTTTGAAGGAAGGGGGACACTCTCAAAAAAATTTCTCCACGATTTAGGTTTTGGAGATAAAATCACCTGATCCCCTTTTTTCCAAATAAACACCTCATCTCCTTCAAACCTATAATCTTTTGGTAAGCGTACTGCTTGGCTTCTACCATTCATAAATAACTTTGCCACTCTTTTAGTCATATGCAACTCCATTTTAAGATATATCAATGATATATATCATTCTGAGTACAGCATTGCAACAATTTTTGAAGCTCATGATGTTATGATGCAATTCACAGAATCGGGATAGGAAAATACTCTCTGAGAGGGGCAGAAAATCCCTTTGGGGATCATTATGAAAAAGTGATTTAATCAGGAATTCAAGAAAAGACCAACAGATGGTTTGAAATCATTATACTGCATGCACCAGCTTCTGAGGTTACCATTTTTCGATTTTTCCGCGATCTATCACTTGCTCAGCATGGATAAGGTGTATCATGGCAATCATTTCTCCAGGGGCAATCGACCATGCTTCGTGAACGACGGTTTGAATCGCATTCAACATCTGTTCTCTCACTTCAGTTTTCCATAGGTCAGGAAGGTGGAGATGGACAATGCATTCGTATGGATTACCATACACTGCATTGTTCAGGCTGACATGGACCGTCACATGCTCAGAGGAAATATCCATGAGTTCCGCAAAACGTTTGGCTGGATCGATATGTATATCAGGTAATACAGGTTTGCAGATATTGACATGAATGATAGGCATATGACTTTCTCTTATTGTTTACTCACTGTTCCATACGAACCACTTGTTCAATCAATTCTTTAGCCTTTTCTGGATTCTTAGAAAAATATGCTTCCTCAATTTGTTTTAAAAAATCTGGAAATAACGACTCATATCTCTCACAAAGCTCATTCATCATCCGGATTTGATCATCAATTTTTCCTGTCATGAAATAAGGTATTTTGGACAGCACATCAAATTCACTCAGTATTTTTTCTCTGAGTTCTTCTGGCAACGGAGTGGCAGGTTCTACTTCTTGTGATTGGACAGATTGATCCTGTCGCAGGTATTTTTCCAGGACAAGCAGCAGTTTATTAAACTGAAGAGGTTTGATGAGATAATCATTTACCCCCGCTTGAAAAGCTTCCTTTTGTTGTTCCTTATAAGCATCTGCTGAAAAAGCGACAATGGGGATATCTTTACACTCAGGCATATTGCGAATTTGTTGAGTGGCTTCCAAACCGCTCATCCCTGGCATATGAATATCCATTAAGATAAGGTCTGGAATCAATCTCAACGTTTTCTTAATTCCATCTGTCCCATTTTCAGCAAATTCTATGTTTAACTCTAGTTCGTTAAACAGAGTTTTGATCATTTCCTGGTTAGCCGCATTATCCTCAACAACCAGGATGGTATTATCTTTTGCAAAACTATAATCATCCCATTTGATGGAAGCCTGTTTTGTATCCATGACGCCCACTTCAACTAAAGGGATTCTCACCGAAAAAGTAGAACCTTCTCCAGGAACACTTTTCATGCTAATGGTGCCTTCCAGCAACTCCGTCATGGATTTGGTTATTGCCAATCCCAGGCCAGTTCCACCATACTGGCGAGTGGTTGTTTTTTCTGCCTGTTCAAAAGCTTCAAAAATCATATCCTGTTTTTCTTCAGGAATACCAATCCCTTCATCTTCCACTTGTAAGACAATCCAGTTTTCATCCCTTTCCAATTTGAGTGTGATTTGCTTGTTTTCAGGAGTAAACTTGATCGCATTTCCCAGCAAATTCATGACGATTTGATTCAGTTTGCTGCGGTCAGAGACAATATATTCTGGTAACTGAGGAGACAGTTGGTAGGAAAACTGTAATTGTTTTTTGGAGGCTTCTGCTTTGTGGATATGGAAGATTCCCTGTATCAACAATTTAAGATTGAGTGTTTCCATCTCAACCTCAATTTTCTTTGCTTCGATCTTTGACAAATCCAAGATGTTATTGATCAACTCCGATAAATTTTCTCCACTATGTTGGACAGTTTGAAGGTGGCTCAGAAATTCATAAGGCAAGGATAAACCCTTTGCCTGCTTGGATAAAATTTGACTGAATCCAACAATGGCATTCAAGGGAGTACGGATTTCATGGCTCATGTTTGCTAAAAATATACTTTTAGCCTGATTAGCCGTTTCAGCTTGCTCCTTAGCCAGCGCCAAGTCTGTTGTTCTTTCTACAACACGCTGTTCTAATATTTTTTGTTGCTCTTCCAATGCCGCTGTTTTCAAACGGACCTGTTTTCTGAGGATAAAATTATGAAATAGAAAAAGAATGGCCAGGATAGAAATCATTCCTGCAATTCCAATCAACCATTGTGGTAATACTTGCTCAACCTTGCCACCAAACCACTTATCCATGATCTGGTAGTATCTGGAATCAGGATCTGCTTTTAAAGCAACTAACTCCTGATCCAGTATTTTCAGTAAATTCTCGTGTTTTCCCTCTGGTACAGCAAAGAGCATGCTGAAAGGGCTAAAAATAATTGGACTGCGTTTAATCTTGTATTGATCCTCATTATTATACCCATAAATGTTGTTCACAATTCCCACATCCACGTCACCCGTCTCTACAGATTTGAGAACCTGATCATAGGAGTCCAGAACAATGAATTGATTGTAAACATTAAATTTTTCACAGAGCTTTTTAAAATTGAGACCATTGATTCCATTCTTCAAAATAGCAACTTTTTTATTATCCACATCCAGGACATTTTGAATTGTCGAATCTTGAGCAACGTAAGCTTGTCCCCATACGGTCATGACATTCTCCTGCGAATAATCAAAAAACTGATCCCGCTCTTTGCTATACGCAATTGTGGTCATGACATCAATTTCACTGTTTTTGAGTCGTTCCAATCCTTCCTTCCAACTGCCCATCACAAATTCTAATTTCCAATTATTTTTTCCTTCCATTTCCCGCAATAGATCGACATAAATCCCCTGAGGACGCCCAGCAGTATCTTGAAAAACAAGGGGTCTGTTTTCACATATCCCAACGCGGATCACCTGGGGGGCTTGTGCCATAACAAGGGATGTCAGCAGATGGAGGCAGCCGAGGAAACAAAATAGTCGTATTAACAGACGAAAGTAAAAAATAAAATTTTTCATAGTTTGTATCACACAGCTATAGTACGGTGAATTAGGTTTTGTTTGGCTTCCTCTTTGCCCATGAGACAATCTCCCGAAAACTGTCATGCTGAGCGTAGTCGAAGCATCTCAGAGACCCTTCGACTACGCTCA
>JANQHV010000121.1 GCA_028282505.1 SAR324 cluster bacterium | reverse complement strand
GAGAGATCTCCATCAACGGGTAAAGGAATTACCGGCAGAACAATTAATCAAGGCTCAAACTCTGGGAGCGAATACCTGGCAGTTGGTGTTCAGAGTCGTCCTGCCACAGATTTTACCCAGATTGCTGGATGCCATTCGTTTATCTTTAGGGGCAGCCTGGATTTTTCTGATTGCTTCTGAGGCCATTGCCGCAGACAGTGGACTGGGGTACCGCATTTTTTTAGTAAGACGGTATTTATCCATGGATATTATCATTCCCTATGTCATCTGGATTACCTTTCTTGCGTTTATGTTTGACTGGACTCTCCGCACAGTGACCAATTACTTTTTTCCCTGGTTTCGTGCAGAAAGATCGTAAAGGAGCACCATGAGTTTTATCCTGGCCAGACGAATCTGGAAAGAGTATAACGATATCGTTGTCATCGAAAACCTCAATCTCAGTATCAAAGAGGGAGAGTTTTGCACTATTGTGGGCGCCTCTGGTTGTGGCAAGTCTACTTTTTTACGCATGATCTTGGGGCAAGAGACACCAACACGAGGAACCATTATTTTTGATGGAAATCCTCTGAGAGATGAGCCTTGTGAAGATCGGGGAGTCGTTTTTCAAAAGTATTCGGTCTTTCCCCATTTGACGGCCCTTGAAAATGTCATGTTAGGCCTGGAATTTGAATCCCCACCTTTTATGGGAAGGCTGTGGGGAACACAACGCAAACAAGCGCGGGAGAAAGCAATGAACATGCTCAATTCTGTTGGATTGGCAGGTGCTTATAATAAATACCCTTCCATGCTATCTGGCGGCATGCAACAACGCCTGGCTCTGGCACAAACACTGATTAAAAAGCCCAAGGTTTTATTACTGGACGAACCATTTGGAGCATTGGACCCGGGTATTCGAAAAGACATGCATGAGCTGGTCTTACAACTGTGGAAAGAAATCGGACTCACCATCTTGATGGTCACTCATGATCTCAAAGAAGGTTTTTTTCTAGGCACACGGCTTCTTGTCTTTGATAAAATTCGAGTCGATGAGCAAGAACCCAATGCTTTTGGAGCTGCCATCACCTATGATGTTCCACTAAAAGAAGCGCCCATTACAAACGACATACTGACTTCAATTCAAGAAAATTAATTTTATTTATTTTAGGAAGGCGACAGAAATAACTTACCCGAATTTGTGCAGAATTTTTTTTACTCATCAAGGAGATGAAGCGTTTGCGTAGCTGGCCTACGTGGGCGCTTTATCAACGAAGAGGAGTGAAAAAAAGTAAACAAATGGGAAAGTTATTTTTGGAGCATTCCTTAACATATGAGAGGAGACACCCCCATGTTTAATGCCCATCCACAATCTGCTTTGCACAATCCGTTTACTTCAAAAAAATGCTTTCATCATCCAGACTTCCGCAATACCAGAGGTTGGAAAGCAGTCATGAAAGAAGCTGAACTGAGTAGTGAAAAGTGGAAACAAGAACAAAAAGAAGGATTAGAAAAGGGGCTGCCTGGTGCTTCCAGCATCGAAGATAAAACGATCCCCACCTTCTCACGTGGGGAGTTGCCTCACTTTGCTGGAATCAATACTTTCATTAAAGCACCCTATGTCGAAAATGTGAAAGACGTTGGGCGCTATGATGCCACAGTTCTGGGAGTTCCTTTTGATGGAGGAACCACATACCGCCCAGGCACTCGCTTTGGTCCTCAAGGAATGCGTCGAATTTCAGCCTTGTACACTCCCTATAATTTTGAATTGGGAATTGATTTGAGAGAACAGATGACGATGTGTGATGCTGGAGATGTTTTCACTATTCCTGCTAATATTGAAAAAACGTTTGATCAAGTCTCCAATGCAGTGGCCTATGTGGCTTCCACCGGCTCTTTACCAATTATTCTGGGAGGAGATCACTCCATTGGTTTTCCAACTGTACGAGGCATTGCCAGTGTCACTTCCAAAAAGATTGGGATTATTCACTTTGACCGTCATGCGGATATCCAGGCTAAAGACCTGGATGAAAGAATGCATACCACTCCCTGGTATTATGCTACTGAACTTCCCAATGTTCCTGCCACCAATCTTGTCCAGATTGGGATTGGAGGATGGCAAGTCCCCAGAGAAGCCCTGCCCAACATGAGAGAGCGAAAAACCAATGTCTTCACCATTTCAGACATTGAAGAACTGGGAATTGATAAGGTGGCTGAGATGGCTCTGGAGGCTGCCTGGAAAGATGCCGATGCGGTGTATTTGAGTTATGACATCGATTCTATCGATGCCGGTTTTGTTCCTGGTACTGGTTGGCCTGAGCCAGGAGGTTTACTCCCCCGAGAGGCATTAAAGCTGGTAGGAAAAGTAGCTGCGGAAGGGTTATGTGGCATTGAAGTGGTCGAAGTCTCTCCACCTTATGATATCTCCGATATCACATCATTGATGGGGTTGCGCATCATTGTTGATGCTTTAGGAGCGATGGTATCTAATGGTAAGCTGGGAGCCCATAAATCCATCATTGACAAAGAGTTCACACCATTCTAATTAATCAGAAAATCAAAGGAGCCATACGTGCAAGAAACCATTGATCATGAAAGTTACCATAAACTGGAAGAAATGTTTGTAGAAGGTTATCGCAACGCAAAAGACAAAATGTTGTATTTACGTATGGCCCATATCCCTTTTGAACTTCCCCCTTCTTCCACAGAAGAAGTGCCCTATTATTTGCAACAACTGCACATCACTGAAAAGGTGGACGTCGGTCACGTAGCGCCTGCATTTGCGTCGCCCAAACTGGTACACCAAATGTTTCCTCATGAGTTAGTACGCTCTTCGACCCAACTCACCTTCATTTACGTCAATCAACATGGTATTAAAGAATGCTCTCTACAAGAATTATATCAACTGAATGTGGTGGACCATGAACACTCTCATTGATTTGAAAAATTAAATTTATGAATCAAATCAAAAAAAGTGTCTGCAATGATCTACAAGTCCTCATAGAAACCTCCTCTTCGTCACCAGTTGTCACCATCGGATTGTTTGTCTCTGTTGGTTCAATGGATGATCCACCAAGCAAGCAAGGAATTGCGCATTTGGCAGAGCATGTCCTTTATTCAGAAGCTCAAAAATTATCTGAAACCATTGATGGATTCACAAAAGCTGGTTCTGTCACAAATGCCTATACGACCAAGGAATATACTGTATTCTATATAAAGACCCTGCCAGAGTTTTATCAACAGGCACTCCAATGGTTATTGCTCATTCCTCAAATCACGACTATTTCCGATGCTATCTTTGAACAGGAAAAGCAATCCCTGCTTGCGGAAGTTCATGCTTGGGAACAAGACCCTTGGGAATGTTTGCAAAGGAAGTTTTATCGTAACTGCTTTCCAGAGCATCCCATTGCCAATCCCATCACAGGAGTAACCGAGCACATCCAGCAAATCCAATGGTCAGATCTTCATTCCTGGATACAGACGCATTATTCACTCGACCGCATGATGCTATGTGCCCTTGGGGCTGTGGGTCATTTTGCAGTAGCACAATTGGTGTCTCGACATGCAACGAAACCAACACGGAAAAAGAAGGAACTTCGTTTATGGCAACCCTGTTGTTATCAACCATTTGTTGAAAACAACTTCCGGCAGCACAGTTATTTCCTTTTGGGATTCTCAGGTTGTTCCTATCGTTCTGACAATTATTGGGCGATGTTACTATGGGAATGTTATCTCACGCAAACTTTGCAACACAATATCCAAGCTGTTCACTCTGCTTTGCTCTTAGATGAAATGTTAGTTCATTCAGAGTGGTTGCAAAATACAGGGAGCCTCTGTTTTGGTTTCATGTCAAATGATGGGTTGGCGTTGGAAAATGCACTGCAGAACATCTGGGAAACACTCCCACAAGTGATAACCTCCGAACAACTGCTGTTCATAAAAAATCGAGCCAAATTATTCTACCTCACCAGTATTGAATCTCCTGAACACAAATTGGAACTGCTCTCTCAATGGAATCAACCATCAGAAGCGTGTCTTGACGCAGAACTCATTATCAAACCAATCGACTCGGTCACCATTTCTCAAATGCATGAAACATTTGAAAAATATTTGCACTGGAAATTCCACTCTTTTTTCTCGCTTTAACCCAAACAAGTCGAAACTCTCTCCAGGCCAACAAGTTGAGCGTTTTCCTGCAAAGAAATGGGCGACTTCTCTGACAGGCTCTAATACGACGTCATGGAATGGATACCATCATCACCAATGACCACTGTTTTTCCAACAATTGAGCTTCCTGGCATACGAGTTGTACGAAAACGACGCGGACCTCTCTCAATGCCAGTTGGCAGACTGACTTCCACTTCATAATGCAGATCTGGTTGGATAACAAAGTAAAGGGGGTATTGATTTTGCTGCATATAGCCACTTCCACCATCGGTTGCCTGCACCTGCTTGCCGAGCATCACTCCACTTTCATCATACTCATACAGAAAAACACTGGCACCAAACTCTGTAAAATGACCTTCAGGAGAAACAACTTTAATTCTGACAGGTTTCGAAATTTCTGGATGATTTTCCATCCAATTGTTTTTCCATAATCTAGTTCCACCGATACCCAAATCCAAATCCCCATCTAGATCATAATCGGCAAAATTCAGTCCTCCAGATTCAATGTTTCCTAATAAACGGGGTTTAGCAAACACAGCAGCTCCCTGATTCTCCAGATAATATAACGAGACAACATCTATTTCCGGATTCTGTCCAATCCAGATTAAATCAGGATCTTTATCCAAATCTACATCAAAAAACACATGCTGCCATTTGAATGGTAACACTTCCAAGGATTCTATTCCTGACGACTGTGAAATGTCTTCAAATTTTCCTCCGACATTACGGAGTAAATATGGTTTTGGACTATTGAGGAATAGATCAAAATCGCCATCAACGTCCACATCCAAAAAATAAACTCCTTCGTCAAATGTCACCGGAGCCCCCCATTCTTCTCGATGATCTGTAAAAAAACCCTGACCATCATTCAAAAACAAGTGGCTGGTTGTGTAAAAGTCTAAATAACCATCCTCATTCAGGTCAACAAAATGAACACCTTCTACACGGGGCCAATTGTCATCTAATGGAGGAGCAACCCCTCTTATCTCTTCTTCTTTTTTTAAAATGGGGTATTCGTTGACAAATAAAAAAGAACCTCCAGGGTCTTGATAATGATACCAGGGAACAAACAAGTCCAGGTCTCCATCACCATCAATATCCGCCCAGGCATTGGTTTCTCCAGACCACTCATTAATCGTAGTACCTATCTGCAATCCTTCAAAATATTCTTGAAATTTTTGTATAAATGTTCCATCGGGCTGCTGCTCCATATAGGGATGTAGCACAGTCAAACTTTGATAATAAGTACCAAATAAATCCAGTCGTCCATCACCATTCAAATCCCCCCAGGAAATCCCTCGGGTGTTCTCGATGACAGAGTTGAGTTGTTCATTGAGAGTAAAAGTACCATCTCCATTATTGGTATAGGCAAAATAATCTTCATCCCCATCTCCATCATAATCGCCCCAGGAAGCACCTGAGTTGAAACCACTCAAGCCCACTTCCTCGGACACATCAGTAAATAGTGAGAGAGAAGGTTCTGCATCGTTCAACAGCAGCTCACGATCCGTATAATAAGAGGCAGTTTTTCCATCAGATCGAACAGAGATATTGCCATGCCATGAAATCGCTAATGCAGGTACGCTTCGCTCCATCCATTTTTCTATGAATTGGTGATGGAGCGCATTTCCCTCCGTGTGCCAAAGAAATCTATTGGCATAGGGGATCACGATCATTGCAGGAGCAATGGCTTCTAGCAAGGAGGCATAAGCATCATAATCATCGGGAGGAACATGATTGAGGACTAAAATGGTAGAAGCCATATTAAATCCACTTTTAGCCAAAGACCCTGCTTCCTGGGGCCAGGTACTCTTTAGAAATAAAACAGAAAAATCCTCATATTGAAAACGGATATTTAAAAACGAATTTTCGGGTGAATGTCCGTCTTGTGTTGACAATACCTTCAATAGGGCATTGTTGTTCCATAATTTGATTTCGTCTCCTGGAGAAAGGCTATTCCACTCAACTCCAGATTCGATAGCACGGGAATGCAATTGTTGAATGATTTGTTGGTCTTCCAATGAAAACTTGTCGATGTCATCCAATGGAACAGAGTAAATCCGTTGAATTGAAAATTGTTCGATCAACGTATCTAATCCACTGCCAATTTGAAAATCTTGAGAACCTCTATGAAAATGGGTACTAATGAGATAATCAATTTGTTTGATCTCTCTTTGCTTTAAATATGGAATGATGATGCTCTCCATAAAATTTTCATCAGAATAATCAATGAGAATGGACTCACCATTACCTAGTAAAATTAAATGCGCATCTGTGTGCTGAAAAGAATCGTACAATGCAACCTTCAGACTGATATATTCAACGGAATTTGATGGAAGAGTTCCTTCTGGTATTTCAAAAGCAGGTGTGATTGTGTGTAGTGGAGAAGGAATACTGAGAAAATCAGATGAGTCAGAAGTGTTAGAATCTTTCGATGTAGATGGATTGGATTCACATCCCAGAGCCAGTATACAGAGGATCAGGAAAATATAGGGAATCAGAACTCTCATTATTGATACTAAGGAATGTTCCAAAAATAACTTACACATTTACTTGTCTTTTATTCCGATTTTCTGCGTTGACGCATCGCTTACGTAGTTCGACTACGCAGACGATCCATCGCCGTATCGACGGACCGCTTGAAAATCGAAAAAAATCCTGCACAAATTCGTGTAAGTTATTTCTGTCGCCTTCCTAAGTGATATTTGTGTCATTGCTGTTATTGTGGTAGATCATAGACACAACAAGGAAAGCTCATATTTAAGAAAACTAATTGTATTAGAACCTGTTTGGAAAAGATGGTTCGTTGCGAAAAATCGATCTCATTGAGTGGATTTTTGAGAAAATTTGAGGCGAATAGCCAGCCTATTTAACGAAAATTTTCTCAAAATAGACGCCAATGAGGCGGTTTTGCAGCAGAATCAGGTTTTTCAAACAGGTTCTTAGTATAGCATGTTCGAAGGAGTGAAAATGCAGGAAAAAGTCGTCTTTTTAGAAACCGCTTTAGAATATAGTGCCAGTGCCTGTAAAGACTTTAAAATATTTTGGAGCCATTATTCGAATGATACATCCTCTTTTCCTGAGGTACAATCTTTTTTTCTTAGTTCTTTGGAAACCCTGAAGACGGGTTTAGCTCATCTGGAAAATCATCCTTTCACAGAAAAACAAGATCCTAAAATTAGGTCATTATTAGACAAAGCCCATCATGTTTTTGCTGCTTTTGAAGTAAAAGAACTGGACAAAGCCTCCTGGTCTTCCTCAAAAGAAACTGTTCAGTTTACAGCATATTTCCATCTTCTAAAAAAGTTTCAAGCAATTCTCAATCATTTGATTACTCAGGAATTCGACTATTTTCTAGACCATTCAACTTGGAAAAAGTTACAAAAAATCCATCCAGATCGCTATACCCAGTTTTATGATTGGAGTTTTTTTCTTTTTTTCCGAATGAGGAGAGGATTGCCATGGATATTTTTGTTAATCTTGTTGGCACTCAGTATCAGTGTTGGCCTGCAAATAAATTCCCTGTTTGTGCCCTACCGAGCACCAGGTGTTATCTGGGGGTATCTCAGTGATAATGAATTTTACCAGATAGGCACATTCCAGGTAGTGGGGAATGGCAAGATCCAGCAAGTCAAGATTCCCCTGAGCAACGTAGCTGCTGTGAACAAACTGGCCATTGCCTTGGATATTCGTCCAGGACATACATTAGAAGTAGACACCATTCGTTTCATTGGAAAACAAAAAGCCATTATACAAGAATATGACTTCCATACCTCCCATAAACAAGAATGGGACGTTATTAATTCCGAACTCTCACGAGAATATCAAGTCTATGAAGAAGGAATTGCAGAAATAGAAAAATGGAGTTTGGATCCAAATTTTGCTGTGCAATTACCTAAAGACATACAAAAACAATTGTCTATTTTAAAAGGAAGTCGGTTTAAAAACAGGGATCAATTTCATCAGGCATTGGAAGACATCATGGTTCCGAAGCCCAACAGAACTCAAAAAAAATTATTGAGGAAAACATTTCAACGGCCTACTGTCCAACAGGCCTATTTCGACTCAAAAGAAATCGTTTTGCTCTCACCAGCGATCCACCCAAACCAAATCGAAGCCGTTGAGTTCCATGCACAGATCCATTTTCCATTTTGAATAAATCTTGCATGGCAATATCTTATTCAGCATTAACTGTCGTCAATAATAGCCACCTCTCTAACAAGTCAGTCATATAATCTCGACACAACAAAAAACTTTATTACCGATTAGGCCAATGGAAAGGCATCATCAATGGTGAAGCACAACTCCTCTAAAAAACAGAAACTTCATTTTTCTTACCTTTATGCACATTGGATTTTTCCAAAACTCTTAGGATTGGTCATTTTAGGCACATTGTGTGCTGTTTTGCTGCACCTTTCCAGCCTGACTCTGACTTTTCTCTTCTACGAAGATATCTGGGAAAGAACCCCATTCACGCTAACTAATTTCTGGTATACAGGCAGTGTTTCAAAACTCCATTTCTCTCCCCTGACCAATTTGTTGCTTGCTTTGACTAATGAATTCTTTCCGTTATGGGGACCATTGAGCCATTTTCCTCTTATTATCATGAATCTTATTTTTTTTGTTTTATGTTTTCGCTTTTTACGCAAAAAATTGCAACTGTCACAATGGTTATGCTGGCTAGGACTGGGATTATTTGTCACCATGCCCATCATTATCGAAGGTACCTTTTGGATTTCTGGTTTCCACCACTTCCTTAGCCCCATTTTGTTTTTAGGAGCATTGAACACCTTTCCCGAAAATGCTCAAAGAGATAAATGGAAAAACTGGGTTCTCCCCGCTATTTTCTTGCTGGCCATGTTGTCCAGCAATCCTCTCACGTATGGATCATATTTCTTGATCATCTTGAGTTTAGCCTGGCAGTCTCGAAAGCACACACCGATATTATTGCTGTGGCTCACCTTCTTTTTAATGGGAATTGTTTATATTTACCTACGCAACTGGGTTCTTTTTGGCAATGGCTTTACTTTCCATGAGGGCATGAAATATGTGCCTGATCATGGAGGATCATTTCGTCAATTCATGCAAGGATTGGTAGCCGTTCTTGAATACTCCAACCCTTTGATCATCCTCCAAAGACATCTACAAACAGGGTACCTCACTTACAGTTCACAAAATTTGATCAACCTTTTGCATTTAGTGTGGGTTCTTCCAATTTGGGCAATCGTATTGTTTAGAAAAAATGCTCTTCTTGGGTGGGGAGTTTTTTTGTATGGAGCAGGTGTGATAGCAATGCTGACACAATTACAACCTCCCTTTCCCCCACGATATTTTTTATCGTTATCTTTTGTTCAAATCGTCGGGATTATTCTTTTCATTCATCATACTGTTCACCCACTCCAGCTTTTTCGAAAATTAGCTCTCCTTGTTTTGGGACTCGCTATCATGACTGCCAATTTATCGGCAAAGGTGAACATCAAATGGCATGATTGGATCATTCCTGATCAAATGGAACAGGCAATATTAGAAACCGTTGAAAATGCGGAGGATCAGACGATTCCTTTTGTGTTTCTGACTTACAAAGAGAAAAAAACTCAACAATACTCTGGAGGGGCTGATGCAACTTATGCAGGATTACGCAAGGTTTTGAGTTATGCCAACATTTCAGCATGCATTTATGCTGGCTATCACCATGATACTACTAAAGAGGAGATTGAAAATTCCCTCTACCAAAATGCGTATAGTTTTTATATCTATGGAAAACCAGAACATTATTCTTGTCCTTTAATTCTTAAAAAAAATCAACAAGTTCAATGTTATGAATATGACTATACATTGGGACATTTTGGAAAATTCCAAAATATCACTGGTATGGTGAATATAGCTAGCAATCTTGGCAATCTTTCATCAAGAGACTATTCTCAAGATGTGAACGTGCCCGTTCACTGCAAAAAAAATAAACAAGATTTACTAATACTCTAACTTTCCTGCAAGACACAATTGACTTTTCTTATTGAAGCCCTCCAACTCCATGCACCGATTTATTTTCCCTTTTACTCAGATATTTTCCTTGTCTTAGTTCTTCAACATATTGCTGATATTTTCCACTTTTTTTCAAGTCTTGCAGTCCCTTATTGAAAGTTTTCAGAAGCCGCTGGGAACTATTTAATTCTTTTAGAAAAAGAAGATGAATTGAAATTTGCTTAAATGGCTTAGGATGGTAGGTAAAGGATTGAATTTGTTCGGGAGTATAGAGTTGCTGCAATACAAAATAACTGACCAAAATGTCTTGAGGATAAATATCAATCTGTTTTAGATACATCAATTGGAAAGCCTGTCGGTCCGAATCAACATGATGTACCTTTAGAATTTTTGTTGTCTTTCCAGCTAGAAATTCATCGACCTCTACTGTGTTTGTTTTTCTTCCAACTCTTATTTCTTGTAGACCATCCACATTGTTCCAGTTCAACGAAGAGCCTTTCAAGTGGAAAAAATAGTGACTACTTTCTCCTATTGCATCACTGTAATAGAATTCTTTTTGACGTTCCTGTGAATGAAACCAAACACCAGCCACATCACGGTTTCCTGTCTCAGCACTCACATAAGCCTTGTTCCAGGGGGGGAACTGAAATTTTACCTTGATCCCACTCAATGCAAACGATTCTGAGATGATTCGTCCGGTCACACCATGATGTGTAAGATTTCTTGAAGTATATGGAGGCCATTCGCCCATCACAACGGCAATCTCTTCTGCGTAAATTTGGGGAATGAACATGGATATCAGAAAAAATGCTATGACTAACATAAATTGCAGATTCCTTTTTGAGTTTTGATCAATCAAACTGTCTTTCAATTTCTAATTTTCAAATTTACTTTTAGCATCGTTGACTTGCGAGAAGCTCTGTGGCTTGATCATATTTTCGTCCGATAAGTATTTTTCATATATTTGGCACAGATGTTCTCTGAGCTTGTCGAAGAGGATGCACTGATTTTACTTCGACAAGCTCGGCAGGCAGCATGGCTGAAAATATTCTCAAGCCCAACTGTGTTGATGAAATTTCGTCAAGTTATCGTGAAATAAAACAAGATCAGTAAATTCATTCCCCAAAATCCTGTATACCAACCCCAGATAAGTAAATCCTTGACAAATGTTTTATAAGCTAAGTTTTTACTACTCATAATCACCTCTTCATTATTGGTCTTATTTATTACTGGTCTGACCAATAATATAATTGCATTATTTTTAGATGTCAACAATTTTTTATTGAATCCCGAATCAACGATCCACTAACCAAATAAGCTTCTATCAGGACCAGGGGCTGCTGTTGGAGTACATGGAAGGTTCACAGAGCTTGTTGTTTCTGGTTCAAAACGGTATGAGCATAAATTGTCACTTTTTAAACTTGGTTCTGTATGATATATCTTAATATTCATGTGAAATATCATCATAAGTTCAGAATTTTAAATACATTGGTCTGACCAGAATAAAAAGAGGAGGTGTTGTTGGAAAATCTTTTTAAAGAGATACACGTAGACAAGATTACCGATAAGATTGTTGACCAACTTGAAAAGTTAATAAAAGACGGACAACTGATGCCTGGCAACAAGTTACCCAGCGAAAGACAACTTATTGATATATTTGGAGTAGGACGGTCCTCTCTCAGGGAAGCACTCAATAAACTGGAGACAATGGGATATATTGAAATTAAAAAACGAAAGGGAATCTTCGTTAAATCAATCGATTCGACACTCCAGTTGGACCCTTTGAAAAGGATCATGCAGGAAGAAAAAAACCGGATTGTACAATTATACGAACTCCGCAGTGATATTGAGCAAGCCTCTGCTTATGCTGCCGCGTTGGAAAGGGACAAGACAGATCTTGAGGAAATTCAAAAATGTCTTAAGAATTTTGAATCTCAAAAAGGGGATTTGCTTTACTCCTGGGAATATGACTTAGCATTCCACTGTTCTATTGCAAGGGCATCTCACAATTTTTTCCGGATTCATGTCATTATGAGCATTTTTGATTTTTCAAAAGAATTCATCCAGCCGATCATCGAAGGCTTTGTTGATAGCAAAGAAAGTATATCCACTATCGCCCAACAGCACACATCAATATTTCAGGCCATTGAAGGCAGGCATGCTGATGCAGCAAGAGAAAAAATGAAAGAACATCTTGAATGGACAAATCAAAAACTAATTGAGTACTTTCAAAGCACTTTAGTATAGAATTCTTCGATAGGGCACTGGAAGTCAATTGAAGGAAAAAGCACATCACCACCAATATAGGTTTGTATGCTCCAACGTAAATGACTTTCTTTTGATTTCTGATAGACATCAATGCGTTTGGAATATTGATCGACTAAGATGTAATCTTCAAGGGATTTCAAATTTTGGTATATTCGAAATTTGTCAATTTGGTCGTATTTGGCAGTTGATTTGGAAAGAATCTCTACAATCAGTCTAGGATGTTCGATGTAGTGATCACTGACTTCAGTGGTACAAGTAACCGACACATCAGGATAAACATAATTTTCGGCATGTTCATCTACTATTTTGATTTTCATATCAGGGCCATGCAGGATACAAGGAGAATATTTTAGGTGAGTTCCCAATGCAGTAATCAAGTTGGTCATAATAATAGAATGATTTTTACTGGCTCCTGCCATCGCAAAGACAACCCCATGATAAAATTCATGTCTGATATGGGAGCGTTCTTCTAAATGGAAATATTCTTCAGGACTGTACTGTTTCTTTAATTTTTTAGCATACATATTTGTTTCGGTATTTGAGTAACAGCAATTTTTTGAGAATAATATTTTTATCGGGCATGTCCAAATTTTATCATTTCCTTCACAGGAAGGGATATTTGAAGCTGGAGGTATATGACCAAAAGTAAACCAGGAACTTATGTCCTCATTCTGCCGTCAACTATTAAAAAAGAGATAGTGATCGGAAAATTAGGAACATTCACTCTCGATATTGGATGCTATGTCTATGTTGGCAGTGCTTTTGGTCCAGGAGGAGTGCGTGCCAGGATATCTCATCATCAGAAAATAGCGACTCGTCCGCACTGGCATATTGACTATTTACGAGCTTATCTGTCTCTGGCTGACATCTGGTATTCCCATGATCCTTGCCACAGAGAACATCAATGGTCTACAATACTGCATGATATGCCAGAATCATCCGTTCCCCTCCATAAATTTGGTTCATCGGATTGTAATTGCGACTCCCACCTTTATTTTTTCAAAGATCCACCTGTGTATTCCGTATTTTGTGACACGCTTTACCAAAAAGAACCAGCACACCAACCTGTGCATTTGTTAAAAAATACTCCCTCATGGCCTAAGAACCTGTTTGAAAAACCTGATTCTGCTGCAAAACCGTCTCATTGGCGTCTATTTTGAGAAAATTTTCGTTAAATAGGCCAGCTATTCGCCTTAAATTTTCT
>JANQHV010000110.1 GCA_028282505.1 SAR324 cluster bacterium | reverse complement strand
CCAAAGGGTTGTCAAAAAATATTATCAAGGGACAAAATGACCGAAAATATGATCAAGTCCCCATGCTTCATTAAGAACACGAACGAATCGAATTACGAGTCTAATTTTTGTTTTAACAATTGATTCACAACTTGGGGATTTGCCTGTCCCTTGGTTGCTTTCATGATTTGTCCTACAAAAAAGCCCAGCACTTTGGTTTTACCTGCACGGTACTGCTCCACTTGTGCCGGATTATTGTTCAAAATTTCATCAATTTGTCTTCCCAAGGCATCTTCATCTGAGATCTGCTTCAACCCTTTGGATTCGACAATGGCATGTGGCGCTTGAGGATTCTGTAGCATTTCTTCAAAAACCGTCTTGGCCATTTTTCCGCTGATCGAATTGTCTTCAATCAACCCGATCAACTCGGCCAAATGGTTTGCAGAAATTCCCAGTTCCTGGATACTTTTCCGAGTTTCATTCATCACACGTCCCATTTCCATAATTACCCAGTTGCAGGCTGTTTTGGGATTGGCATGATGGGCCACCACTTCCTCATAATAGTCCGCCACCGATTGTTCAGCTACCAGAACATTGGCATCTTCTGGTCGTAAACCATATTCATGGATAAAGCGTTCCCGTTTTGCATCAGGCAGTTCTGGCAGACTGGCTGCAATCGAATCCACCCAGTCCTGAGCGATGTGAGGAACTGGAAGATCAGGATCAGGAAAATAGCGGTAATCGTGGGCTTCTTCTTTGCTGCGCATGCTGTAAGTGATTTTTTTATCAGAATCCCACAGTCGGGTTTCTTGCACAATTTCATTTCCATCCAGCAACTCCTCTCTTTGTCGTACAATTTCGTAGGCAATGGCTTGTTGGATAAAACGAAAAGAATTGAGGTTTTTGGTTTCTGTCCGTGTACCAAATTCTTCCTGCCCGGTCAGTCTCAGGGAAACATTAGCGTCACAGCGCAGGTTACCTTTTTCCATGTCTCCATCAGAAATTCCCAAATAACACACCAGAGAATGGATCTTTTCCATGTAGGCTTTTGCTTCTTCAGGAGTACGCAGGTCAGGCTCACTGACGATTTCTAAGAGAGGAACTCCGGCACGGTTCAGATCGACATAGCTCCAATCACCTTCTCCTTCTCCATGCATGAGTTTTCCCGCGTCTTCTTCCATATGAATCCGGGTAATGCCAATTTTTTTTGTCTGTCCATCCACATCAATGTTAAGCCACCCATTCTCACAAATTGGTCGATCAAACTGCGAAATTTGATAGGCTTTGGGCAAATCTGGATAGAAATAGTTTTTTCGGGCAAATTGGGAGTCCAGACGGATTGTACAGTTGGTGGCTAATCCCAGACGGACCGCATACTCCAAAACTTGTTTATTTAACACGGGCAACACCCCTGGTAATCCCAAACATACCGGGCAAGTGTTGGCGTTGGGAGGCTTGCCAAACTCAGTGGAACAGTTACAGAAAATTTTGGACTGGGTGGCCATTTGTGCGTGTATTTCTAAACCAATGACTGGCTCAAATTCCATAATATCCTTTCCCGGCTGAGGTTAATTTGCTGATGCAACAGCGAGTTTTTTTGAAAATAATGAATATTGTCGATCCAATGTAGTTTGCAAAGCCTCTTCTAAGAGAGCACGCCCTTTGTGATTTGGAGAATTTCTGAGCGTCGTGCGGAAAAACCCTTCATAGAATTCATCCGGTTCTACCCAAACCCACAGTTGAAAACTCTTGGCCTCGGGGGGCACGGTTTTGTCGAATTCTAACGTCAGCGATTCATTAGGAGCCAGGCGTGTATCAAAAAATTCAGTCCAGGGATTCGTGTTCATGTTGAGACGGCGTTGAATGATTTTTTCTTCATAAAACTTGGAAATTGCCTGCCCTTTCTCATCCAAAAAAGCAGCTTTGAGAAAAACTGCTGGTGTT
Source organism: SAR324 cluster bacterium (assembly GCA_028282505.1). Lineage (GTDB taxonomy): Bacteria > SAR324 > SAR324 > SAR324 > NAC60-12. The sequence continues at coordinate 7,237 of JANQHV010000110.1, read as the reverse complement.
GTATAAGTGGGAAACATGTGGCCTGTTCCGGTGTTGGTGATCGTCAGGGTTGCCCGAAAGTCCGCTCCGACCTTTGGTGTATTGGAACTGACCGTATGATCAATGGTTACTCCAGAGGCTGTCATTTCTTTATCGTGAATGCCTTTCCATAAATGCTTCCGATCTGGCATGTGACAGCTTTGACAGGTCTGTCCCTGCTGATAAGCAGGACTTTCCAACCATTCGATGTATGTATTTTCAATCGTATTTCCCCCAATTTTTAAAGTATCTGCTTGGTGTTGATGACAGCCTTTACAGAATTCGGATGCTTCAAAGAAAGGAGTCCGAACCGGTGCTCCATGTAATGCATCGGACAGTGATTCCTGCCCAGGACGCAAGGGTGGACCCGTTCTCTGGTGTTGGCGGAGGTGACAGGCTGCGCAGGTGATTCCTTCTTCAAACAGGGATTTATTGAATTCCGGATTGGGTTCCCAATTTCCATCGGCATTACGAACTTGTTCCCATTGCTCTGTCATTGGGGCATGGCAAACATTGCATTCTGCTTTGTTCGCCCCATCGAAATGGAAGTATTGTCCATACACGCCAGGTCCCATTGCTTGACTATGCAAAGAACTGGACCATTCCTCAAATTTGTCAAGATGACAGTCTTTACAATTTTTTGCCTCAAGCGGTTGTGCCAATGGATGGATTTGTGAGGGCGGTTCTCCTTGTGAAGGGATCGGAGTTTGCCAGTATTCAATCGCCCATAAATTGGCTGCTTTGTCTTCCTTATCACGAATCGTATCCGAAGTAAGCGTGATATAACCAAGCATGAAAACACCACCCACCAGCACGAGCAAAGGAGCAATGAGGTAAATCCAATTGGAGTTGCTTGCCCGTTTTTTCTTTTTTTTACGCTTTGGAGAATGTTTAGATGATGCCACAAACTTCCTGTTTAACAATACATTTGGATGATGGTTTCATACTCTGCCACACTCAAGGCCCCGGCCAATCCCCTTTCCTGGTTAACCACAACCATTGGAATATTTTGAATACCAAGTGCCAATGCTTGGTGGTGTTCTTGCCAAATTTGTTCTACCCATTTGGGTTCCTGATATCGTTTTTCAAAAAGACTTCTATCCATCTGGCAACTCTCCGCCAACTGCAATAGGATCTCCACATCAGCAATATTTTGATGATCTCGATAATAGCTGACCATCAAGGCTTCCTGATAATGCGAAAATACCAAATCGCCAAAAGATTGTGCTACTTTGGCCGCAACCAACGCTGGTAAACTGTGGTCCGGTGGTTCACGATCCAAAGGCCATATCTGAAATTCTCCAGAGTGAGGTTCATTGCCCAGATGCAACCAATTGTGGCTGTAAGCATGGAATGCTTCCACAGATTGCTGTTTTTTTTCTGGGAGGACCATGTAACTCTGCCACACCATTTGAACAGCATCTTCCCACTTTTCTTTGATTTGCCGCAGTCGGATCAGCGTATTGAAACACCAGGGAGACAGGTAATCAAAATAAATGGTCAACTCAACAGGAGAATCCATTTCTTCTTTTTAAAGATAAGCATATCGCATCAGCGTATTTTGGATTTGTTCTTCCACTTCTCGCACTAGTTCTGGGTCATTTTCTTTGTATTGCCCCACTTTTTGAGGATTGATCTGTTCTTTGATATAGTTCTCGCAATCCTTAGTAAACTTCAGGTTTAAAAAATTACATAAATTTTCTGCAATTTCATAGGGCTTGAGGCACAAATTTTCAAAGGTGACGTCGAGTATCTGTTCACCGGCCACCGATTGTCGGAAACGATCAAAATTATCTACCTGAAATGCCCATGAAACTGCTGCTTGCAGATGATGGGGCTGTTTTAAAACATTTTGAGATGTCAAAATTTTTTTTCCCAATTTTCGCTTCGGATCATCCGTCAAATGTCGTTTGAAGGCAATATCCCGCCCATCACGAACCAAATGGATGTATCTGGCCTGGGGAAAGGTTTTTGCGATGTAGGGGCCAATCAGATACGTTTCCGGAAATTTCCATCCCCAACATGTTTCAGGACCGTTCAATCGCGTGTAATAACCGGATACGGCCTTTTGGAAACGATAAAGGTCTCCTGAGTTCACATCATTTTCCTCGGTACAGGCTATATTATTCAGGGTGATCTTTTTAATTTGTTGTGTGAATTTTTGATCATCGGCATCCCCGGTTGCCAAGTCATGGCTGGTGCCCAAATTGATTCCCAGGGTTGTGCATAACCAGGAAAGTACCCTTGTCCCAGAATGTCCTCTTCCCATTAAAACAATCGGACTTTGCTCAGATAACAGAGCTTGTTGAGCTTTTCGTTTCTCTGAGTTGAAAAAAATCATACCGGAACCGTTGAAAGGGAAAACATAAACTGTAAAAAATATCGTTTTCCATAAAAACGTTCAAGATCAAAAAGATTTCTTGCTAAAGAGGAATGATGGGAAAAAATCATTCAAGTTTTTAAACGGTTCGCCGATAAGTAGACCAGGGATTCACCTCTTTGCGAGAGGTGTATTTTCCGATGAATCATGGCAATTTAAAAAAATAGAACATCATTGTTGTGCCGTTTTTGTCCGACTGCGGAGCAGAAGAAATACAGATTTTCACTGCTCCGTCGGTGTCTCTCGATTATAAAAATAGGACGCAGAGAGTTCTGGCGAACATTCTGTTACAGAGCAACGGAACGATGAAAAGCTACCTCCTCCCTTGTGTAAAGAGGAAGTTGGGAGGGAAGTTGGGAGTTTTTTCATGACTAGATGTTCTATGTGATGTTAATTGATCTAAAAGTACAGGAGGTATGATGCTCCCAGTCACTTATTTAAACATTTATATTTTTGGCATCTTGGGGTTTGTTGGAGCCACCTTTTTTGGCACCTACATGTTTTATGAAGGAATGGAATCAACCAGTTTCCTGGTTTCTACCGGTCATGGCACAACAACCTATTTTTTGAACAAAAATCAGTACGATCTCTATTTTCAGGGGTTTATTTATTGTGCCACCTTTTCACTGGCAGGCGTGCTGTTATTGACCGTAGTGGCCATTCCGAGCAAAGAAGTGCTACAGCAACGTGCCACGATGGCAGCTCCTCGACCGATGGCCGCACCACAACCTATGGCAGCGCCCCAGCCAATGGCCGCACCACAACCTATGGCAGCGCCCCAGCCAATGGCTCAACCGGTTAAAGAAACCGTAGTGGAAGAAATGGAAGATGATTTTGATGATTTTGACGACATGCATGGTTCTGAAAAAGCCGATGATGCTGGTGATACCGACGTGATCTTTGGCACCGGGCGTGTCACCGAAGAATCAACAGTGGAGTTCATCCACAATCATCCCGACAGTGCGATCAAATTCCTGTATCGCAAAAACCTGGATGGAAAACCATTGCAACCCAGTGAAGATGAAATTTATCAAGGCTGGCAGAAGCGAGGGCTGTCTCGCGGAAGAGTACGGGATTATGTCCTCCAGGTCATGGAATGGGATAGTTTGCCAGAGCAACCGCTCATGGATACTTGGTCACAACTTCGTGATCAAATTTTTGAACTCACTCACTAAGTTCACAGAAACCATCTCCCTTGAGAGTGCCTTGATCGGGGCACTCTCACTCACTTTCTGAAATCACTCTCATTCCTCACAAACTGCTACTATTTGAGGTTAGTTAACCTCTGTCGGCACGTAAGCCGACGCTACCATAGGGCAAACTTGTGATCAATTATCGATGATGTGTGTTACAATTTGTTGATGAATGTCAACATTTCCCGCAACCAGTGAATCACGATTCCATTGCCAGGGAGAACCATCTGGATAGGTAACACAACCTCCTGCTTCTCGAACTATCAGGACACCCGCAGCCACGTCCCAGGGTTTTAAATGAAATTCCCAGTAACCATCCAACCGGCCAGAGGCCACATAGGCCAGATCCAGGGCTGCCGAACCTCCACGGCGAATGCCCTGCACCAGAGGCATGATGGTACCGAATTCTTTTAAATTGTTGTGAGGATTGGTGGCCCGATCGTAAGGAAACCCGGTTGCGACCACAGCAGTATTCAAGGATTTTGTTTGAGAAACCATGATCGGTTTTTCATTCAATCTCGCCCCTTTGTCTTTTTCGGCAACAAACAGTTCATTCCGAAGCGGATCTAAAATCACTGCCAGACATGTTTCTCCACGATAAACCAAGCCCACCGAAATACAAAACATGGGATGCCCGTGAGCAAAATTCGTGGTCCCGTCCAAAGGATCAATCAGCCATAGATAATCCGCATTCCCCATTTGCCCTCCTTCCTCTGCCAGGATGGCATGGGTGGGAAATTGTTTTTCAATGGCCGAGACAAGAATTTTTTCTGAGTCCAGGTCTGCCTGTGTTACCAGATCGCGGTCCGTGGATTTTGTCTGAATGGTCAATTCGCTGTTGTAGTATTGTTTGAGTAGATTGCCTGCCTGATAGACCGTATCAATGATAAAATTTAGCATGTTTTTCCTTTTAAAAATATAAATCTTTCTAATCCTGATTTTATCGGCATTCAAATAGATTTCCACGAACGATTGATCTATCTCATTCGATATTTTGATGCTAGAATGGCCCGTTCTTGCCATTCTGTCAATATCCTTCTCTGGAAAGATCCGGTTGTACAAGATGCTCTACCGTTTCCTTGCTGATTTCATTGTGGTTTTCCATTTCATCTTTATCATCTTTGCACTCTTGGGAGGTTTGTTGGGATTGTGGAAGAAGTGGTATTTGCTGATCCACTTGCCAGCAGGTTGTTGGATTGCCGTTGTTGAGTTCCAGGGATGGATTTGCCCCCTGACACCTTTAGAAAATCATTTCCGTGTTCTCAGCAAGACGTCTGGCTACGAAGGCGGATTTGTTGAACACTATCTGATTCCAATTATCTATCCTCCGGGACTGACTCACCAAATTCAGTATGTACTGGGTACCATCGCTGTGGCGATCAATCTCGGTATCTATCTTTTTGTCTTTTCTCGCTGGAAAGCCAAGAAATAAAATTGTAAAAACTGGCACGATGCGATAAACTCATGTCTTTTTTTGGATAGAATGAAGAAATAGAATCCTGTCCTCATCACTGGCTACTCTGTGGTTTTCCGCCCTTATTTTATCTTTGGTTTCACACGCTGCCAAACATTCCGAGAGTCATAAAGCATACCATCGTTGATCAATTAGTATTATGTCGAAAAAAGAGAAAAAAACGGTCTTCACCGCTTTAGAAAAGAGAAGTATTTACAGTTTGAGCAGTATTTTCTTTTTTCGAATGTTTGGCCTGTTTTTAGTCCTGCCTGTTTTCAGTTTATTGGCCCTGGATTTGGAAGGCGCCACTCCATTGTTGATTGGGTTGGCTTTTGGTGGTTATGGATTGACCCAGGCCATTTTACAGATCCCTTTTGGTTTGTGGAGTGATCGAATTGGCAGAAAACCGGTGATTGCTTTTGGACTGGTTCTTTTCATTGCGGGTAGTGCCATCGGTGCCGTTGCCGACGATATTTACTGGATGCTGGTTGCTCGCTTTTTACAAGGGGCAGGCGCGATCAGCAGCCCAATCTTTGCCTTGATTGCCGATTTGACCCGTCCGGAAGTACGAACAAGGGCCAATGCCGGTTTGGGGGCCAGCATTGGTTTAGCCTTTGGATTGGCCTTTTTTGCTGCTCCTTTTTTAGGAGGTTGGTTGGGGCTGGCTGGCATATTTGGCTCAATCACCATCATGGCCACTATCAGTCTGATCATTTTATTTGCTGCCGTTCCCACCCCAGAACAAACCGTTTACTCAGGTTCCTCCTGGTCGATGTTCCGAGCTGTACTGAGCGTTCCTCCTCTGCTGACCATTGATTTTGGGGCCTTGATTTGCAGCATGGGGCTCTCTACCACCTTTTTCATGACACCTTTGGTGTTGAGTCAATACGGGTTCGATAAATCCGATTTATGGCAAGTCTATTTGCCCATGTTGCTTTTGGGAGGCATTGCGATGGTTCTGGCTGCAATATTTGCAGAAGCTAAAAAACGTTTCCGGGAAGTCATGTTGGTGGGGGCGGGACTTTTATTTGTTTCGTTTCTCTGCTCCTGGCTCGGATACTCCATGGAACTGTTGCCACTTTACATCGCAGCCTTGTTTTTGTTTTTTATGGGTTTCAATATCTTTGAACCCATTTTCCCCTCTCTCTTGACACGCATGACGTCTGCCCATACCAAGGGAACGGCCAGTGGTGTCTACAGTTTTTCCAGTTTCATGGGCAACTTCCTGGGAGCCGCCATTGCTGGACTGTTGTACCAAACCGCTTCGTTCCTGTTATTCTTTCTCCTGCTTGGCATGACGGCTGTCTTCTTGTATTTGATTCGTCATTTCCCCAATCCAGAAAACACCCTCAGAGTCCCGGATGAAGCAAAACAGGGTGTGGTGATTGGATGAATCTTTTCTGAAAAACTCATTTCATTCAATAATATAGAACTGCCCATTCCCATATATCGACGTGGAATAAAGGACAGAATCGATATCCAGTTGTTCCAGTGCTTGAGATCCCATGTCGTATAAATAGTAGTAAGGAACGTAAGGAGACCCGGCCCGGAAGACCACAAGTACTTTGCCCTGGGATTCGTCGATTTCTATAAAACTGGGAGAAGCAATGGGAATCGTGAAGAGCGTTTCGGCAGAACCCGAAAGGGAGTATTTCATGATAGCAACCGAAGATCCCGAGGTTTCCTCACTCCAGAAAATTGAGGTACTGCCCTCATAAAATGAGAGAATGGTCTCTGAATCAACAGAGATGAGCGATTGTTCGATTTTTCCCGTTTCCGTGTTGAGCTTTCGCATGGTATAGGTGTAGATGCCCCCACTAAAACTGGTAACAATCGCAACCAGGTTTTCTCCAATACCGTATAACGTGCCCTGATTGTCATCATCACCGTAAGCCAGTAATTCGGTGGGGGAAGTTTCGCCAATTTTCAGCACCATCAGTTCTCCACCACTCGTGCGGTTTCCAAAAAGATCTTCATTGATTTCTGATCGATAATAAATCCGGTCTCCCACAATGGCGAATCCTCGATAGGTATCATCTGTGGAAAACGTGCTGAAACTGGCCACTGATTCACTGGTTTTCGGGTCCAACCGGGTAATATCTTTCCTCCCGGAGTCAGTAAATACCTTTGCTTGGTAAATCCATTCACCAGCAGTGATTCCGTAAATATAGCTTTTTGAAAAACTTTGTGAAG
>JANQHV010000082.1 GCA_028282505.1 SAR324 cluster bacterium | reverse complement strand
ACTTTAATTTTGTCTTCCAGGGCCATGACCTCGCCTTTGCATTTGTAGAACAGCTTGGTGAAGTACATGTCCTGCGCCCAAATGGCCATTTGTAAGCCGACATTGGTGAATTCTCCCAGAGAGCAAGCAACGGTCGACTGAATCAAGAACGTTCGATACATTTCTACTGGAAAATCCCGTCCACTTTTTGCCACAATAGAAACCAATTCCAGACGTGCCATCATGTCAGAGGGATCCCGTTTCAAGATTTTTACCTTCTCTAATGCGGCTTTGGTCGGATGAAAGCGTGACAGTTCTTCTCCAGAGATGGTTGGGGCAATACGTTCTCCTTTGATAATACCGGAGGCTTTTTGGAAAAAAGAATTATTTTGCCATTCCTTTATTTCTTTAACTCGCTTCTCTAGTTCTGCTTTCCAATGATCAATCAAACCAGGAATATTTCCAATTTCCTGTGGTTTGATTTTTAGATGAGAAATCCCGTCCTCTGCAGGGGAATCTTCCAGAGTTTTGCTGCTTCCAAAAAGATCTTCGTTGATGAAGACTTTTTTGGCTTTTTTTTGCCTGCTTTTGGCGGCATCTTGCTCTTTGGATCGCTCCTGCTTCTCAATTGGAGTTTCGTCAGGTGGCCTTAAGATGTCTTCTGCCATAGTGCTTCCTCATACCATTCAGTATGATCCTTTTTCGAACTTTGCAGTATTGAGTCGGGCTTTTTACTTTTATCAATTGTCCCGCTTTAAGTCGATAGCCATGGATCGTGAATTACTTTTTACTCAAAAATTTAATACAAATAAAAAAAAATAGAAATATGTTTTCTCCTCATCACAGCCATGCATAGCAAATTCGTGCCAAAATGAGGTTTTTTTTGTCAAAAGGGACATAAAATAATTGTCCTTTCTGTGCAAACATATTGAATTTTCCTCCAACCAACTGTAATAATTCTATTTTACACCATAATTGACACATAGGCCAGTATTCTCCTCTTACATTTTTCTTATGTCAGACTCTGCTCCAAAGCCAGCGGCCAAAAAAAAAGCTGCAAAAAAATTCCAACCCATCTCGCTGCATTTGATCGAAGCCTATGAAAGTATCCACAAACTGAGTTTCTTGTTGAACAAGAAGAAATCTCTGACAGGCAATCCAAGGGCTGGATTTACTCTGAGACCAGCCATGCTCGGTAAGCTCAAATTATTGGCCAATGAAAAGAATGAATTGGATTTTCTGCCCAGCAAACTCTATGAGCCCGGGCATTCGGACCCAAAATTGATGGCCAAGCTGGGGGATTTTGTTGGACATAGTGTGTTGGAATACATGGGAGAGCCCATTCGAGTCTATACCAAGCAATTATTGGACGCAACCAGTGATTTGGATGTTCAGGATGAAAGCCCAGAAAATGTGATGAAGATGATTGCCGCATTTCAGAAGCCAATCCATCCATCAGGGGGAGAGAAGTCTGCGAAAGGCAAGATCACACCATATATGCTGGTTCAGCAAATTCAAAAGCACATTTCCATGTTGCGTCAACGTTTCATGCTTGAACTGGAAGTGTTGCATCAGTTGCGCCGTGACTGGATTACCAGTGGGGATTGTTATCACGCCTTAACCGGAACGAATCCGCTGGAAGTCAAGGGACGCATGATGGCAGCACAGGAAATCTGGCAATCGCTGCAGGGGATGAGAAAGGTGAAAAACTCTGGCTTCTCTGGCGAGTATCATCCCAAGATTACCCTGGATCGTGCTATCAAAAATATGACGGAATGGGGGCCTGGCACCCCTCCCAGGATGTTCAGTGTCCGCGACGATGCCTCCAAAGGAAAAGTTATATCTCTCAATGCAAAACTGCGAGAACAGTTATCCATTTTCAATAATGCCACACGTGATGCCCTGGGAATTCCTTACCATTCTCCCAATATGGAGCAATTGATTGAAAAAACCAAAGAGGAATTGCTGCAATACTTCCATCCTGATGAACAGGATGCTGCTGCCAAAAATGCCTCAGAAGAGGATGAGGAACTGGAGGCTTCATCAACAGAAGAAACTTCAGAATCTCCAGAAGACGATGAAACTTATCGTCAAAAAGCAAAACAAATGCTGACCAGTAAAGAGCAAGGAGGAGATGACGAAGTACCCGATGCCCATAAAACAGGCCCTGATAGTATTTCCCTCAGTAATTCCTTGAGTTATGATGAATTGTTGCAGTTTTATGCGGAAAAACAGGAGTCCAATCCCAAGGATTATCTCAGTGCACTTTTTTTTGAAGCAAATAGTGGCAAATACTTAAGCCGATACATGCTCACCGTCTCTCAGGCCCAAGATCTCCGTGGCATCTTCACCACCATGCAAACAGATCTGAGTTATGCTCTGGATTTGTACCTGATTGAATCAAAGCGGATCGTGAACCGTCTGAAAGCCATTTTTAAGAAAATCGAAGCACAGCCCAGTCCCGAAGAATTGATCCTCATTGCCCAACCTGGTGAACAAACTCGGGAACTCCTTTTTACAGAAGCCGTCAAAAAATGGACGCTGACTTATACCGATATTGTCAAAAAATACTTAATGCTCGAAAGTGCGATTGAAAACAAACTGGTGAGCACTCCCAGTGCCATCGAGACGGTTTGTGGTATGGAGACCAAAGACGCTATTTCCTACATGGAACAGTTGAGAGCGTTGATTCTGGCTCAAGAAAAAGGATATATTTCAGAAGAGCAAAAAGAACGATACCTCGATCCTCAGCAAACTTCGGAGGTAACGCTGCGCAGCATCATGGCTTTTTTTGGGGCCATTGAAAAATACAACTACACCGATCGCTGCGAAGAAATGGCCAAAGGGTTCCGGCAACAAGTGGCCTATTATGAAAACCTGATTGAAGAGGATGGCTCGAAGGCAAAATTATACAAAGATTTGGTGGTCAGTCTCAAAGAGCAAGGAGAGAACACAGAAACCCAAGCTCTGGTTCCTGAGTTGCTGAATGCTGAATTTTATGACATGGAGCCTGAGAAGGTGGATATCTTCATGGAGCGTATGCTTGTGGGACTGGAAGCCAAATTGAACCATTTGAAATTTTGGCAACTGCATGCTCAGGCCATCAAAGATCTTTCCGTTAAGTTAAGTAGCGCTGATCTGGAAACCTATGGAAGATTATTTTACATGCCTGAAGAATCCGGGCAGATCTGCCTGTTGGGCGCCCTGAATTTGCTCAATGGCACTCCAGAGGCCTGTGAAAAAAATATTTATCACAATAATGACAATACAACTTTACGAGAATGCGTGTTACGTCCCTTTGAATTGCCTAAAAGTGGCATACCTCATGCAGATACTATCAACACAGAGAATGTACAGGATATTCTTGGTCTTGATGATTATTTAACCATTTTGATTGAGTTCCAAAATTCCTTTTTGATCGCTATTCGTAAAGTGTTCGCCCTCGATGCGGAAACGAAACGCTCTGAGGATCAAACCAACGAGTTGGGTGTTCCTGCCGAACGTGTGACCGAAATGCGCAATCAGTGTGAATGTATCATGGACAAGCAGGTGCCCATTGGCTTTGCTCTGGAACAGTTGATGGCCATCTGGATCACCCTGAAAGATCCCAGTAAATTGAAGTCCAAAGAGGCTGAAGCTATAGAAAAACTCAAGCAGAAGCTGGATGGAAATCCAGCCGGGGGACCGTCACTCTACAAAAGACTGGGCAAGCATCCTGATAACGTAGAAGCTATGGCGGAATATCAGGAAAAAGCCCGACAAGCCTATGCCAAATACAGAAAAACGCTGGAAGGTATTGCAGAACGTCTGCGGAATTTGAACAAGCAAACCAACATTCCCGCAAACATTCTGGAATACCAACGACAGATTCTTAGCATGGAGCGTTCTATTCACCAGGCTGCTCTCGAACTGAAGGAAGGAACGGCACTACAGCCTGATTTGATGATGACTCAAATTGAAGAGAAAAAGAAACGCATCCACAAATACAAAAAAATCCTGGAAAAATTCCAAAAAGAGAACCCCGATGCGCAATTGCCTGTGTTGTCTTAGTACAAGTATTCACAATTAAGTAATATGAATTCGTAATCTTAACATATCCATGTTTCGCTTCGCTTTGTCTGCATTCATTGTGATTGTCCTGTCTCTCTTGACCAACAGGGTGTCTGCAGAAGAGAAACCCGTTCGCATTGCCTTGGATGTGAGCAATTGGCCTTATGCCTATGAATCCTCTGGGCAGATCGAAGGACTGTATCCAGCCATTGCCCGTGAAGCATTTCACCGTATGGGCGCAAATGTGATCCTGGAAGCTTATCCATGGAAACGTTTGATTTACATGATTGACCGGGGCGAAATTGGTGTACTGGGGATATACAAAAACTCGAAGCGCCAACTGGTCTATGATTTTTCTGAACCTTATTTCCGCAACGAAACTGTCCTCTTTGCCCTCAAGGATAAGGCCAAAATACTCACTGGCTGGAATAAGCTGGTGGGGCGAACCATAGGAGTGGGTCGTGGTTTTAGTTATGGTGATCAGTTTGACGATTTACGTCAGAAGGGGGTGTTCAAAGTTTTCGAGACCGATGAGCCTCGACAGGGCATATTATTAGTCTTTCATGGTCGAGTCGATGCTTTCGCGACAACCCTAACCACTGGACGTGCCATTATCATGGATGAAAACCTTGAAATGGAAGGGATCGTTCCTGTGGCCTGGCCTTTGGCTGTCAACAACCTGTACATCGCTTTCAATAAGAAATCTGAGATGACTCAATTTCTAGCAGATTTTAACCAGGCTATCCGTTCCATGCACGAAGACGGTACCTACAAACAAATTTTTGAATGGTTATTATCAGCATTATAGAGTCAACAGCGATCAGCCTTAGGAAGGTGACAGAAATAACTTACCCAAATTGGTGCAGGATTTTTTTCGATTCTCAAGGCAATGGATCGTCTGCATAGTCGAACTATGTAGGCGATACATCAACGCAGAGAATCGGAACAAAAGGCAAGCAAATGGGAAAGTTATTTTTGGAGCATTCCTTAGTTAGAAGGGACGAAGAATTATAGTTGAGATAGGGGGATGTTTTCAAAAATTATCCAGTATAAAAACAGGTATCGGCTTTCATACCGTCTCTTGCTCTATGTTGTCCTGTGCAGTTCATTGTGGACTCTACTCGCAACAGGCTTTCAACTCTATTTTGATTTTCAAAAAGATATCAATGCAATCCATTCGAACATCCAATTCATCAAGGACAGCTATCTAGAAGCTATCACACAAAGCGTTTATCGTTTTGATGAGGAGCAATCCACGATCTTATTACAAGGTGCTTTAAAAACAATAGGTGTTGAATACCTGGAAATAACGGATTCCTCCAAAAAATACAAACTCTCCGTCGGAAACTCTAATGCCAGTAAAGATCTGGTCCGCATCATTTCTATGGAGGTTCAAGATCCGTTAGAAAGAACCGTTTCCGTTGGCACATTAACGATTATAGCCAGCTTCGATGAAGTCTACCAGCAATTGTTAGAAAAAGCTGTCTTCATTCTATTTTCAAACATTTTTAAAACTTTTTTTGCATCAATTTTTATTCTAGTTATCATTCAATTGATGGTTTCTCGGCATTTGAGCAAAATGGCCAACTATACGGAAGACATCAATATTGATGAAAACGACCAATATTTAGTGCTCAATCGTCGCACGTCTTTATCACAACGAGATGAACTGGATCAGCTGGTCGATGCGATCAATGACATGCAGGCGAGATTGAGAGACGACATCACCACGCGCAAACAGTTAGAATCTCAGCTAACCCAGTCTGCTAAAATTGCTTCACTCGGAAGCTGGGACTGTGACCTTTTGACCAATAAAGAAATATGGTCTGAAGAGTTTTATCATATCCTGGGGTTCGATCCAGAAGAAACAAATCCCACCCATGAAACCTTTTTGACTTCCATTTTCCCTGAAGACCTTGAATTTGTGAAAAATGAAATAAAAAAGTCTTTAGACATTCCTCAATATAGCCGCGAAATGGAGTTCCGCATTGTTCGAAAAACTGATGAAATACGGTTTGTTCGATCTCAAGTTGAAATCCAAAGAGACCAACAAAACCAGCCTATTCGAATGATTGGAATCATTCAGGACATCACGGATCGTAAATTAGTGGAGGAAGAAGTCATTCAATATGAACATATTGTGTCCAGTTCTACAGATATGATTGCCTTGTTGGATAAGCAATTCGTTTATCTTGCTGCTAATGAAGCGTATCGAAATGCGGTGCAATTAAGTTCCCAGGAGTTGATCGGGAAAACCCCAGCAGATATATTTGGAGAAGAGTTTTTTGAAGCCGTCATCAAGCCAAATGTTTTGCGTTGCTTGACTGGAGAAAAGGTTAGTTATCATGCATGGATTATTTTTCCTGCTGATGAGAAAAAATATGTGGAAATCAGCTATTACCCTTATTTGGGATTAAAAAAAGAAATTAAAGGATTTGTTGTCAACTTGCGTGATATTACAGAGCAAAACCAACTGGAAACCCAACTTCGCCATTCCCAAAAAATGGATGCGATAGGAACATTGGCAGGTGGTATTGCTCATGAATTCAACAATATTTTATCAATTATCCTGGGATATAGTAGTCTGTTGCTTCGAAAACTTCCAGAAAACCATGCAGAAAAACACTATATTAACAATATCCATGAAGCCGGAAAAAGGGGAGCTGGTTTAACAAAACAAATCCTGACCTTTAGTCGCATGGATGACCAAATACTCAGTCTTCAACACATCGCTCCTTTGCTCAAAGAAACCATCAAAATGATGAGAGCAACCATTCCCGTCAACATCGATATCCAACAAGAGATCGATATCAATTGTTCCCCCATCCTGGCTGACTCATCACAATTGCATCAAGTTCTTGTCAATCTTTGTACCAATGCCTTTCATGCTATGGAAAAACATGGTGGTGTTTTAAAGATCTGTTTACAGGAAGGAAACGATCCGAAATTTGTATCGGTTTTGAAAGCAGAATCTTATTTGAAATTGACGGTCAGCGACACAGGGTGTGGCATCCCAGTCGACGCTCAAGAAAAGATCTTTGATCCTTTTTTCACAACAAAGGCAGTTGGCGAAGGAACGGGACTTGGTTTATCGGTTGTTCACAGCATTGTTGAAAAACATCATGGGATCATTACTGTGGAGAGTGCAGTGAGGAATCTCCAACAACCTGGGGGAACGATTTTTTATATTTACTTTCCTGTTGCACGAGGTGACGTGAAAGAAGAACATGTCAATGAAATTGTTCTGCCAAGGGGAAAAGGGAGTATTTTAGTTGTTGATGATGAAGAAATACTTGCCAATTTGCACAAAGAAGTTTTGCAAGACCAGGGGTATACTGTGACTGCCTGCAATCATGAACTGGAGGCATTGAAGCTGTTTCAACAAAATCCTGACCAGTTTGATTTGGTGTTTACTGATTACACCATGCCTTATTTGACAGGGGATTTGTTCAGTTTACAGTTACTAGAACTCCGTCCGGACATCCCTATCATTCTCGCAACTGGTTATAGCAGTAAAATTTCTGAAGAAAGAGCAAAATCACTTGGTATTCAAGCGTTTTTGATGAAACCGGTTGAGGCAGAAACGCTTGTCCAGACCGTCCAGCGATTGCTTGAAAAGTAGGATTCTGTATAGAACAGCAACAACAATTTGAACCATTAGTGACGTCATCCAGAATAAAGATTAATAATTAATCACTTTTTAAAAAGCTGCCTAAAAATCCCACAGCATTTCTGCATATTTTTTACTCACATCCTCCGTTCAAATTTTCAAAAGTTGAAATTTTAATAACAATAAAATCAAACAGTTGAAGATAAAATAAAATGTTTCTTAAATAGTTTTGTTATTTAGGTCAACTATTTGCCTTTAAGAAGAGGTTTAGATTCTTTTTCTGGAATATAAAAAAAGAATCGTCTGAGGAGCAAACCTCAACTTACGCAATTCTGCAAAGACTGTGAATGATTTTCACAGTATCCTTTTCGCAGATGTCATGGACGTGACATCGAGTCCAATTATTTCATTTCTTTAAAATTTATGGAGTGCTTATGTTGAATCAACGCAAATTCATCAAAAACCTGACAAAGGTGGTATTGTTCATCTCAATATTAGCTTTGTCTTTCTCTGGGGCCTATGCCAAGGACGAAATCAAAGTAGGAATCTTACACTCACTGAGTGGCACTATGGCCATCAGTGAGACATCACTCAAGGATGTGGCTTTGATGGCAATCGAGGAGATCAATGAAAATGGTGGTCTTCTTGGCAAGAAGGTGACACCGATTGTGGTAGATCCTGCTTCCAACTGGCCATTATTTGCAGAGAAAGCCAGAGAATTGATTCAGAAGGAAGAAGTGTCTGTTGTGTTTGGCTGCTGGACTTCGGTTTCCAGAAAATCAGTATTGCCTGTGTTTGAAGAACTCAATGGATTGCTCTTCTATCCCGTCCAGTACGAAGGAGAGGAATCGTCTTACAATGTTTTCTACACAGGAGCAGCTCCGAATCAACAGGCCATTCCTGCTGTTGAATACCTGATGAGCGAAGAAGGCGGTGGAGCAAAACGCTGGATGTTGTTGGGAACCGATTACGTGTATCCCCGCACCACTAATAAAATTTTACGTGCGTTCTTGCAATCAAAAGGAGTGAAAGACTCTGATATTTATGAAGCCTACACTCCCTTTGGCCACAGCGACTGGCAAACTATTGTTTCTGATATCAAAAAATGGTCTGCTAAAGGACCAACAGCTGTTGTCTCTACCATCAATGGAGATGCCAATGTTCCTTTTTACAAAGAGTTAGCCAATCAGGGCATCAAGGCAGAAGATGTACCGGTTGTTGCTTTTTCTGTGGGTGAAGAAGAATTGCGAGGAATTGACACAAGCGCACTCGTGGGGCACCTGGCGGCCTGGAATTATTTCATGTCCATTGAAAGTCCTGAGAATGAGGCTTTTATCAAGAAATGGAAAAGTTATGTGAAGAAACACAACTTGCCAGGTGGTGACAAGCGTGTGACAAATGATCCGATGGAAGCCACTTATGTGGGCATTCGCATGTGGGCTCAAGCGGTTAAGCAAGCAGGCACAACCAATATAGATGCCGTCCGTCAGGCCATTGGTTATCAAACCTTTAAAGCGCCTTCCGGTTACACGATGAAAATGGACGCGGCCAACCACCATCTACACAAACCTGTTTTCATTGGAGAAATCCAGGAAAATGGACAATTTGATATTGTATGGCAAACCGAAGGACCGATTCGTGCGCAAGCCTGGAGTCCTTTTATTCCAGATAGTGCCAAGAAAGTGGCCGACTGGACTTACCCATGGGTATGTGGAAATTGTGAGAAGCCTAAATACTAATTCTGACCTTGCGCGTTAGAGACGCTCTGTGCTGCTCAGCCTTGATTGGACGTCAAAACTTTGTTGTGACAGCACAAAGCGCCTTTAAACGCTCCTTATCATATTATACATAAAATGGCTATTTCTAAATTACCCTTTGTGGTTGCCTTGATTTGCATCCTCAGCTGGATTATGGGACATCCAACAATCCAGGCTAAAGAAAGAGAACAATTAATTCAAGATCTTGTCTCAAAAAAAAGAAAGACGATCATCAAGGCAATCAAAACCATTGGAGAAGAAGGAGATCCTTCCTATCTCCAGGTCTTGCAGGCATTAAAGAGTAAAAAATTAAAAGTAACTCCTCAAAAGCAAGTATTGATTCAATCCGATCAAAAAAATACTTACCTGGACCCATTGAGCGGTGAAACGATTACCCTACCATCATCCACCAAGTTAAAAGGTCCCAGAATCAATAATGCCGTTCGTCGTGTTTTATCCCCTGTCATTGCCCAATTAGAACTCTCCTCAGACATCCCTTCTGTTCGATTGAGTGCCGCTCAAGAATTAGCAAAGCGCCCTCAACCTTCTACAATCCCTATCCTCCAAAAGGCATTAGAGAACGAAACGGATCCAGAAGTGAAAGAAACTCTATTGTTTGGCTTGGCCTTAATAGAACTCAAAAGTCCAGATAAACAAAAGCGATTGAATGCGATTGCCACCTTGGGCAGTTCAGGGAGCAGGGAAGCTCAGAACATTCTGGCTCCTCTGATCGAAGAGAATGAAGATGGAAGTTATCAGGAAGAAGATCTTGAAATTCGTGAAGCGGCTTATGCTGCTTTCAAATCGATAGAGCGCAAAGTCCTCATCATGGAGATGATTGGTCACTTATTCCGTGGCTTTAGTCTTGGCAGTGTCTTATTGCTGGTATCCCTGGGGTTGGCGATTACCTTTGGATTGATGAAAATCATTAATATGGCACATGGGGAAATGCTGATGCTTGGTGCCTACAGCACCTATGTTGTTCAGAATCTTTTTCAACAGTTTTTCCCCGACTATTTTTCTTCATATCTTTTGTTTGCCATTCCAGCCGGATTCCTGGTATCGGCAATGATTGGCATGGTTTTAGAGAGAAGTGTGCTTCGTTATCTTTATGGCAGACCACTGGAAACATTATTGGCGACCTGGGGGATCAGTTTGTTTTTGATTCAAACCATCCGGTTGATTTTTGGTGCTCAAAATGTCGAAGTGGCTAATCCACAATGGTTGTCTGGAGGCGTTCAGGTTTCTCAAGAACTCGTGTTGCCTTTTAACCGGATTGCCATTATTTTCTTTGTCGCTTTTGTGGTTTTTATGGTCTGGTATTTATTCCAAAAAACCAGTTTAGGACTCAAAGTACGCGCAGTGACCCAAAATCGTGCGATGGCGTCCTGTTTAGGCATATCCTCCTCCAGGACAGACATGTGGACCTTTGGTTTAGGGTCAGGTATTGCCGGGCTCGGAGGGGTCGCTCTTTCACAATTAGGAAATGTGGGACCTGAACTGGGTCAGGGGTATATTGTCGATTCATTCATGGTCGTTGTGTTGGGAGGGGTTGGGAAACTCATTGGAACTGTGGTCAGTGCTTTAGGATTAGGAGTAACAGCGAAGTTTCTGGAGCCCATATCCGGGGCAGTATTTGCCAAAATCCTGATACTCGTTTTCATCATCGGGTTCATCCAAAAACGCCCACAAGGTTTGTTTGCGATCAAAGGACGAGCAGTAGAAGAATAAAATCAATTAAATGGATATTATATGCAGTTTTTAAACCCTCCTTCGGCATCATCGGCTCCTACTGAAAATGAATCGGGCAGCAAGATTGGAACGATTTCTAGGGCATCTCTTCAAATGCATTCCAAACTCGGTTGGACTGTGATGGGAGTATTAATGATACTGGGAGTGGTGGTGATTCCCATTCTCAACCTCATGGTACCACCAGATTCCTTGTTTCATTTTCCTGACTACCTCATTCCCTTGTTTGGAAAATTTTTATGTTATGCCATTGTGGCCCTGGCTATCGATATGGTGTGGGGTTATACCGGCATCTTGAGTCTGGGACATGGTGTTTTTTTTGCGTTAGGTGGTTATGCGATGGGAATGCACCTGATGCGTGCGATGGCTGGACAAGGAGTGTACCGGAGTGAATTGCCAGATTTTATGGTGTTTCTGAATTGGAAAGAGTTGCCCTGGTACTGGTATGGCTTCAGCAGCTTTCCCTTTGCCATGTTCATGGTCATGTTTGTGCCTGGACTGTTGGCATTTGTTTTTGGTTATCTAGCCTTTCGCTCTCGTATTCGTGGTGTCTATTTATCCATCATCACTCAAGCCATGACTTACGCTTTCATGCTGGCATTCTTTCGGAACGACATGGGATTTGGGGGAAACAATGGATTGACTGATTTTAAACACATTCTTGGTTTTTCCCTGTTAGAACAAAATACAAAGGTAGGCTTGTTCATCATCACGGTGATAATGCTTGGAATCATCTATCTGGTGTGCCGATTTGTGGTATGTTCCAAAACAGGAAGGATCTTAATGGCGATCCGGGATGCTGAAGAGCGTGTTCGATTTTCGGGATACAATTCAGTACAGTATAAGCTGTTTGTGTGGACACTGTCTGCTGTCTTGTGTGGGATTGCCGGTGCGTTGTATGTTCCTCAGGTGGGCATCATCAATCCCAGTGAAATGCAACCTTCCAACTCCATTGAAATGGCCATTTGGGTGGCGGTGGGAGGACGGGGGTCTTTGATCGGTGCTTTGGTGGGCTCCAGTCTTGTCAATGGAGCCAAGAGTGTGTTTACGGTGATGTTTCCAGAGTTGTGGCTCTACTTTTTAGGGGCACTTTTCATTGGAGTCACCTTATTCCTTCCCAAAGGCATCGTGGGATTGTTTCAGCGTAAAAAATCATAGGAGACGCCAAAATGCAACTTACTGAAAAAGGAATAGATACCAGTCATGGTGTGATTCTTTACTTAGAAAAGATCAGCGTTAGCTTTGAGGGCTTCAAGGCATTGAATGACCTCACCCTCTATATTGATGATGGAGAATTGAGGTGCATCATCGGGCCAAATGGGGCCGGAAAAACAACCATGATGGATGTCATTACCGGGAAAACAAGACCAGATAGTGGTGTTGCCTATTTTGGACAGACAGCCAACTTGCTGGAAATGTCAGACAATGAAATCGTGCTGGCTGGAATTGGTCGTAAATTTCAAAAACCGACTGTCTTTCAAGAGCATACGGTTTTTGAAAACCTGGAACTTGCCATGAAAACCAATAAAGGTGTGTGGCATACTTTGTTTGCCAGTCTCAGTGCTGAAGAACATGACCGTGTTGATGAAACTCTGGAAACCATCGGTTTACAAGAGCGTAAATATGAACGTGCCGGCTTGTTGTCGCATGGACAAAAGCAGTGGTTGGAAATCGGGATGTTGTTGATGCAGGACCCCAAGCTGTTATTAGTCGATGAACCGGTTGCAGGCATGACTCCTCAGGAAATGGAACGCACCGCTACCCTGTTGGAATCTCTGGCCGGTCAACATTCAGTGGTGGTGGTTGAGCATGATATGGAATTTATTCGATCTATCGCCAAAAAAGTGACAGTTCTGCATGAGGGTAGTGTATTGGCAGAAGGAAGCATGGATGAAATCCAAAACAACGAAGAGGTGATGGAAGTTTATTTGGGGAATTAACACATCGTGTGCTCATTAAGATATTTGCCACAAAGACACAAAGAAAAATAAAAAATAATCTCTGTGTCTTTGTACCTCTGTGGCTAAATAATTACGACTAGTGAAAGTGAAAATATCATGTTACAAGTAGAGGAATTGAACCAGTACTATGGAGAAAGCCACACCTTGTGGGATCTTGATTTGACAATTGAGGAAGGAACCTGCATGTGTTTGATGGGACGCAATGGAGTGGGAAAAACCACATTGCTCAAAGCCATCATGGGATTGCTGCCCTTGAAATCCGGCAAAATCACGTTTGACGATAAGAAGCTGGAAGGAAAGCCTGCTGATTTAAGGGCTCGCATTGGCATTGGGTATGTTCCGCAAGGGCGGGAAATCTTTCCGCAGTTGACCGTAGAAGAAAACTTGAAAGTGGGTCTCGGAGCCAGGCAAGATAAGAAAAAAAATATACCAGATCGCGTTTATGAATTGTTTCCTGTGCTCAAAGAAATGAAAGCTCGCCGAGGTGGAGACCTTTCCGGGGGACAGCAGCAACAATTGGCCATTGGACGTGCTTTGGTGACGAATCCGAAACTCCTGATTCTTGATGAACCCACCGAAGGCATTCAGCCCAATATTGTTCATGACATCGGCAGTATCATCATGAAGCTCAATCAAGAGGAAAAACTGGCCGTATTGCTGGTTGAGCAAAAACTCCCTTTTGCACGAAGAGTTGCCAAAGAATTCAGTATTATGGAAAAGGGAAGAATTGTGGCTGCAGGATCTATCCAAGAACTCAAAGATGATTTGATTCAAAAACATTTAGCCGTTTAAGAGGAATACCATGCATTTAACCACTCGTGAGATCGAAAAATTGATGATTTTTACAGCAGGTGAACTCGCCCGCAAACGCAAAGAGCGCGGATTGAAACTGAATTATCCCGAATCAGTGGCCTTGATCACTTCGGAACTCCTGGAGGAAATCCGCAATGGAAAAACCGTTGCTGAAATCATGCAATTGGGAAAAAAGATTTTATCAGTCGATGATGTCATGGAAGGCGTGGCAGAGATGATTGCTGAAATTCAAGTGGAGGGGACATTTCCTGACGGCACGAAGCTGGTGACAGTGCATCACCCAATCCAGTAAGTCTAAGAATGGAGGACTATGATACCAGGTGAATACAAATTGAGTAAAGAGCCGATTGAGGCCAATACGGACAGAAAAACCATGAAACTCGTGGTTGATAATTTAGGAGATCGACCGATTCAGGTGGGATCGCATTGTCATTTTTTTGAGGCCAACCGATGGCTTTCTTTTGAGCGCAGCCAGGCCTATGGTATGCGCCTCAATATTCCTGCTGGAACCGCAGTACGTTTCGAACCAGGAGATTCCCGTGAAGTGGAACTGGTTGCTTTTGCAGGGACACGGAAAGTGTTTGGCATCAATGCAAGAATCAACGGTGAACTCGATAATCCTGCGATTGAAAAACATGCGCTTGAATCCATCAATTATTTTGCCAGGAAAGGTCAATCATGAAAATCGAACGACATGTTTATGCAGACCATTACGGACCTACGGTTGGAGATAAAGTACGTTTGGGAGATACCGACTTGTGGTTGGAAGTTGAAAAAGATCATACGGTTTATGGTGATGAATGCAAATTTGGTGGTGGAAAGGTGTTGCGTGATGGAATGGGACAATCGCCTGAGGCCACACGTGGTCATGGCACACCCGATCTGGTGATCACCAATGCGTTGGTTTTGGATTATACAGGCATCTATAAAGCTGATATTGCCATCAGGGATGGTTTGATTTCAGGAATCGGAAAGGCTGGCAATCCAGGCATCATGGCAGGAGTGACTCCTGGTATGGAAGTGGGCGCATCGACTGAAGTGATTGCTGGAGAAGGAGCGATCTTGACGACAGGGGCCATTGATGCCCATGTTCATTATATTTCTCCTAATCAGATTCCAGAAGCCTTTTACTCTGGAATCACCACTCTCATTGGAGGAGGAACAGGCCCTGCCACAGGAACCAATGCCACCACATGTACGCCTGGAGCCTGGAATATTCGGAAAATGTATGAAGCCATCGAGGCATTTCCGATGAATTTTGGTTTTTTAGGAAAAGGCAATTCGTCGCTACCGACAGCATTGCGAGAACAGATTGTTGCGGGAGCATTGGGACTGAAACTTCATGAAGACTGGGGGACGACACCGGCTGCCATCGATCAGTGTTTGGCCGTCGCCGAAGAATTTGACATTCAAGTTGCTATCCACACCGACACCTTGAATGAAGCCGGATTTGTTGAAGACACCATAGCTGCTTTTAAAGATCGTACGATTCACACCTATCACACCGAAGGTGCTGGGGGAGGGCATGCGCCGGATATCATCAAGTTGTGTGGCCAGGCCAATGTTTTGCCATCATCCACGAATCCCACCATGCCCTTTACTCGCAATACAATGGATGAACACCTGGATATGCTGATGGTTTGTCATCATCTTTCTCCTTCCATTCCAGAAGATGTGGCATTTGCTGAATCTCGCATTCGTGCAGAAACGATTGCTGCAGAAGACATTCTACATGACTTGGGAGCATTTAGCATCATTTCTTCCGATTCTCAGGCGATGGGACGCATCGGTGAGGTGATTTGCCGCACCTGGCAAACAGCAGATAAAATGAAAAAGCAGCGTGGTCCTCTCGCTGAAGACACAGGTGATCATGACAACTATCGCATCAAACGCTACATTGCCAAATACACCATCAATCCTGCCATCGCCCATGGAATCAGCCATAAGATTGGTTCCATTGAAGTTGGTAAAATGGCAGATCTGGTCTTATGGAAGCCTGCGTTTTTTGGCATCAAACCAGAGTTGATCATCAAAGGTGGTTTTATTGCTGGAGCCGTAATGGGAGATGGCAACGCTTCCATTCCCACACCACAGCCTCTTATCTATCGATCCATGTTTGGAGCCTATGGACAGGCCACCAATGCCACCAGTGTGCATTTTGTTTCACAGGCAGGCATTGAAAGTGGTCAGTTGGCAGGTCTAAGCCGACGACTGATTGGTGTGGAGAATTGCCGTTCCATTGGTAAAAAGGATTTAAAACTGAACCACTATCAGCCAGAGATTGAAGTCAATCCCGATTCTTATGAAGTTCGTGCCGATGGAGAACTGTTGACTTGTGAACCCGCAGAGATATTGCCCTTAGCACAGCGTTATTTCTTATTTTAAGAGGTTCTGTGACGGTTGTTGAAGAGTTGTTCAAACCAGACCAGCTTCCTGCATATGCATTGCTATGGCAACGGGAAATGCTGACCCTTCCCTGGGAAGAACGCTGTCGGAGTCACGGAAAAAGAACCACTGATCAGGGGCTTTTGTTTGCGCTTTCCCTGCCTTCAGGAACGGTGTTAGCTGAAGGTGATTGTTTGATTCTCCCGGAGGAACAAAGAATTGTCACCATTTGTGAATCTGAAGAAAATGTCTATGTGGTGCAACCTTCTTCTGCTTACGAGTGGGCTTACTGGTCTTATCAGATCGGGAATCGTCATCAGGCTTTAATGATTGGAGACACGGAACTGGTCTGTATGCAGGAACCTGCCGTCAAACAGTTGCTGGATCAACTCAATATTCATTATGTCGAAGACAAACGCCGTTTTACACCTGCTGTTAAAGTGAGTGGACACACGCATTAAGAACCTGTTTGAAAAACCTGATTCTGCTGCAAAACCGCCTCATTGGCGTCTGTTTTGAGAAAATTTTCGTTAAATAGGCGGGCTATTCGCCCTAAATTTTCTCAAAAATCCGCTCAATGAGATCGATTTTTCGCCACGAACCATTTTTTCCAAACAGGTTCTAAAGGAGGGAATTGGGAAATTTACACCAA
>JANQHV010000688.1 GCA_028282505.1 SAR324 cluster bacterium | reverse complement strand
CCTCTATACCCAAAATAAAAGTATTCTGGTCGAACTGGATGACAAGTTGTTGCAGGGACTACTGAATCGAAAATCTGAAAATACGGGGGCATAATACCGATTTAAACCTTAACAAAATCCAGGAAAACTATCTATAGTAGTGAGATTTTGGTTTTGTTTGACACATTGAATGCTGTGTCACCCTGAGCGTAGTCGAAGGGTCTCTGAGATGCTTCGACTCCGCTCAGCATGACAGTTTTCGGGAGATTGTCTCATGAACAAAGAGGATGCTAAACAAAACATAATTCACGGCACTATATTTCATTAAATCGGTATTATGTCCCTGTATTTTTATTTAAGAGTTGCTCAATGTTTCGAGCACCTATTGTGTTTTGGGAATGGACAGACCACTGGGGCAAGGAGAGTTCATGGGCAACACAATATTCCAGCAGCCACTTTGCACAGTCATAGCCTGTTTTGGAGGAATATCGGCTGTAATCTATAAATCCCTGGGAAAACGAAGGTTGGGTCTGAGGGCTCCAGGGATAATGCTCGGAGGCCAGATCATGATCAAAAGAAATCATCTCTGGTAGACCGTTGCTTGTGATATACTCGACAAACTCTTCATAAGTCTTTACCAGCACCCATCCTGCTGGGGCAGGACGGACGTCATCCAAATATAACTTTTCTGCCATTTTCCCTCAATGGGATTGACGAAAAAGTGCCGTTGTTCTGCCAGGAATTCCATTTCCATTGAAGGGACGACTGGTATAAATCAAATCTCCTGGAGAATCAGGAATCTTCATGACTTCCTGCTCAAGATTGGCTGCTAGAAAAAAGGAGGCTTCCCCTGCCTGCTTTGAAGCAATGGTGATCTGGTATTGAGCCGAATCAGAAGAGGTCATTTGCAGATCTGAAATCTGCCGACTCATTTGGGGAATAACTTGTTGCCGAACTGTGATCAACTCTTTGAAAAACTGCAGAAAGCGCTGATGTTTCCCATGTTGCAGCTCATCCCAGTGCAGTACTGAATCATCAAAGGCTTCTTGCTCCTGACACCCTGGAGCCTGCTCGGTGCTAGCAGAAAAATCATGTTCATAAAACAATTTCTTTCTGCCTTCCTGCACATTGTGGCCAAGTTCTTCTGGAAAGTCCGTGAAAAAATAAAATGGTGTGGAGGCGCTCCATTCCTGCCCCATGAATAAAGAAGGAATACCAGGATGAAGCATCATGAGAGCGTTCATTGCTCTTAATAATTCTGGATCGGTCAGATCGTCCAGGCGTTGCCCCAGATATCGGTTTCCAGAAGAATCATGATTTTGTATAAAATTGGTAATCGTATCCCAGTTGGTGGGTTTATTGGTTTCCCCCACCACTCGATTACGATAAGTACTGAAACGTCCACAAAATGAAAAACCTTGATTCAGACACTTGGTGAGCTCGGCTGCTGGAGGATGATAATCGTAGTAATAAGCCTGATTTTCTCCAGTCACTAAAGCATGGGCTGCTCTCCCAAAATCAAAATTAAATTGAGAGACCTGCACACGAGAAGTGCTATTCTGAAGCAGAGACATCTGATTGTCTGGAGATTCCAGGAGATAAAAAATCTGCCGATTTGGTGAAGTGTGCTCTTCCACGATATCGACCATTCGTTTTAAATGAAGGTGTCGAACATGTTTGGGGATTGCATGAAACGCATCAAAGCGAATGCCATCCATGCCATAGTGATGCACCCAGTACAAGGCAACCTCATCAAAATACCGTAAAACCGGCTCTACTTCCCAACGCAAACCATCTGACCAAGCAGACGGTTTATCAGGATTAAAAAAATCAGGAGCGACCGACCACATGGCATTCCCTTCTGGGCCAAAATGATTGGTCACAATGTCAATAATGACAGCAATTCCCCGTTGATGACATTGATCGACCAGCGTTTGCAACTCTGCTGGAGGACCATATCCCGCAAATGGAGCAAAATGGAATACACCATCGTATCCCCAGTTATACTTGCCCGGAAAGGTCGCTAATGGCATTATTTCAATGGCCGTTATACCCAACTCAGCAAGAAAATCGAGTTTTTGAGACACACCCTGGTAGGACCCTTCCGGGGTATAGGTACCCACATGCAGTTCGTAAATGATCAACTGTTCTGGAAGCAGCCCCTGCCATGATGAAGCAGTCCAGGCATAGTTCAAATCAATCACCTGACTGGCTCCATGAACGCCGTCCGGCTGGAAATGAGAAGCCGGATCAGGAATCCAGGGACCATCATTGCGGGAAAAAAAGTATCTGGTGCCCACTCCTGCTTCCGGTACATGGATCTCATAAAATCCATCTGCGGTAGGATTCATGGAAATATGACGAGATTGATCAGTATTGGGTTCTAAAATCAAATCCAATGCTTCTGCACCAGGCGCCCAGGCTCGAAAACAGACACCATCTTCCAATAATTGTGGACCAAATTGATAATTCATGTGGGAAGGACCTTATACATAATAATCAAAATCATTCTCACGATGAGTCCACCGCAACAACTGAAAAACATGAGCCACGTCTTCATCTGGATTCAACTTGACATAATTTGCAGACCCACGCCAGTAATAGCGTTTGTGACTCAGCAAATCATGCACCTGGTAGGTTTCATCGGGAGCAATGCCAAATTCATGAATGGGTACATGCACCATGGTTTCCTGGGTACGATAAGGGTCTAAATTGACAATGACCAAGATAATATTCCCTAAATTTCTCGTACATTTGACATAAAAGAGAATATTATCATTATCAGCAGGATAAAATTTCAGATTGCTATAGAGTTGCAAGGCTGGTTGTTCATTGCGGATATGATTCAATCGGCCAATGTAATCTTTGATATTGCCCGGACGTTCCCAATCCCAGACCTTGTAATCATATTTTTCAGAATCGAGATATTCTTCCTTACCAGGCACCGGATTTCCCTCACAAAGCTCAAAACCATTATACATCCCCCATACGGAACTCAGCGTAGTTGCCAAAGTCGCTCGCATTTTGAAAGCAGCCGGAGGCGCGTGCTGCAACACCTCTGGTAAAATATCGGGAGTGTTCACAAACAGATTCGCACGCATGTACTCAGCTACTTCTGTCTGGGTCAACTCTGTAAAATAATCGGTCAATTCTTCCTTAAAATTTCTCCAGGTAAAATAACTGTAACTTTGGGTATAACCCATTTTGGCTAATGCTTTCATGACCTTTGGCCGGGTGAAGGCTTCTGCCAAAAAAATCACATCAGGATCTTTCTTCTGAATCTCGGTAATAAGCCACTCCCAAAACTCAAATGGTTTGGTATGAGGATTATCAATCCGAAAGATTTTAACACCATGATCAATCCAGAAACGGAACATGTTCAGCATTTCCTGCCACAGCCCTTTTTTATCGGTGGTATTAAAATCAATCGGATAGATATCTTCGTATTTTTTCGGTGGATTTTCTGCATATTTGATGGTGCCATCGGGGCGTTTTCTGAACCATTTTGGATGTTCCTTGACCCAGGGGTGGTCAGGCGAGGCTTGCAAAGCAATATCCAAAGCAACCTCCATTCCTCTGGAACGACATGCCTGTTCAAACTTTTTAAAATCTTCCAGGGTGCCCAATCCTGGCTCAATGGCAGTATGCCCTCCATCGGCATTACCAATGGCATAAGGACAACCAGGACTACCTGGAGGACATTCCAGACTGTTATTCGGCCCTTTCCGGTTGGTTTTGCCAATTGGATGGATCGGTGGCAAATAGACAACATTAAACCCCAACCCTTTGATCTCATCCAACCGATTTTCCATGTCAGCAAAGGTAGCACTTTGGCCTTCCACGGTACCTTGAGATCGTGGCCACATCTCATACCAGGAAGCAAACTGGGCTTCTGGGCGATCAACATAGACTTCAAGGATTTTTTCATACTTACCACAATCAGATCGATCTGAAATTTCAGTCATGATGTCTTTGAGTTCATCTCCCAACACAACTTCATCGACAGGATCATCGGATGGAACAATGGCGGCTTTTTCAGAAGACATGCGAGTGAGCAAATATTTCAGATTTCCCATGAGATCTTTGACCGATTGTCGTTTAGCGGCCTTGGTTTCAATGGTATTGACCAGATTCAATGCCTGATCGACCGCAGTTTCGGGATTATAATGCTGATCAAAAAAACTGATGATTTCCGTCAGTCTCCTTTGGATTTCCTCATCGGCCTTGGGGAGAATGGCTTCCACAATCATCTTGCCTTCCAGTAAATCACTGACAATGTCGACACCAGCATCATGTTTTTTTCGTAAATCCTGGGCCCAGGAAAGAAATTCATCACGCCAGGCGAGCACTGTATACTGATAGGTGGCATTCTCTTCCAGACGGAACGCCCCACGCCAACGATCATTGACCAGAGGTTCCATCCTGGCTTCGGACCATGTCTTTGCCCCTTTTTTACGGTACAACAATAAAGCCTGAATGATATCATGACCATGAGTAAATATATCCGCTTCTACCTCAAAAAAATCACCCACCACTCGTTTGACAGGGTATCGTCCCTGATCAATCTCGGGCGTTACATTTTCAATTGTCACTGTATTAATATTGACTGCCATACATTAACCTGCAATAAGATTTTGATAAAGATATACTACTTTTTCTGCAATAGTGCTCCATGAATAGATCTCCTCCACTCTCTTACGCCCGGCTTTTGCCATTTTTTGAGCAAGCTGTTTGTCTTGAAAAACACGGTTAATGGCAACTGCCAGATCTTGTGAAAACTGTTCGGGATTCAATACGCCAGAAGAAGAATGAATATCGGGTTCAAACAGGACCAACAGTCCTGTTTCATTATGCACTACTACCTCTTTAATACCACCCACTGCACTAGCAACAACAGGAGTTCCACACGCCATTGCTTCTAGATTGATGATGCCAAATGGTTCATAGACAGAAGGACAGCAAAAGACAGCGGCACGGCTGTAAAGTTCAATAGCCGTGCGTTTGGAGACCATTTCTGGAATCCAATACACATGATCTCGTTCTTTTTGCACAGAGGTGACGCCTTCTGTCATTTCACGACCAATTTCTTCTGTATCCGGCTGCCCTGCACAAAGAACAACACCAATATTGGGGTCCAGGTCTTTGATGGCACGAACCAGGTGAATGATGCCTTTCTGCCGGGTCACCCGGCCTACAAACAGAACATATTCCAAATCTTGGGGAATGCCATATTCGGCCAGTGTGTCAAAGGAATCGGCTGGTTGGTATTCATCAATATCGATTCCATTAGGAATGATGACAACCTTATCGGGATTGACATCAAAGTGCCGCAGTACATCATCACGAGTCTCATCAGAAACAGCAATGATGGCATCTGACATCTCCAGAGCTGTTTTTTCGATCCATGAAGAAAAATCATATCCTCTGCCCAATTGCTCACGTTTCCAGGGTCTCATGGGTTCCAGTGAGTGGGTCGTGATTACCAGAGGAATACCATAAAGCATTTTGGCAAGAATACCGCCAAATTGAGCATACCATGTATGGCAATGCACTACATCCGCATCAATGGGAGTGGCATTGAAGGAAGCACATTGCATGATGGTGCTCAGAGGAGATTTGAACTTATTGGGAGCCGCAGCAAGCAGTTCTTTGGGAATCGTGTGGCCTTTTACTTTCATGTGTCCTTCTGTCAAATCCTGCTCACCAAAGCATCGAACATCAACCTGGATATGCTTTGCCAACTCTCTACATAAATATTCTACGTGTACTCCTGCTCCCCCATATACATTGGGTGGGAACTCATTGGTTAAAATAAGTGCTTTCACTGTTCTACCTCAAAAGGATGGCGATGGGTTATTTCCGTTGGTAAGTGCTATTCAAATACAATTAACTTATGCTAAAGTATTTGGAATGGGGCACAAAAATCAAGATAAACACCAAAATTTAGAAAGAATAAAATGAAAATTGTTTTAGCCTTTGATTCATTCAAAGAATCCTTAAGCAGCCTGGAGGCTGCCAACTGTTTTGCAACTGGGTTTCACAGGATTTTTCCAGACAGTCTGATTGACACATTGCTTCTGTCTGATGGGGGAGAAGGATTTGTTGCGGCACTCACTCACCAAAGGGGCGAGATCCTCTACCAAGAAGTCAATGGGCCTTTGAATACCACAGTCGAAGCATTCTATGGTAAACTATCTGAAAAAAATGTTGCGGTTATTGAAATGGCCAGTGCGTCAGGCCTGGAGCTGGTGCCTGTTGAGCAAAGAAACCCTATGAAGACGACAACTTATGGGACGGGAGAATTGATCCAGGCCGCTATGGAAGGGGAAGCTGAGCACATTTATATTGGAATTGGAGGCAGCGCCACTGTGGACGGTGGTGCTGGGATGGCTCAAGCACTTGGAGTTGAGTTTTTTGATCAGCATGGACAGTCCTTCACAGGTAAGATGAAAGGCGAGGATCTCATCAACATCAGCCGAATCTCTACAGCAAAGCTCTCTCCCTTAGTCCAACAAAC
>JANQHV010000687.1 GCA_028282505.1 SAR324 cluster bacterium | reverse complement strand
CTCCCAGGGAATATAGAATACAACAAGATTCTGTGGATCAAATTTACTTTGAACTCAATGAACGGTGTGCGAATATCGGCAGGGTATTCAATTATAAGTGGCGTAACTATTTTTATGCAAATTTTGATGTCGTCAACTTGGAAGATTTAATGGGTTGGACAGCTATCCACAAACCGGAATTTTATAACAAATACAATGTCAATTTTCTGATTACCCCCAATGCAGGACCCAAATATCAATACCTGATGAGCTTTTCCAATCCCTGGTTTATAGAAAATTTCTCCGTCGTGTATCAATTCAACGATCTGTTATTGTGGCAGCGCAACCATTTCAATAATTGCCACACTCCGTTTCAATAAGTGACTTCTGAGAACTTCTTTGTAGAGTAAATCAAAGGAACCACCAGCAGCGTCGCACAAAAAGCGATGACTCCAATAGTTGGTATCCCATAAACGATTCCATTTTCCAGAGTCAACAACGGTGTTGACCAGATTCCCCCTAATCCCATCGAAAAATTCATCACAATCATGCTCATGGACATCAAACGGCCACGCATGTAAATGGGCAGCGTTTCTGTTAAAATTAACTGAAACGCTGGCATTCTAAAAGATCCACCAAACATCAAACAAGCCATAAAAATCCCAGACAAAGCAACCGGATAAGAGAGATTCGTAAAAAGTAATATACTGGTTCCCATAATTCCAGATCCCAAACTGACAACACCAGGCTTAGAAATGTGTTTCAAGGCCCGAGGAGAAAGCTGGTTTCCAATAATCCCTCCCAACCCGCCGAACATATAACAAAACCCCACTTGTGTCATGCTCATTCCCATGTTCATGGTCAACCATGGTCCCAGGTTTGGCACCAATCCAAAAAGTCCGGCCAGCATGAAGAAGCTGGTATAAAACAGTCTTCGAATTTCTTTGAACTTCCATAATTTGAGCAACTCCATATACTGGACAAAGATGCGATTGTGCTCTATCCCTGTCTCAATCGGACGCATCATGGAAATACCGAATATGCAAATTAAGGTGGCACCAGCCACCGCATAAAAGGAGGCTTCCCAGGAAAATAGATCCCCAATCCAGGCTCCAAAAGGAACACCAAAAATAGAAGCAATCGCAAAGCCGAGCATCACCAGTGTAATGGCTTTAGCCCTCTTTTCTCCAGTAAACAGGTCTCCCGTATAAGCCAGGGCATTGGGCATGATGGGGCCTCCAAAAAAACCAGACAAAATACGGAAGGTAAACATGGTGAATACATCAAAGGACAGCGCACATCCCAGAGTAGAAAGAAAAAAACCACTGGAAAGCACAAGCAGAATCTTTTTGCGACCCCATCGATCAGAAAAAGGAGCCGTGATGAAAGCAGAACATGCGGCTGTCAGGGGATAAACTGCGATCAGATACCCACTATTCTCCAAAGACAAACCAATGGATTCTGAAATACTTGTGCTCAATGGCACCATCATCAGGTGGTCCATGAATACAAGAAAAA
Source organism: SAR324 cluster bacterium (assembly GCA_028282505.1). Taxonomy (GTDB): domain Bacteria; phylum SAR324; class SAR324; order SAR324; family NAC60-12. The sequence continues at coordinate 12,339 of JANQHV010000687.1, read as the reverse complement.
GGACCAAAAAAATTGGTAATATTTGAAACAATGGACTCCTGTCGTTAACAAAGCGAGGAGAGAGGACTTATCAATCTTTTATTTGAAATGTTCCAATGCTTCCGTTTCTGTCTGAAAAATAGGAAACATTTGATCCATACTGACAGTTTTCAGGATATTGGAAACCAGTGTACTTGGCTGACAAATCGCAAAACCGATTTGTTTTTGGAGGGCCGTATTATAGAGTAGCTTGACCGTTCCTAATCCAGAAGAAGCAATGCTGGTTACTTGTTCCAGATTCAATATCAATCCAGTAGGATTCATTTCATCAAATGATGTGGCAATGAAAGAAACCAAGTCTTCTATCTCCTGATGAGCAAAGTTGCCCACTACCGAGATAATGCAAAGATGATCTTCCATTCGATATTGAATTCCCATATATCCTACATGATTGATAGAGTATGTTCAAAACGATTCTTAATTGGAAATTCCTACCATCTTATCTGATATATATTTTCCGTCAAGCAAATCCCGCGTTATCAGGGAAAGATTTCCAGCTAAACCAATCATTTGCTATAATCACCACAACCCATGAATTGACTTCAAAGGTGCCTTCTATTATGCTGGAGATATAATTTCAGGGTTGAGATAAAACCCAAGTTGTTCCACTGAATCAACAAAGGAGTTCTGATGAGTCTGGTGTTATCTGTATTTATTGCGACCAGCCTGGATGGTTTCATTGCCAGGACCGATGGTGAGCTGGATTGGTTAGATGAGGCGGGCACCGCTGTTCCCAAGGATGAAGACTGTGGCTATCATGCGTTCATGCATTCTGTGGATGCCTTGGTCATGGGACGAAATACTTATGAAAAAGTACGATCTTTGGGCAAATGGCCATACGGAGACAAACCTGTCATCGTGCTCAGCAGCAACGCCATTGAAATTCCTGAAGAACTGGCTCAAATGGTTTCCTGTTCTTCAGAATCTCCCAAGGCATTATATGAACGCCTCTCTCAAGACGGGTTAAAGCGGCTATATATTGATGGTGGCATCACCATTCAACGTTTCCTGGCAGAAGGACTGATTGACGATCTCACAATTACCGTCATTCCTGTTCTACTGGGGAGTGGGATTCCCCTGTTTGGCAAGTTGGAGAAAGATATCTTGCTGAGACACACTGCCACCAAAGCTTATGACTTTGGTTTTGTCCAGTCTACCTACGAAGTAATCAAACATCCGTAAGAAAAAGAAATGTATCCCATATCACCAATCACAAGTATATCCATCATGCGTTAATTGCCTGTTTCAGTTCAATCTGTGACACGCCCAAATGCTATTTCAAATGATGTGTGTGATGTAGCGAATGTATTATTGTGAATGTCATGGAATGTTTTTGCCCAATTTAATTTTCCATCTTCTTCCCATTGAGCCAGCACAATGATACCAGACCCCAACCCGCCTTTAGAAGTACAATCGCCATATGGATGGTCTCCATATTGTCGTCTAGAGTCAAAAATCTGAAGAGTGTTTCCATCAGCCAACTCAAAAACTTCATCTGTATCTTTATCACTACTGCCGTGGGGGACAGAAGATGAGTCCACTACACCGACTCTCCAATACTGCGCACCATCACCAACATTGCTGTGATCAGCGTGTACGTCATCCTCTTGAATCTCTTCTACAGCGATGACAATCAAGACATGACCTGTATCACCACTTATTGTAGTTGTTGTATCGGGATCACACAGGTCATCGAAGCACCAAGCCAACACATCTCCAGCAGTAAGTTCTGACAGATCTTGAAACCCGTTCCAAGAGTTAGAGGTAGTCCCTGCAACCAAACCAGCAAAGAAATTCCGATAAATAAATGCCTTTGGCCAAGTGCTTCCAGATATTTTTGGAAAATCGTTTTTATACTCTTGTTGGAATGCCGTTAATTCGCTATATGCTGCTTGATAAGCGTTGTTTGTACTCGCCATGCTGTCAAGCGCAAACGTGGCCCAGCCAGAGCAATCTGTTTGAACCTCAGGAGAGTCGGAATCCAGATCAATATCAAAGCCTCCACCGGTATTCTGGTTACCGGGACATTCATCTTCATGACAATAGCAGGTATGCGGATCATCATCTGTTTCAGCTTTTTTCAGTATATCGACTGCGTTGATTGCAAACTCACACAACAGGTTGTCATTGCACACGGCGTCAAATGTCGTACTTTTCTCTCCATCGTCCGTTATCGGAATTTCCAGATCCTCCGCCAGAACTAGGGTTGCCGAAAACACCCCGTTCATCATCAAAAAGGCTGTGAGAAGCAAGCTCCAAAAAAATCTGTTACACGGCGCTTTTGCTTGAATTAATTTCATAAATTCTCCTTTCTAGTTTGTCAACAATACTGTGATAACCTTAGAGGGGTCTGCCAAATGCGACATGAACTTGGCCATAAGAAATACTGTCTCGAAAGAAATGATTGGGTTCATTAAAGAACAAAAATCCCCACTGTTTTTCATTCCGTTCATCTTCCCACTGTGCCAGAATAATGACTCCAGCCCCCAAGCCTCCATTCAATGAGCATGAGGCGTGATTCAGTTTGCCTGAGTGATAACGCTGATCAATCACAGTAAGAGAATCGGTAAACAGACTGCCATGCACTCGGTACGAAGAATCAACAACACTCACTTGCCAAAATTGAGCATCCTCCGGGGTTGTTCGCAAACGAGCTTTCACTTGATCCCGTTGAATGGGAGTCACATCAATCACGACAGCCACATAACCTGTACTGCCAGCAGTCGACGTACCATCACACCAACTCCGTTTGCACCATGCTAAGATATCACCCGTTTGCAGGTTCGCCAGATCAGTATCCCCGGCTAAAACAGACGATGTGCGCTCTCCCGTAGACAACTTTTGAAAATGCTCCTGATAAAGATAGGCTCGTGTCCAAGGGATGCTTGATTCTTTAAGTGCGGATATTTCTTGATAAACCGTTTCAAGGCCGGAATCAGCCTGACGAAGCGCAAAATCCAGCCAACCACCGGCACTGGTGTAAGCATGAAGATCCTCTCCTAAATCAATGTCGGGTGAGGATTCTGAAACATCCACAGCAGTATCTGAACGAAAACATGTACGCTCCGGCTGGTTCGCAAAACGATTGGCGGTTTCTGCAGCAAAACGGCACAATGCATTGGCTTTACAATCTTGAGGAATGGGTGATACGGCATCACTATTACCATTTCCATTATTATCATCACTGGTTTTACACCCAATGATTGTCACTAAGATCAGTAATAAACTAATCACCTGACCTACTTTCACTAAAAAACTTGTAGACATAGTGTTCCCTTTCTCTTCCCAGAGAGTTTTTTAATTTTTTAATCTGTATTCAGCAATTGACCTCAGTCCCCTGTACCGTCACATCCAGGCTGAGGAGGGGGACCTGTTGCATCATTTATAGTTCCCAAAATTTCACCACCTTCGTCCTCAGTTATTAGATCCACTCCAACTTCATCTACAATATCGAGGGCATCATTCGTATAATCCAGTCCTTCGCAAACAGTATCATGAAATGTACTCGCTATAACCCTCGCATAATAGGTCTTTTGGTTTTCATGAAGGTATCGCAATCGTTGCTCCAAACTCACCACCAACATTTGAATTTTTGTTCGTTCACCATCTGTTAGGTTAGCGTTCTGTAAGCTCTCTGCATAGTTTGCAAGGTTTTCTTGAAACGATTGATGGGTTCCAGAAAAATTCAACACATCTGACAATGTTAAGAGAACACGTTTCTCGTTGTTCGAAACATTCAACGATTGAATAAAGTCTTTATCAAACGTTTCTCCATTGGCATTACCCTCTGCAATCACCGAAGCAATTTGAGTCAACTGAGCATCGGTCAAGGTGCCTGGAATTCCAAAGTGATCAAGATGAACTTGATGGCTGGTGCGTATGCGATCACTGATAGTGGCATTTGAAGGCAAGGCATTCAAAGCCTCCATGTGTTTATCAAAGCTGCTATAGAGCTTTTCACCAAATTCACGAATATCTGAATCCACATAATCACTAGCGGATTTTGAGGACGTAGTTCCATTATTATCATCGTCATCCATACACGCCGTAAGCGCAAGCAAAACCAGCAGCAAAGCTGGTAATGTTAATAAGTACATTCTTTTGAGTTTCATACGCCTCCTTCTGAAATTAAGGTGATTTCCAAAGATAAAAAACTATATCGTTTGGAAAAATTCAATTATGTGAAAGAGCTAACCGATTTTACATATTGGTTAGCTCAATCGCCAAACCAACAAACACTTATTGGTTAACAACTATTTATTTCCAGAATACAACTGATTGTTAAACAGATAATCGGGTTCCATCCCATCGCCTTCTAAATAAACCGTTAAATTCATAGAAACCGTAGTAGATGTTTCATTCCAATTGTTAATGGCGTAATAAAGAGTGATCCCCTCCCCAACCGATTGACTTCCACTATTGTCCCCAGTAATGGGTCCTTCTGGTCCAAAAGGCCCGGATATGTCTTTAACACCAGTGGCTTGATAACTTTCCTCCAAATAGAACTTTCCACTTGGATCTTCCTCCAAAGAAACAGTTGCATTAATCGTTTCAAAATCCCACCCCATTGTGGTGCTTCCTGCATGTGTATCAATTACTTTATTTGACATTTTTTAATCCCTATTGATGTTTAATTTAAAGGGTTCAGGTACACACCCAATGATTTTACAAATACCTAGTTTTTTCTTTAGACTAATTTACTTTCTACAATCACCATGCCATAGAGAAAATGCTAAAAATTTTTATGAAAAATTATTCTGTTGCCCAATCAATCCAAACCAAAGAATCAAAATATGAATTCTTTTTTCCTTTATAATTCAGGGGATTACGAAGATTATCCTGTTTTTCCCGATAGCACTGATTCCCTTTCAGACGGATCCTCATGTGTCTCAGATGAGCCATCGGACAATCCAAGCAGCCACTATCAACAAAGGTCAAAATGACGCAGATAAATAATGTTTGAAATCGATTTTAAAACAGTAAGGTATTAAAATTTATTATAATTTCTTGGAGATGTGTCAAAATGCCCCATGCTTTTCATGATGAGTCATTTTGACGCAGATTAATGGAAGGGGAAAAGGATAGGTTCTTTACCGTACTTTGGCTGGAATCAATAAAAAAGGAATCGCACTGAAAAGAAGAAGTAAGAAAACCGACATCAAACCCAAAAACAGTGAATGCTGACTACCAATGAAGCCCGTCAATGCAGGCCCTATACTCCCCCCCAAACAACAAACAGCATTACTGATGCTAACAATTCCTCCTTTAAATTCGCTCATTTGACGGACAGCACTGGAAATTACTAGTGGGATAATGGGGCCAATTGCTACACCTCCTAAAAAAATGGCAATAGATATCCCTGTTCCCCCTGATAGAAACAGGCAGATTAATAAGAGCACCGCACCAATTACGGTATATCCGATAATTTGACGCCTTTCTTCCAGTTTTTGACTGACAAGACTGGAGACGATTCTTCCCAAAATAGCTCCTGCCCAATACAAGCTGGCAGCAAAAACGGCAAATGTGACAGGAAGCTCTCTTTCTTCTTCCACATAGGCTGCAAAGAATGTCAATGTTCCTTGCTCTGCACTGACATAACAGAACATGATCAGAAAACATGAGAGGAGCACCGGATGAGAAAAAATACTGCGGATAGTGATCATATCCATTTGCTCGTTTTTCCCGGTATCCGATAGCACACATCGACTCAACGGCAACAACATCAAAAGAGACAACAAACCGATCATCCAGAAAGGGATAGACCAATTGTTCAAAAACACAGCAATGGTTCTGGCTTTTGCAACGCTCAATGCCGCCCCTAAAGCGAGAGTCGCATGGAACAAGTTTAAAAGAGTTGTTTGCGATTTTTCGAACTGATATACGATGATGCTGGTAAAGAATATCACTGTCAAACTGATCCCAATACCAGCAAGAATACGTCCCAAAATCAATATCTCATAAAACTGAATACCTGAAATAAGACAACCGCTTCCCATTAAAAACAAAGCGAACAAGCCAAAAGTTTTTTGCCTTGATTTGCCAAATAACCAACTGGCGACAATAGACCCCAACAGACTTCCCATAAAAAAGAAACTCTGTACCAGACCTGCTTGCCCGTGGGAAATCGCAAGGTCTTTCACTATCCAGGTTTCCAAGGGACCAATGACCGATAAATTGGCACCACATAAAAATGCAACACCCATCGATAGAAGAAGAATACTTTTGTTTTTTTCCAGCATATCATTATTTTGCTTTGATCGGTTCACGGCAATTACTCGGTCTTTCAATCCTCTCCTTCATGCTGGAAGAGAATTCTGGTGTTTTCAATGTAATTTTGTATTAGACTGTCAATTCTTATCCAATTATACCCCAACCGTAAGAACATTCAGAACCCAGAAAGGCATATACAGTGGATAGCATAGAGATCGTATGGCAAGACGAAACAAGTACTCTATTCATTGAAGGCATTTTTACAAAAAATGATGTTACTATTTTTGAGCAACAGTGGAAATCCCTTGTTTTTTCCCATGAAGCTTTCTTAGTTGTTGATTTCGCAGATTTAGAAATCGAAGATGGGATAGCAATGGCTTGTATGATCGACTTTTTGAAACATCTTCATGGAAAAACTAATGAATTGATCTTAAAGCACACTCCACAACTTTTGGCACATACCCTGTATCGGATCGGCCTGCTTGTAAAGCACTCAAAAATCACACTGTTTGAAACCAGATATGAGGAACCATATGGATGAGTGTTACTATCTTTTAACCCCTCCTAACCGAAGGTCAGTTTCACTGCCTTAGTACTACTAATCAGAAATAAGTGTTCAAATTCTTGTTGTGACAGTCTTACTCTTAATCTCTGGAAATTGAGGGATTAAGATTAAGAACAAGATTAAGAATTTGTACACTTTATTGTGAATACCTGTACTTAGCAAGGAGAGAGAATTGGCTTCCCTCCTTGCCAAGGAGGCGTTGGGGGAGGTTCTGCAAAAAATTGAAATTCTTGTTTGATACAGCTATCATTGAAGCAGAACATGAGAATGTGCAAGTGCTAATGGTTGATTAGCAAATTTTAAAGTGTCTTGAACTTGAACAAAAGATTTTGAAGTGATAGTTCTTCACTCAATTACGTAATTTTCCCTATGTACAAAACGGTTCTTTTGTGTAATGATTTCGTCACATTTGATTAACATGAATTGCACAATTCTGGGGAAAAATTGTGAAGCTCACCCATCAGATAAAAGAGAATATTTGCATCATAAGTATGGAAGGTCACCTAATTGACCAGTACTCGCTCGAATTCAGACTATACACTCTTGAATTGTTGGAAGATGATTTTTCCAATGTATTCATCATCAATTTAAAAAGGGTAATCAGGGTCGATTCGGCAGGTTTAGAGCAATTTGTCCTCTTACACAAACGAGCTAAAGAAAAGCAAATCCCTTTAGCTCTTTGTGACGCAAATGAATTAATCAATGGAGTTTTGCAAGCCACTCGTCTGGACAAGATGCTTCTTATCTATGACACTGAAAAAGATGCCATCACCGCCCTCAACACACCACCACCATTTATCTAGCTAATATCCTCATTACAGCTAATCAGAAATATGTATTCAAATTCTTGTTATGATAATCTTACTCTTAATCCTAATCTTACTCTTTGGAAATTGGAGGATATGAGGTTAAAAATAAGGATTAAGATTAAGAATTTGTGTACTCTATTGTAAATACTTATACCCATTATGCACCTTGACAAAATTCTGCAAATCTAGAATTAATAAAGAAATATAGATGCAATCCGGTTATTGTATTTACGTGTCAGTTATTTAAGGAGATGAAATGGGCTGGAGTGAAGAGGAGTATCGTCTTGTTTTTATTGAGCAATCCAATCTAGATTTCAAAGAGGTTGGATATTTCCGTGATTTTGTAGAGGAAATTTTAGCTAAAGGTCATAAAAACATCATCATTGACCTCTCACAACTACAAGAGATCACCAGTTTAGGGATTGGTGCTTTGATTGAAATCATGAAACAGATTGGACAAGTTGATGGCAGGTTCAAGTTAGTTGGAGTCAACAAAGACGTGTATAATGCTTTTCAAACTTCCAATCTACAACGAATTATAAACATGCATCTTTCTGCACCATCTGAATGATTCCTACCTTGTTGTGAAATGTTGTGACATGGAGCAGGAAAAAATTTTCCTGTTTTTGCTGTCTCCACCATGTTGTTACCTCATCTCCTGATTTTAAAATCCAACCCTGGTGAGGAGTATTCACTTCTCTTCACCTGTTGCAATTGAGGAGGGCCTGATGTTTCGATGGATAATCGCTAGTCTATTGCTTGTGCTATGGTGTGGGGGAAGCGTGAACGCATTGGCAGAAACTTTCATGGTAGATGCCGATCAGAGCGAAATCCGAATTTTGTTATACAAAGAGGGGGCCCTATCGCCGCTGGCTCATAACCACGTGATTGTGAGCAATGCGGTTGGAGGCCACATCGAAGTATTTCCCCAAGATATCCCCAAATCCTCCTTTCAACTCACCATCCCTGTCACCTCTCTGATCGTAGATGACCCTAAACACCGTCAAGAAGAAGGTGAAGGGTTTGATTCAGAAATATCTCCCTCAGACCAACAAGAGATTCGCCAAACCATGTTAGAGGAAGACATCCTGGCAGCGAATAAATTTCCTGAGGTCACCGTTCGTTCAAGAACAGTGTCCCAAATAAAGGAGCATCTCGAAACGACATCAGATGTGACCATTAAAGGGAAAACACGTCCATTGAAAACCCGACTAGAACTATCTCAACAAGGCTCCATCTTATCGGTGTCTGGTTCGGTCAAATTGAAACAAAGTGAATTTGGTATTGAGCCCATCAGTCTTTTCCTGGGAACCATTAAGGTGCAAGATGAATTTGTCGTCAAGTTTCATATTGTAGCTCGTTCTTCAGCAAATTAAAGAACCAAGAAAGAGGTAGCGTCATGTCAGAATTCGTTGAAATTTTATCCAGTTACGTCCCCCAGTTTGTCAGAAAAAAAATTGCCAACACTCCTGATTTTATGGCTCAACAATCCGTAGAAAAATATGAAGCTGCTGTCTTATTCACGGACATTTCAGGATTCACGGCTTTGGCAGAAACCTTGGCTCTGGAAGGCCCTTCTGGCATGGAAAAACTGACCTCTTATTTAAATGAATACTTTGCCAGACTGATCGAAAACATCCATGAGCATGGTGGTGATATCATGAAATTTGCTGGGGACGCCATGTTGGTCATTTGGTTAGCAAACGAAAGAGCAGAAAGCTTAACCCAGGCCACGCAGGCTGTCACCCAGTGCGGATTAGATCTGCAAAATCTCTCATCAGGCGATCAGACCATAGAAGATATTTCGTTATCGCTGCGAAGCAGTATTGGCACAGGAACCATATGGATTAGTCAGTTGGGAGGGATCAATGATTATTGGGAATTTCTCATTGCTGGTGATCCCATCAATCAGGTGGCATCAGCTGATAAATGGGGAACATCTTCTCACGTTACCCTGTCTCCAGAGGCCTGGCAATTGGTCAAATCGTTTTCAATAGGAACCCCGGTTGCCGAAGGCAATGTCCAGCTGAGTGCGATACATGAAAAGATTCCTCTAAAGCCGATTATTTCTTCCAAACTTCCCGTCCGGGCAGAAACCGCATTGAAACATTACATCCCCCTGGCGATTGCATCACGGGTTTCCGCAGGACAGACCGCATGGCTCGCAGAGCTTCGAAGAATCACCGTTTTGTTTATTAATCTGCCTGGACAACGTGTTGCTACTGACAAAAATTTGTCCAAAAATCAGCAAGTGATGGAAACATTTCAAACAATTATCCATCAGCTTGAAGGCACTATCAATAAGTTGAGTGTGGATGATAAAGGAGTGAGTATCCTGGCGGCCTGGGGCTTACCTCCATTGACCCATGAAGATGATTCGATGCGTGGAGTACAGGCAGCAATGGACATTGTAAAAGCACTGAAAAACCTGGGAGAAGATTGTGCCATTGGAATTGCCACAGGAACAGCATTTTGTGGGTCAGTTGGCAGCCCTGCCCGACGAGAATACACGATGATCGGCAATGTCGTCAATCTTTCTGCCCGACTCATGCAAGGTGCTTTAGAGTACCAGCAATCCTCAGAAAAAATTCCCATTCTCTGTGATCAATTCACCCATCAAGGTGCTGTTTCTCATCAGAGATTTGCAGAATTGTCTCCCATTCAGTGTAAAGGGATTGCTGAGCCAGTGAGGGTCTACTGTCCTTTGGGAATCACTCAATCAGTCATCCAGACACAAACCCATCTGGTGGGCAGAATCCAAGAACAACAACAGATCAATGACTCCATTCATCATTTGGTGAAGGAGCACCAAAGCAGGACAATTCTCATTGAAGGAGAGCCCGGTATTGGAAAATCCCGCTTGGTGAAACATGCATCTCAACTGATTGAAGAAAGCGGGGGACGGTATTTCCTGGGGGAAGCCAATTCTATTGAAACCAGCACACCTTACCTGGCATGGCGCAGCATTTTCCATCAATTATTGGGTTTAAAACCTGATGCTCAGGGAGGGGAGGCTATTCAAAAAGACATTCTTGCCGCTTTAACTCCCTTTTCTGAATATGCCTCGTTGGCTGCGCTGCTTAATCCGATCTTGCCTGTTGAATTTCCAGAAAGTGAGGAAAGTCAAAAATTTGCGGATAGGGCAAGATTGTTAAAAACTCAGGAAATCCTGACAACGCTCTTATCGCAACTGGCAAAAAAGACACCGTTGGCTGTCATCATTGAAGATGCGCATTGGTTAGATACCACCTCGTGGTCGCTCTTAGAGCGGGTTTGGACAGAGGTTTCTCCTCTTCTTTTAATTGTGGCCTCTCGCCCTTTTTCTGCAGAAATTCCACCAGAATATAAACGTCTAAGAGAAGCACAGCAGACATTGCACTTGAATCTTGCCGCAATGGAACTCGATGAAACGATTGCTCTGATATGTCAACGTCTAGGAGTGCCTTCCCTGCCCCAAGCCGTTGCCAACTTCATCGGAGAAAAAGCACAGGGCAATCCTTTTTTTAGCGAAGAAATTGCTTATACATTGAGGGACACAGGACAACTCCGTATTGAAGACAATCATTGTTCATTGACGATACTGGAGGAAGAATTGCAAACACTCAATTTCCCACACACCGTGCAGGGAGTGATCACCAGCCGAATTGACCGCCTTTCTCCCCAGCAACAATTCTCCCTCAAAGTTGCCAGTGTGATTGGACGAGTGTTTGCGTTTCCTATCTTCAAAGACATTTATCCAATTGAATCTGATAAAATTCAACTGGAAGAAATCGTGGACGCTTTAGAACGCCTGGATATCATCCCCAGGGAAGTACCACAGGCTTACATTTCCTACCTGTTCAAACATATCATCACCCAGGAAGTGGTCTATCAATTGATGCTTTATGCTCAACGCCGCAAACTGCATCGTGCAACAGCAGAGTGGTATGAACAAACTTATGGTAGTGAATTATCCAATCATTATCCTGTCCTTGCCCATCACTGGAGCCATGCCGCCGATAACCAGTCTGGAGATTTCACAGCGACAACCAAAGCAATCCATTACCTGGAACAATCTGGAAACATGGCCATGAACAGCGGTGCTTTTCCAGAAGCGGTTCAGCTTTTACAAAAAGCCTGGGATCTCTACGGTTCCTTACCGGAATCAGAAAAAAATATCGAACAGGGATTGCAATTATTACAATCTTTAGGCACAGCAACATTTACCACGACGGGCTATGGGGAAACCAGTGCCCTGGCCGTCTTTGATCAGGCCTGGGAGCTTTCCCAAAGCCTGGGTGAAGGAGCACAAATTTTTCCAATTTTGTGGGGATTGTGGATCAATTATCATTTTTCCTCCAGAACGGAAGAAGCCATTGAATTGGGAGAGAAGCTCCTGTCTCTGGCGCAAAAAGAAAATAATCCTGAATTTCTCTTGCAGGCTCACCATGCCCTCTGGACCACCCTGATGCTAGTTCCCGATTATGAACGTTCCCAACAGCACTTAGAAGCAGGTTGGAAATTGTATCATTCTGAAATGCATCAGGACCATTGTCGCCTTTACGGCGGTCACGATCCGGGAATGTGTTGCCAGAGAGCCCAATGCTTGAGCAAGTGGTGCCTGGGTTATCCAGACCAGGCCATCGAAGCGGGGCTGGCCTCCATTGAATTGTCCCAGTCCCATTATTACAGTCGCATGACCGCCCATATGGCTGTAGCCTTTATATACAAACAACG
>JANQHV010000691.1 GCA_028282505.1 SAR324 cluster bacterium | reverse complement strand
AGATAATGGAGCATTACGAGTCAATCTGGAACAATATCACTAAGAAGTTGTGTTAAAAATATTTACTGTTACGAAAATTTGTCAAAACGAACGACTTTTTGGGAAATTTGAGGCGAATATCGGGAATATTTAACAAAAATTTCCTAAAAAATGAGCCGTTTTGACGGATTTGCAGTAGGATCAATATTTTTAACACAGCTTCTAAAGCTCAGGTGAAATTATGGTTGAATACATTGTCAAACGTCCATTGAAACGTTCACCAATCCACCCTGGTGCCATTATACGTGAAGACGTAATACCAGCTTTAGGATTTTCAATCAGCGAGACAGCAAGACGACTTGGTGTGTCTCGCCAACAATTACACCGTGTTTTAGCTGGCACCCATCCCATTACAATAGAAATGGCACTTCGGATTGGTAAACTGGCTGGTAATGGTCCGGGCCTTTGGCTAAGAATGCAGCAAAACTATGACCTGTGGCATGCTGAACAACGATTGCAAAATGAACTTAAGAAAATAGAACCTGTTACGACAAACGATAGCATTTCCAACTGAATAGAGTCAAAAATGAAATACCAAGCTTTTACCCTACGTAATTATAAACAAATTTCTCAAATCCAAAGTGCCTTATCCGATGAAGAAAAACATGCAATTGAAGTCGTCGGAAATGTCCTGCCATTTAAAGTGAATAATTATGTCATTGAAGAATTGATCGATTGGAATAACATTCCCCAGGACCCTATTTACCAACTCACCTTTCCGCAAAAAGGGATGCTCTCTCAGACACATTTTCAAGAAATAGAAAATGCCCTTTCTCAAAATTTGAGCAAGTCACAATCGAAGGTGGTTGCTAATAAAATAAGATATGAACTCAATCCTCATTCCTCCAGCCAATTACAGAACATTCCTACCTTTGATGGAATCAAACTCACTGGCATCCAACACAAATACCGAGAAACAGTGCTTTTTTTTCCAAGCAATAGTCAAACGTGCCATGCCTACTGTACTTTTTGTTTCCGATGGCCTCAATTTGTGGGGATAGACGAATTGCAGTTTGCCATGCGTGAAACCAAATTATTAACCCGTTATTTGAAAAGTCACCCTGAAGTCACCGATGTACTCTTTACAGGCGGGGATCCCATGTTAATGTCAGCAAAGAATTTTGAGACGTATGTTGAGCCATTGATCAATCAGCAAATACCCCACCTGCACACCATTCGTATTGGCACCAAATCATTAGGATACTGGCCTTATAAGTTTTTAACCGATAAGGATGCCGACGATATGTTACGGATATTTGAAAAAATCGTTCAACAAGGATACCAATTAGCCTTCATGGCTCATTTCAATCATCCTCAAGAATTAAAAACAGATGCTGCGAAAAAGGCAATTCAACGCATTCTCGGAACAGGTGCGCAAATCAGGACACAATCCCCCATTATGAGGCATATCAATGATAGTGTAAACACCTGGAAAGAGATGTGGAGGGAACAAGTGAAACTAAGATGCATTCCCTATTATATGTTTGTTGCCAGAGATACTGGGGCACAAAGCTATTTTGCCATCCCACTGGAACGGACATATCAAATCTATAAAAAAGCCTATCAACAGATCAGTGGAATTGCAAGAACCGTAAGGGGCCCTATCATGTCCGCAAACCCAGGCAAGGTTCACATATTAGGAAACTCTACAATAGGAGGAAAGAAGGTTTTTGTGATGCAATTCCTCCAAAGCAGAAATCCTGACTGGACAGGACAACTTTTTTTTACAGAATACAATCCCAATGCGATTTGGCTGGATGATTTAACGCCTGCTTTCGATCAGAATCAGTTCTTTTTTGAAGAAGAGACGGAAAATGAAGACACACGAATTGCTGCTTTATAAAATCAATAAACCAAACCTGACATCAAACTCGACAGTCATAAGTTCTCAGTTTTCAGCTATCAGTATTTTGGATTGAAGTTATTGAATTTTAAGAACAACATATCAAACCAGCCTGATTTACTAAAATCCTTTGATTTCAATGCGTTATCAGAAGCTGAAAACTTACAACTCTTGAGGTATCTAAAGAGGAAAAAAGTATACGAACTTTTTCGTATTCGTGAATGCAGGAAAAATAAATCATGAATAATCATAAAGCAGACAATTCACCGAAATTTGGTACATTCAAAGGAGTGTACTTGCCCAGTCTCCTCACGATCTTAGGGGTCATTCTCTACCTGCGGCTTGGCTGGATCGTTGGAAATGTTGGTATCTTTAAAACGGTGGTGATTGTTACCCTCTCCAGCCTGATCACCTTTTTGACGGCTCTTTCCATTGCGGCCACTGCTACCAATATGAAGGTTGGTGCGGGAGGAGCGTATTATATGATTTCGCGCTCTCTCGGCATTGAAGCAGGAGCCGCAATTGGATTACCTCTGTTTTTGGCACAGGCTTTAGGGATTGCCTTCTATATCACCGGTTTTACAGAGTCCATTCAATCGATGCTGCCTTGGATTTCCGGTCCCATCCTGGGTTCAGTCACTTTGATTGTGTTGAGTGTGATCGCTTACCGGTCGACCAATGCTGCTTTACGTATGCAATTGGTAATTTTCACTTTAATTGCGCTGTCTCTATTTTCTTTTTTTCTAGGGGGTCCACCAGAGGAAGGGTTTCAGCCAGTAACCAACCTTCCGCCTCCTGAATCATTTTGGGTCGTGTTTGCAGTTTTCTTTCCTGCAGTGACTGGAATTTTGGCGGGAGTTGCTCTGTCTGGCAATCTAAAAAACCCTGCCCGCTCTATTCCCATTGGGACGATAGGAGCCATCGTTACCGGTTATGTCATCTATCTATCAATTCCCATCATGCTGTTTTTTTGGGTGCCTGAAGATATTTTGAGAACCAACCTAACGATTATTGGAGATGTCGCCAAGTTTGAATCTTTGATTGTGATGGGACTCTGGGGAGCCGCACTTTCCAGTGCATTAGGGTCTCTGTTGGGAGCCCCTCGCACATTGCAAGCGTTGGCCAGAGACCGTGTTGTTCCCCAATTTCTTGGAAGGGGAGCCGGGGAAGATGATACGCCAAGGGTAGCAACACTGGTTTCTTTTGCCATTGGTCTGACTGGAATTTGGATGGGAGACCTGAACGCAATCGCTTCCGTGCTTTCAATGTTTTTTTTGACAACGTATGGATTGCTCAATCTGGCTGCTGGACTGGAAACATTGATTGGCAATCCTTCCTGGCGTCCTACGTTTCGAGTGCATTGGGGAGTATCTCTGGCAGGAGCGCTTGGATGCCTGGGAGTCATGTTCATGATTGATGCAGGTGCGACCATTGTGGCCATCACAATAGGTGCCTGTATTTATTTTATCATGGAAAAACGAAGATTGAATCGCCGTTGGGAGGATATTCGACAAGGCATCTGGATGTTTTTGGCACGCACTGCCATCTATCAGCTAAATAGCAGTCCTTCGCCTATCCGCTCCTGGCGCCCCAACCTCCTGGTTTTCAGTGGTATTCCCAGAAAACGGTGGTATCTGGTTGAACTAGCCGATGCCATCACTCACGGTAAAGGATTTTTGACCTTTTGTATGTTCTTGCCCAAAAAAGAGGCCACACAAAAACAGATCACCGAAAAGGAAAATATCCTGCAAGATTATTTGCATCGTCACTATATTCCCGCTTTGGTGGAAGTTCATCCGGCTCATGATATACTGGCAGAAGCAGCGGAGATGATTCAACACTATGGAATTGGTGGATTGGTGCCCAATACTATCATGCTTGGTGAAACTGAAGAAGAGACCCATTATGAAAAGTACGCTCAATTGATTCGAAAAACCTTCAGTCTTCAGCGCAATTTGATCATTGTGAGAGAGAGTCAATACTGTCCCTTGCCACAACATCCCAAAAAGAATACACCCAAAATTGATGTTTGGTGGGGGCGTAAAAAACAAAACGCAGGCTTTATGTTAGCAATTGCCTATATGCTGCAAAACAGTCCAGAATGGCAGGGCGCGGTCATTACACTCAGAACTATTGTTTCCAGGGAGGAGGAACAGGAAGGAGCAGAGCAGCATTTGGAAGAATTTTTAAGCCAGGGGCGCATCAAAGCCAAAGTAGAGATCATTCGAAAAAAACCAACAGAAAAGATTTTTGATCTCATTCGGCAGCATTCTTCTCAATCGCATTTAATCCTGTTGGGAGTTCGCCCACCGGAGCCTGAAGAAACAAGTGAGCAATACAGTCAATACTATCAAACCCTCCTGGATCAAACCTCTGGCTTGCCTTTAGTCTGTTTTGTCCTGGTTGCTGAGGAGCACCCATTTTTAGAAATTTTTGTTTGATATTTTATTCTTATGAAATCCATTTTAGTTGCTACTACAGATGCAACAATTGTAGAAAATTTTTACGAACTGTTATCTTTAGACTACCGTGTCGATCAGGCAAACTCTCGAAAAGAATGTTTTGAAAAATTTGAAATACACCGTTATGAATTCACTTTCATTGATCTATTTCTATTAAAAGACAGCTCTTCTGATAAAATATCAAATAGTTATCAAAAAGCACTCCAACCCTTCTGGCACATCTTTCCCACAGCCCAGATCATAATACTCTGTCTCCAGGATCAAATCAGAGAAGCCGTTAAGATTGTCAAAATAGGAGCCAGCAATTATCTGACAACTCCTGTCAATCCCCATGAATTGAAACATGTCATGGAGAGTACGGATGAGACCACCTTGTTTCAGTCGGAGTTGGATTACCTTCGAGATCAATTTTGGCAGGATGACTCACTAGAAATTGTACGCACCAATAGTAAACAGATGAGACAGGTATTTGAAAAAATACGTTCCGTTGCGTCGACAAAGGCCACTGTTTTGCTATTTGGTGAAACGGGAGTGGGAAAAGGCGTGATCGCAAAATTGATCCATCGCCATAGTGATCGTAACGATCAACCCTTTATTCATGTCCATTGTGGTGCGATTCCCGACTCTCTTTTGGAAAGTGAGTTGTTTGGACATGAAAAGGGAGCTTTTACAGGAGCAAATAGACGAAAGCTGGGGCGTTTTGAAATTGCCAAAAGGGGGACTATTTTTTTGGATGAAGTCGGTACCATGACCCATTCAGCACAGATCAAACTCTTGCAAGTCTTGCAGGATAAAGTCTTTCAAAGGGTAGGTGGGGAGACGATGATTGAGGTAGACACACGCATTATCGCAGCAACCAACCATGATCTACGTAAAATGTGTGAGGTTGGAGAGTTTCGTAGTGACCTGTATTATCGGTTGAGTGTCTTTCCTATCAAAATTCCTTCTCTAAAAGAACGCATAGAGGATATTGAAATATTAAGTGAAGCTTTGCTCACACACCTAAGTGACTTGCACCTCAAAGATATTCATTCGATTCATCCTGCAGTCACTGAAGCCATGCGAGAATATTCCTGGCCTGGTAATGTCCGTGAACTTGAAAATATCATAGAACGTGCTTATATTTTAGAGACTTCCTCCATTTTGACCCCAGAAAGCTTTCCAGAAGAATTGTTCGATCTGGATATCCCCAAAACAAAAGTTCTATTAGACCCATCGCTGACTCTAGCAGAAATGCGTCGGACTAATCTGGAGCATATTGAACGACAATATCTAAAAGAACTACTGACGCTCCATCAGGGAAAGATTAACCGTACCGCTGAATCAGCCGGTATTAGCACCCGACAACTGCATAAACTGTTGACCAAATACAAAATTCGTAAGGAAGAGTTTAAGAACATCATGTATCGTCAAAAATAAGAACTATAAATTCCGATTTTTTATTTAAATTCAAGAATCAACAGTTCCGATTTCCCTCAGCTTTTTTCCTACTATTTTTTTCAGCATTTCTCTAAATATATTAAAGAAAATTGCTGATTCATCCTCAAAAACACTCCAATCGCTTCCTTTTTTCTGTTGAGTACCTTGTTTTTCGCAGATTCTTTCCACGGTTGACACAAAAATTCTCTTAAAAAAACGGAACTTATAGTTCTTTTTTTGTTCATGAATTTACAATTTAATTAACAATATCAATTGTTTAAAATGATGGCATATAAATTGAAGTATATAAAATCTGCAATTATTGATTCAATAGCTAGCAATATGAAAAGGAGAGGCCATGAAATATTTGGTTTATATTTTAATGTTTGCTGCATTCGTTATTCACATGAATCTGAACGGATTCGCTCAAGAAGCTAAAAATGCAATGCCTTTGGAACAAG
>JANQHV010000675.1 GCA_028282505.1 SAR324 cluster bacterium | reverse complement strand
GTAATCGAGTCATCAATAACATAGCCTTGTAATCTATGGGAGGTGGATATTCAGTCTGGAAACTAAATATCACCCCTATCCCTGTTTGTTACAAGGCGCATAAATCATTACCTGTCGACTTTGAGAACATATCCCTCCAGTCGTAATGAGCCCTCTCCTCCTCAGCGTCTGCCAGCAAGAACTTAACAGCCGCATAAGCCCCTACTACATATCCACCAAAAACGGCATTTTCCAAGATTCGGTGTATATTTAAAGGGTTCCAGAGGGGATTCCAAATGGCTTGCCATCATCAAAACAAATTGGCTTTTGTCATTTTCCAATGAATCATCAATTTACGATTTTTTAGTTTTGTAGGTAAAGTGATGACTAAGAGTCTCGCCAGCCTTCACTTCCAACTTTTTCTCTTTCAAACCGAGCGTAGGATGCCATGCCCTCAAAATATGCTTGCCAGGAGGAATATTATCAATGGTGAAGCTGCCGTCTTTTCCTGTGTAAACGGCATAAGGATTATCAGCCGCAAACATCCAGGCAAACATAAAATTATGAGCCTCACAATTGACTCGGATCAAATTACCACGCATTCGTGCCTTGATCTCTGTGTTAATGTCTCCACTTCCAGGAGGTTGTCCTTCATTGTACATCGTTGCTTTCACGGGCCGATATTTTCTTCCCGGACGCACCCCTTTCAATTCGCGAATATGAATGTTATGTAAAACAGGATCAGAATTTTTCACCGTCAATTTGCTTCCTTTCGGCAAAATCTGTAGCCAGGGTTTGAAATCACATTTAACCTGGTCAATTACAAAATCACCGGATTTTTTTGGCCAGTCTTTTCCCTCTTTGACTTTGTGCAGATAAACCACCATATTTTGCAATCCTCCACCATTTCCAGTTTCCACCCATTGGATCATGCGATCCTCTGTGCCACAAGCTTCGGGGTTTTTAGCAACTGCAATTCTTTCTGGTTTAGGTACAGAACCTTTCAAGTGAATCATCCCTGTGATTTTTCCACCATTGGACACTTTGGTCACTTTATATTTAGCAGCCAAAGTAGAACTTGTTGTAACTCCCACAAAAAGGAGCAGTGTCAATGTTGTAATTAGTGTTCTCATCATAAGTTCCTCAGTTCCTCGTTATGTTACTATGTTGTAATTAGTGTTCTCATCATAAGTTCCTCAGTTCCTCGTTATGTTACTATTCGGATCAACAAAGCTTATTTTCTGTCATACCAAGTGGATGGCCACCTCACGTTCTCTGGTTCCCGTGAAAACACAGGAACCAGATAGCATGAAATTAGATGATGTTACGTGGCGCAAATGAGAAAGAATGTAGATCTCTCTGATACACAGAACCACCTAACCGGACGATTTTACCCACGCCCATCTTGTAATTATAATTACCGCTAATCCAGTCAACCACTCTTGCCTGTATAGCATTAGAAGGCTGGCGTTTGTCCAGAAAATTGGAATACAAGACACCTTTTTTGATAGCGGGAGTGACAAAAGCAATTCCAGTCACAGAGCCTTTATCCAACTTAATATGGCCATTCTTCAGCAGAGAAGCAAATTGAAAATCATTGCCTTTCACACCGAGAATCGTGTCTTTGTGCACTGGAACTCGGTTGGAATAAATCATCACACGATCACCAGACTTGATTCCACGTTTAGCCGCATCATCGGGATGGATCTCCACAAAATTCTCAGGCCAGCGTTGCGTGATGTAGGGCCGTCTTTCCTGATCATCAAATCCGGATTGCCAGATTTCATTGATCCTTCCATTGGTCACCCACAACTCATCACCTTTGGGCTGCATCCACTCCCAAAAATCTGAGAAAATGCTCCAAGGAGACTTCATGATGTTACATTTTCCAGTTTGGGAATTGAAGTGAGTGGTTTTCTTATTGAACATGTTCGCCCCCATCGCTCCAGTTTCTGGAAGCTTTTTGGTGGTATCATGCAAGCGAACAGTGCCAACCAGTTGTCCATTCATGCGATGTACAGGCCCTTGGATTCCATCGGTTCCCAATTGACGCATGCGCTCATGCAGTGTAATTCCCTTGGCATGGGCATCCACTTTAATCATGTTGAAGTCTTTACGACCTCCACGAGAAAAACGAGCCGCTTCTTCAGCCACGTCGTTGGCATTTTCCCAATCAAAACCATCAAATCCCATGCGCTTGGCCAGTTGGGCAATAATCCACCAGTCTGGTTTTGCATCACCGGGAGGATCATAGAATTTTTGATAGAGACGCAAACGTCGCTCACCATTAGCACGCATGAAATCTTCCTCACCCCATGTGGCTGCGGGAAAGACAATATCAGAAAACTTGGAGCCAATCGGATCGACCAAATAAATATCCTGATTGATCACCACCATACCACCGGAATCGACACGCTTTTTCAAGGTGTCAATGACTTCCTGCTTATTAAATGAACGAACCTGATGAGGATTGACAAGCGTCAATTCATGAAATTTTTTCTGCAACCCCTGGGAGCCACACATAGATTGAATCCAGGTGGTTCCAATGACATGTGCCATGCGAGTATGACCTGAATACAGCCAACGGTCTGTATCCAACGCACGTCGTCGACGGCCAGGCACTTTTTCAGGAGATTTATTGCGAGGATATTTTCCTCCACCCTGACCACCACGTTGATGTCCACCAAAGCGAGACACCATTTGTCCAGGACGGCCACCAGCTCCCACAATGACACCTAATGCACCAATGGCCTCTGTGTTTCCAGTGTTGTTGGACCAGTAAAAGCCTTTCTCAATTCCAATGGAAGTTTTCGGGCGCTTTCCATTGACCGGTTTCGCCAGCCATTCTGCTGCTTTTTGGATTTTTGCGGGATCCACGCCAGACATGCGTGACGCATAATCCAGTTCGTATTCTTTCTGAGACGTGACCCATTTTTTCCAGTCCTCAAACCCTTTGGATTGGAACTTACCCCAGGTGGTTCTCCACTGCCATGGTGTATTTCGAGTTCCCTGACCAAAGCCTGAATCAGTTTCCCATTTATTATTGGCCCACTTCTTGATCCATTCAGAGTCTTCCCATCCATTTTCCACAATAATCCGTGCAATGGCATTGACCACAAGGTTGTCTGTGCCAGGATAGAGATCCAAATGTAGTCCACCCATCTTCTTGATATATGCGGCACCAGCCGTTTCACGAGGATTGAGCATGATCACTTTTTGTCCTTTTTCAATGGCAGGCTTGATATGTTGCGTGAAGACAATGGTTTTGGTTTCATAAGGATCGGTTCCACAGATCAGCAAAGTTTCGGCATTAGCCCAATCCGAATAAGCCGCACCAAAGTTATCAAAACCAGTATCTCGGAATCCTGGAGTGGACGTCACATCGGAAGGAGTATCATGAAAGGTAAAAGCGGCCGTATTGATATGGCGTCTGGCAAACTTGGTGATGGCATACGTATTTTCGATGAACTGATAGGAATACGTTTTTACTGAATACGCATTGGCACCATGTGTTTTAATCACATAGCGGGCCATCTCTGCGGCCACATCTAATGCCAAATCCCAGGTAACCGGCATCAAGATATCATGAATCCGCATCAATGGAGTTTGGAGACGATCCCTGGTTGGCGTATTAGGATTATAACATTTTTGTGCAATGGTTCCCCCTCGTACTGAGGAATCTCCATCAAAATTCACAGCCTTCGTTTGTTTATCAGGCAACACAATCACATGATGCCTTCTGCCTTTATGCATCACAATATTGTGTTGATTGGGCGCAACCCATTCTTCCAGTGCATTCACGGGAAAATTTTTACCAAATGCATTTTGATGGGCTTTTGATCCACCTTCTCGCCCGAGTGGCCAGCGAAATACTTTATAACCACACGCAACAATACAATAGTCGCATGCCGTTGTTAATACCTCTGCATCACTGGGAGGAAGAGGTACTTTGTCAGTTGGTGTATAATACGGTGTAGACATAAGGGGCCTCCTCTATCCAATTAAATTATTGTTTCGTCCAAAAATCAATCCCATGACTCCAACAGCAAAAATCTTGTCTCCTTCCACTTCAAGAAGAATCTGCGGCAAGCTTTGATAAGCCTGCCCGGAAACAATAATTCCGTAACGTGTCAAGTCATAGGTAGTCAGATGGAAGGGACATTGTCCCAGTGTTTTATGCTCTGCATTATACGTCCCTAACAATGGACCTCCCTGATGGGTACAGACCGTATTGAATGCAGCAACATCCTCTTTCTTACCGACGCCTCCTCCAGCTTTTGTTCCTAATTTAATCAGCATTGATATAGAATGAGGACCATTGTCCGGATAATTGAAGGTTAGAGGCTGATCTGTCTTCAAATCGCTCATGTTCCCAATCCACATACGGGGATAGGTGGCAAATACAGCTTCTTGCGCTCTTGCGGTTCCTGGAATATTCAACATCACCGTCGTTGTCGTGATGGCAGCACCGCTATAAAACAGAAACTGGCGTCGGGAGATTTTACACTTCTCTCCGGTTTCTGTTGACTTTGTTTCTAATGATTTCATAGGGCAACTCCTTAATCCAAAGGTGCGTATTTAGGAAGTTTTGGAGAATCCATGAAAATTTCATCTCCACTCAGACTTTCCAGAAAGCTCAACAGATCTTCTTTTTCTTCATCTGTTAAACCGAGGGGTTTTAAAATTTTGGTTTTATTGGCACTGAACTCGTTTTCACCACCACCCTCATCATAGAAATCAATCACTTCTTCTAAACTAAAGAAAGTCCCATTGTGCATATAAGGAGCGGTGTAAAGGGCATAGCGAAGACTGGGGGTTCTGAATTTTCCTTTATCAGACTTTTGCTTTGTCCGAAAATAAAACCCTGGATCATCCTTCGTGGTCCGGTACATTTCTTCGGTCACTCCCTTGGCATAAAGTTCATAGCGGAAAGTGATCTGCTTCAAGCCATCCTCTTCCCATCCTTCATGGCGAGGAACTCCCAGGTTATAATACTTCTGGTCTGAAAACAAAGGGCCATTATGACATTCAATACAGTTTGCTTTTCCTTTGAAAAGCACCATTCCGCGTTTCTGCTGATCCGTTAACGCACTCTTGTCTCCATTCATAAAATTATCAAATGGAGTATCACGCTGGACCAAAGTACGCTCAAAAGCCGCAATGGCTTTCCAGGCATTTCCAATCAGAGGCCACTCGTCTCCAAACACGCTACGGAACATTTTGCGGTATTCGGGAATAAAAGCCAAGCGTGCTTCCATGACATCATTCTCTCCATTCCCCGCAACAGCACCCTTTGCTGCAGAAGGCGCCTGTTTTTCCAAAGATCCTTTGGAACCGGCCCAAAACACTTTACCATAGTAAGCAGAATTGATGATCGTCTGACTGCTGCGCCAATGAATTGTAGCAGGGTATCCCCGGCTGATCGGTGCGGCAAAGGACCATCCTTCTTTGGGACTATGGCAGTCCACACAAGCAACAGAAGCATCTCCACCCAATCTGGGATCGAAAAACAATAATTTCCCTAACTCTATTTTTTCAGGAGTTTGCTTATTATCTGCGGGAATTGGAGGTGGCCCCAACGCTCCCAGTGGTTCATCATAATCTGGATCTCCTGCTGCCAAAAGGCTTGTGGGAGCCAGCCAAATCAAGATCACATTGATGAAAAAGATGATTTGTATCAGTTTTTTTATGTTCATTGCTGCCTCCTTAGTTTCTAGCATTTAGCCAATCGGGAATAGGCTCATATCTTTGAGGAATTTTCTCACCATACACATACTCAGGCCCTGTCAAGGGATCACCAGAAAGTGCTTTTAGAAACGCAACCAAATCTTTTTTCTCACTGCTGGAAAGCCCGAGTGGTTTGATCAGAGGATCCTTATTGGGATCATCGCCCCCTCCCTTATTGTAAAAATTGACAACCGCTTCCAAACTTTTCAACATGCCATTGTGCATATAAGGAGCCGTATGTGTCAATTCCCGCAAAGTTGGAGTCATGAACTTACCTATATCACTGCCATCTGCTTTGTGGAACTGCAAATGAGCACCAACGTCTCGACGGAGGTTCATGTAATTTTCAACTCCCATGAACATATTGAATGCCACAAACGTGATATGACGCAATGGCTCTTTGAAAATATCTTTATTTTCTGGAACACCTAAATTGTGCGCCTTTCCATCAGTAAACAATGGTCCACTATGGCACTTGGAACAATTCGCTTTTCCCATGAACAATTTTTCTCCACGCTTTGCAGAGGAAGACATACGATCCATGTCATAGGGAACATTTTTCGAAACCAAGGTCTTGAGGTATTCTGGAATGGCATTCCTGACTTTCCCATTGCTGGGCTCTCCCCATCCAGCTTCTTTGAACATTTTAATATAAACAGGATCCTGTTTGATTCTCTCCTGCATCAGTCGCATGTCCATGTTCATCCAAATGGTTTCTGTAATTTGATCTCGCGTTACGTCATTCAGGCTGGTTCCTATTCTGCCATCGTGGAACCAGGGAATGCCCTTCTGTTTTTTATAAGCCGTATTGATCAGCGTGGGGGTATTGCGGAATCCCTTTGTTCCTGGATAGGCATCCGAAAGTGGCATCCCATCAGCAAAACCTTTCTCTGGTTGATGGCAACTGGCACAACTCAGAGCACCATCACCAGAAAGCCGCTCATCAAAAAACAACCGTTTTCCCAAAGCCGCTTTTTTAGCATCCACCTTGAGAGGTTTCAAGTTGCCAAGAGGCTCACTCCATAAGGGTGTTGCATACCCTATCAAGAACACTGTCAGTACAGCGAGGGGAAGAAGTATCTTGCGCATTGATGTCTCCTTAATTCTCCATTTTTTATTATTCAAACATGTGAGCAATATCCAATCAGTCCATGCTCACCATTCAACGACTACCGCTATTTTGTCAAAATACAAAATAGAATTTTCTGCATCGGACAATACAAATGTCATATAGCCTGAAACGTCTAATCAGACCACCTTATCCGGAATGAAGGCGCAATAAGCCATCCCATCACACAATTTCCGGATAGTAATCAGACCACCTTATCCGGAATGAAGGCGCAATAAGCCATCCCATCACACAATTTCCAGTCTTAAAGCTTTAGCAGAAGCCTTCGGCCTCCTGCTGTCCTTTTTGTATGTTGGTTAATTTCAATGTTCAAGTATTTTTTCTAAAAAATTCGAAAAATGCATTAACTGAACAGTATGGTTCAACTGTTAATTACCCGTTTTTTGAGGAACACCGCATTCCGCTTTTTTCCTTGCCAATATCACAGCTCAACAGCTAACATTGGACAAACGAGAAAGTTACCAAATTTAAAGAAAAGATTGATATCTTCTTCTAAATTGGTAAGTTGTATTTTCGTTTCATAATGCTCCTAAACAGGAGTAGTGATGCCATCTTTAACCGTAGTATCCATGGTGAAGTAATCGCCTGTCTTGATCGATCTTTGAGAAGTAGAAAAATTGAACGGAAAATATTTATTCAGGAAACCCGGCAATTGAGAAAAAAATTGAAGGTTCCACCTCTGACAGAAGAATTTCTCACAAATGCAAAGAATCAAGATAGAGTATGATTGTTGTGGATACAAAGGAGTTTGAGTAAGAGTCACATTTTAAAAATGAAAAGAATCATTAGTTTATCTCAACTTGTCTGCGTAACAATTCTGTTATTTCATCCGGTCTATGCAATTGCAAGCAACACAGGGGCTCTCAATCAAAGGCATGTTGCGATTGAAACCTTTACCCCCGATAGCCTCAATAGCATCTATCGTCATGAATGGAAGGTCAACCCTGTCGAGATTTCGGGGATGCTTTATTTACCACGCTGATAAACGATTCGTTGAAGCCGGCTTAGCCGATGGTGAAAAGTTTGCAGCACACCTGCCTGTGTATCCAAGTTGTCAAGCTCAATTTCGCACATTAACCTTAACCAATGCTCCCATCCTGTTTCTTGTGGGTGAATTGGACGATTATACTCCCATGAAATATTGCCTGACGTATGTGGAAAGAATAGTTGCAGCCAGGATACAACGCCAGGATAAAAACATATCCAGATACCTATCATGCCTGGATTAATGACTATGGTCTCACGCACTGCAATGGTTGTGTGACGTTTGCCGACTGTGGGCTGATCTATATTGAGGACGATGGTAATGAGTTAGCTCTTGATGGCAAGGTTTCAACAAAAGATGGTTGGAAGCAATATATCAAAACCATGTTCAACACTTGCGGAAGAAGAGGAACAACACTCCTTGTCAATCCAAAAGCCCGTCAAGACACACTTGTAACCACTGTCAAATTCTTCTCAACAGCTTTCACAGTACTGCAATAATACGAGAAACAACACTCATGATATTCGTTGAAAAAGGTATAAAGGTGCTGTTTTTGTATACCCAATACCTTTTCCTAATTCGTGCAAATAGTCTATTGTAATATTGAGCTTACGTTTTGGGATAAAATACTGTTCTAAAGACGAATAGGAAATTCGATATTTACCCTTGCTTTTGTGAATTGACGCAATCAACTGATAATCCTTGTCAATGGAAGCTAAACCTGCGTCACCGTGGCTATTGTTGACCAATAAAATACCACCAATTTTTAAATATACCTTACATGAATCAGAGATGAAGCCAGCATATTGAGAAATCAAAAGATCAAAATCCTCCACAAGATCAGCGATTGTTTCTTTATAATCCTGTCCATAGAACTCAAACTTTGGTTCTTCTTTGTACTGCTTTCTTTCACAAATATATCCTTCTATTTGTTCATCTCTGAAAAATTTTTGAGCCTGTTTGTCAGAATCGATGTAAACAACATTCGAAAAAATAAATGAAGGAGAAACTATGGATATAACTTCCAGGATAAATGATCCTTGATAGGGTAAATTCTTTTTTCAATAATTGAAATAAATCTATTTGTTCATAATCCCTGTCTGTATAATATTTTTGGTAAGATTCGATAATGTTATTTGAGCATTTCATTAGATTTTAGAGCTTGGTTGATTCAATGTTATTACTAATTTAAGGAAACATAATATGGTTTAAAATATTTAATTCCAAACTATTAAAAACCTCACGGTGACGATTTAATTTGCCCCCCGTTTTATAACACGATATAGTAAAATCTTTTACTTTTTTGTTTCTTGCTACCCGACACACTATTACAGATGCTTACTCCGGAAGAATCGGCAATTATCGAAGAAGAAACGCTCTTGCTTGCCAAAGTGCAAGGAGCACTGGTCCTACAAGCAATCCCGGAAGAACAAACAAATTACTATAGCGACATCATCGAATTACGGGATTCGATCACAGACTCACGTGCAGAAGACATTCCTGCCATTATAGCTCACATGGAGCGCTTAATCCTGCTGGCACAGCAGCAGGAACGAATAGCCGCAAACTCGCAAATTAACTGTTTCAGTCCTTATTTCGCACACATCCGATTAGATGAATTAAACCGAAAAAGGGACATTTTAATTGGCAACCACCACTACACTTCTGATCATCTAGATTTTCCAATAATTGACTGGAAACATGCTCCCATCAGCAAGATCTATTACCGATACCAGGAGGGAGATGAATATGCAGAAGAATTTGGAGATCGGAACATTGAAGGGACCGTTTTAGTACGCCGCACTGTTTCCATCGAAAATGGGAAATTAATGCGGATTGATGCAGGACCTCACCGTCTCATCTATACTGAAAATGGTTGGAAGTCACAAAAATCATCACAATCTCACCTGATTGGTGGTAGTGGAAAAGCATTTCGTCCATCCAAGCCAGTAGAGACAAATACGGGTTCAGGTTTCAACATTTATCGCAAAGACAAATTTTTACAAGAAATCACAGCCCTCATCGACCCAGATCAATTTGAAATCATCATACGTCCTGAAACCGGGGTTGTCGTGATTCAAGGAGGAGCCGGATCAGGAAAAACAACAATCGCTTTACATCGACTGGCCTACCTGGTTTCCCTGAAACCACATTATTTCGTGCCAAGTCAAATCATCGCTGTCGTTTTCAATCAAGCCTTATCCAAATACATTTCTAAGATCTTACCAACCTTAGGGGCATCCCACACAAAATCCTGGGTTTATCAAAAATGGGCTCGCAGTTTCCGTTCCAGGTATTTTTCTCAACTCCCCAATCGTTCTTCAGAACAAACACCAGTCTCCGTCATCGAAATCAAACGTCATCCTGCCATGCTCAAGTGGTTGGAAGATGAAGTCAAATTCCAAGAAAACAGTTTCTACTTGCGCTTACAAAAGGAGCTGCACCAGTTACCTGAACAAGATACAGTGATACATGCCTGGAATGCTTTGGAAAACTGGCCTTTAGCCCGGCGTATACTAATCCTGAAAGGATGGGGTGAAGGTAAGGATTCTATTCCAAGAATACCTCCCTGCAACAACTA
Organism: SAR324 cluster bacterium; assembly: GCA_028282505.1. Taxonomy (GTDB): domain Bacteria; phylum SAR324; class SAR324; order SAR324; family NAC60-12. Next base: position 3,105 of record JANQHV010000675.1, on the reverse strand, counting down.
CATTCTCAGTACTCGTTTACAACACCTCATCGAAGATGCATTTCCTGAGCTGGCAAGCTCTCCAACCAGCCTGGCAGTCACCATCTGGGAAGATTGTTTCATTCATGAAAAAAAACTTAGAGATGCCCTGAACCATTATGCACCTGAAACATTCAGTGACACACAAATACAGGAAACATGGAAATGGGCTGTGAAAAATTATGAATCCCGTCACCAAACAACTCCGAGTGTGGATGAAGAAAAAGGCTCAATTATCCAGCTAGAAAGCCAAATTCAGGAATTGGATGAAGAAGACGACACCCTGTTATTATTGCTGTATAATCTGACTCTAGGGCCATTCCGCAAGAAAAAAAACAAAAAAGTTGTCTATCCTCACATTCTGGTTGATGAAGCCCAAGATTTCAGCCCTGTTGAATTGCAGCTACTCATGAACCATACACCTGAAAAACGCCCCAGCATCACTCTTGCTGGGGATTTTGATCAACAAATTGTCGAAGGTTCCCAACTGAACAATTGGATTGAGATGTTTGAACACCTGGGATTGGACAACACGGTCATTTCCCCTTTGAAAATAGGTTATCGTTCCACCCATGAAATCATGGAAATTGCCAAAGCAATCATCGGCCCCTACAGTGTTAATCAAGAATGGAAAGCTGTGCGTCACGGGGCTCCTGTCGAACTTTTTAAATTCCAAAGTCATGGAACCCTGATTAGTTTTTTATCAGAAGCTTTAATAGAACTTGTCATTCAAGAACCTTCCTCCAATGTTGCTATTCTAGCACGTTACCCGGCCCAGGCAGATTTGATTTATAATGGATTATTGAAGGCAGACGTTCCCTGTGTCCAGCGAGTTAATGATCAAGATTTTTCCTTTGAGCCCGGCATTGAAGTCAGTGACATTTTTCAAGTCAAGGGGCTGGAATTCGATTACGTCATTTTAGTAGATGTTGATGAGCAAACCTTCCCTGATGACCAAAAGGCACGACACCTGCTATACGTAGGAGTGACCAGAGCAGCCCATCAACTGTGGTTGATGACATGCAGAAAGCCCTCCCCTTTACTTCCGCTGGAATTATTAAAAGAAGGCAATTGAGGTTCGACATTCAAAGCATACTTTGATAAAAGGTAATTATTGAGCACAGGAAATAACACAAAGGGCATGATCATATTTTCGACCACCTGAAATTGTTCCTCCCCTTACGAAGGGAAGGTTAGGAGGGGTTGATGCGATAACCCAGAACCTCCCCTAACCCACTTCCGAGGACGGCCTCCTTCGCAATCAGGGAAATCGTTTCTGCACAATTAGCCGAAAATATGACCAACCCCAACACAAAAAAGGTAACTATATGATAAAATTGACATTCTTAGGAGTAGGTTCGGCATTCACCAGAAAAAATTCTACCAGCAGTATTTTGGTTGAATGTGGAAAAATTAAAATGATTGTCGACTGTGGAGTGCCCGTTCTCAAATCAATTGCTGAATATGGACTCACTTTAGACCAAATTACTCATATTTTTATCACTCACCTCCATGCTGATCATATCGGAGGCTTGGAGCAAGTTGCCTTGCAAAGCAGATTCACCCATCAACATCGCCTGAAGCTTATCAGTACGGATACACTACTTGATCGTCTATGGGAGTGTTCGCTGAAAGGAGGTTTGGAATTTGTGGAATTGACCCCCAATGATAAGACTCCTCAAACATTGAGCGATTATTTTGACTGCATGACCATTGAAACAGAAACCTGGTTTCATGTAGAAGACGACGAACCATTACAGCTCTATGCACGCCCCAACAACCATGTGCTCAATTTGGAGACATATGGACTGGAAATTTCAGAAGATCCGACAGAACGGGAAAAAACGATCCTCTTTACGAGCGATACTCGATTGGATAAGACGTTGCTGGCCAATGGAGTCAAAACCTGTAAGTATGTTTTACATGACTGCCAACTATTCAATAGCGGAGAAGATAACAAGTTTGGTGTCCATGCTTCTTACCAGGAATTGCAGAAACTCCCCCCTGAAATACGTCAACACCTTTGGCTTTATCACTTTGGTGATACTCCATTGCCTGATGCTCAAGCAGATGGATTTGCAGGTTTTATTGAGCACATGCAGGTATTCAACACTGAATGACAGCCATTTTTCATGAAAACCTCAGTTGTCGGCGATTGCGAACCGCTTCCTGTCCAAGAAAATCAATACTTGTTTTTAGTTTTTTAGGCTCCAAAAACTCTGGAGAGCCGATCAAATCTAAATTCCAAAGAGCCTGGACAATCCCATCCAGATAAATCCGATGAAATTTAGGATCTCCTAATAATTTAAAATTTCCTGGATTGATCCAAACCTTAGCTCTGCACTTGTATTCCGGCAACAAAGGGATATTCAGGCGATCCAACGTTTTCACAAATTGACGTCGACACTCCCTGGTATTGAGTTGTATAAAAAATCGGGAAAGATTGAAATCGACCTTCATGTGGCTTGGCCTGATTTTGACCTGAATACGGGAAATATCAAAACCTGTCACAAAATGATCACCAAAGTTATCTCGCACGACCATAGAAATATGACTGAAACGATTCACATTGCAAACAATAAAAATATCACGAATATAATGTATATTTTCTAATAATTCTTTGGGACGTATAGGAATGGGGTGAAAAAACTCATGCATCTCGGCAGCAATGATTTGTAAATCCAGATGCGTGACTGGATTCGATGCAGCAGTCCCCAGGGAACGAGCAGGCGGTTTTTCAAATGAAGTCAAATTACGCTCTGAAAAACCTAAATATCCACTAAAAACACACCTGGCAATCCCTCCAACCAATTGAGCTTCAAACATTTCTAATTCACTGCCAGCACGATCTGCTTACCGACTCACATTACCCATTGCTTCTTTTCTGCTCAACATCGACTTGAATATCCATTTTTGTGATCTCGAATTAAACTGCAACGTGATCCGCTTGCGTGGAATGCTCAAGCTCTTCGAAATAGGAAAGGGAATTTGGAACGATTTGAGTTTGAAATTACGCTCAAAATGGTATTTAAAAATCACATTCTCTAAAGGATCACCAGCCAACCTAACCCTCGAAAATAAAATTCG
>JANQHV010000669.1 GCA_028282505.1 SAR324 cluster bacterium | reverse complement strand
TTCTGGCGATTCATCCCCACGCATGTGGGGCAGACACATCCATCACATCGAATAATTTTACAGGAGACGCTTCATCCCCACGCATGTGGGGCAGACAAGGTTTTTATATTCCAGGATTTCCCCTGTTTCGATTCATCCCCACGCATGTGGGGCAGACCCTCCGAGCGAACCCACATGCCCAGCCATTCCCGATTCATCCCCACGCATGTGGGGCAGACGTTGGGAAAACCTCCATTCTGTACTCATCCTCCGATTCATCCCCACGCATGTGGGGCAGACTCATGATTTTGAATATGTAGAAGCACCCATTTTGATTCATCCCCACGCATGTGGGGCAGACCTGGCGCATCAAATTTAAAAAATCAATATTAGCGATTCATCCCCACGCATGTGGGGCAGACAGCGGTTGCATGTAGAACGTGCTATGCGATCACGATTCATCCCCACGCATGTGGGGCAGACAGCATAGCTCAGGTTTGCACCACTGAGATCAGCGATTCATCCCCACGCATGTGGGGCAGACGCGGGCAAGACATATACGCTGAGGAGATTTAACGATTCATCCCCACGCATGTGGGGCAGACGCTTAACAAATGTGAATCCAACTCTGAATACTCGATTCATCCCCACGCATGTGGGGCAGACAGCCCTGACCTGTCTAAATGTCTCCTGAACGCCGATTCATCCCCACGCATGTGGGGCAGACATCAATTGCTAAAACCAATTTACTCATTGCTGCGATTCATCCCCACGCATGTGGGGCAGACTTTTGGGATGACCCGTGAGAGAATTGATTCAACGATTCATCCCCACGCATGTGGGGCAGACTTAGTACACCGTCATTAATCAAGGATTTCAAACGATTCATCCCCACGCATGTGGGGCAGACGAATTACATCATCGATCCTTGCAGCAGTGACTCGATTCATCCCCACGCATGTGGGGCAGACCATGTTTGACTCTTTGTCAAACATTCCTATTTCGATTCATCCCCACGCATGTGGGGCAGACGGGTACTTATTTTAAATTCAGAATCTACAAGTCGATTCATCCCCACGCATGTGGGGCAGACTCCTGGGTCAACTCCATAAATCCCCTCAATCCCGATTCATCCCCACGCATGTGGGGCAGACCCGGAGAGCATTCCCAAGCCGGGAGTGGGAGACGATTCATCCCCACGCATGTGGGGCAGACTGTTTCTTGTCCGCACCAAACCCATACAAATCCGATTCATCCCCACGCATGTGGGGCAGACTCACAAAAGAACCATCTGGCTTTAAGAAAAAACGATTCATCCCCACGCATGTGGGGCAGACGAAAAAAATATCAGCAATGCCTAAATTCATTGCGATTCATCCCCACGCATGTGGGGCAGACAAGCAGCTAGAGAACAATTGCAGCAAAGCGAACGATTCATCCCCACGCATGTGGGGCAGACAATCAAATACAGTCAAAACCAAGCGAAAATTGCGATTCATCCCCACGCATGTGGGGCAGACGCCTGATATAAGATACAGGCCGCTTTGGTTTTCGATTCATCCCCACGCATGTGGGGCAGACTCTTCCGTTTTTCCCTAAAAAATCAATGAGATGGAAGAGTAAAAAAAATCATAGAACGATTTTGCTACATTTTTATCAGATTGAGGTAGCCGGTTTATGAAAATCAGGCATGTACTCAATGAGTTCCAAACCGTCCATATGAACTACTGTTCTACGGTTTGCACCATAGGTTCTCATCACAAAACCCTGTTCATTGTTCGAAGAATAAATCATCACCGCAGAAAATTCTTTATTCCAGTTGCCTGTGATCATGGACCATATACTATCACGCAAACGAGCTGACATTTTTCCGACATAAAGCCCGGCACGCACTTCCAAACACCAGGCCGTTAACGTACCACGCAACTTATCAGAAGCATTTTCTACTTGTACAACAACCATTTCAAACCTTTTATCCGCTATCTCCTCACTTTGGTCTCCAGACGGCGTTCCGTTCCCCGCTGATCATCTCTAGCAAGATTTGTAGATGTAACATGAGCTACAATTTAAAATCAAGAAGATCAATATCATTTCTCTCCGTAGAACTTTTCTTTGATGAACTGGTCTGCTGATCACGGTTAGATTGTGCTGATGAGTTTTCTCTATTTGCAGAATTCTCATCTTTTTCTGATTCATAGGCCAATAGTGTTTCAATATCAGGTATCACTCTAGAAAGAAATTTACTTTTCTTGAATTGGTCCCTCAATTGATGCCGGATCATGGTTTCTGCAGATGAATCATGTTCTTTTACCAGTTCAAATGCTAATGGCAGGACCATTTCATCTTTATAGAGGTCTCCAATATCATAAACAAAGGACAACGGTTTTCCCGAATGCAAAAAACCAACAGCAGGACTGTATCCTGCTGTCAAAATCGCAGCTTCTACAATTCCGTACAGGCAAGAAGTTGCCACAGAAATGACTCGATTGATCACATTGGCCTTATCCCAATTATCAGGATCATAGAATCGGCCATCCCAGGGAACACCATATTCTTGTGCCAGCATCTTATACCGCTTTTTCACACGTTGTCCTTCCATCCCTCTGAGCTGATCCACGCTTTTGTTTTTAGGACAGGGAGCCTGAAAACGTCGCTCGAACATCCGTCTCACAACAGCCAAGCGCAAGAAAGGGTCATGATACATACGAGTCTGGTGGAGAATCTTCTCACTGCTTGAGAAATCCGTGTACCCGGCCGAATAAGTACGCACGCCCCCTTCGCCTATCCAAATGAGCAGACATTTATGTTGGGCACACAGTTTGACTGCCTCATGGGTGACAACGGAACCGGGTTCCAAAAGAATGACCGTTAAAGAGGCGACAGGTATTTGCCGAAACGGTTTACCATTGGCTTGTGTTAAGACCAGACCGGAATCATCCACATCCAACCGTGCTCGTCCTATATGCAGGTAAGACAGGCGGTCTTTTAATGGATTTGCCATCACTTGGGCTTTTAAATCTTCATACATTTCTTTTAAACCTTGATTAAGCTCAACATACCGAAACCAAATGCTTTACCACGGCCAATTCCCTGGACATAGGCATTCATAAAGGCCGCAGCATCTATAATTTGTAAATAGCCTTGGATATTTTGTCCTGTTAACAAGATGCGGTGTGTTCGCTTCTTATGTCCTCTGGCATAAGCAGCCCCCATTCGGCTGGCTTCGCAGATCCGGAAGCCATGTTTCTCTCCCTGAATTGCCAACCATCCCTGATATTCAACCACATTGTCCTGCTCATCATAAACAGGGAAAACATATTCTTTGGGGCGAATGGGGATTTTCACTGAATGTTTCTTCCCTTCTCTTTTTTCGGCAACTACCGCATTGGCCCGCAGATAAAAGAGAAAACGTTGATTTTGATGAAATTTGGGGTTGTAACTTTTCACCTGCACCGATTGAGCAGGAAACAGGTGCTGCCAACGAGGTTCTACACAAGACTGGAGCAGAATCTCTTTATTTTGTGAAGAAGTCTCATCCACGCGATACAAAAAATCCCTTTTTTTATCATGGCCTTCGTGCTCAAAAGCTTTCCAGAGCTTTTTATGCAATTGATAAATGTCGTAGAGGCGCTCTTGGCGTTCCTGCAATGGGCTTAACGTAATTTTACTTAGATATAGCATAGTTCGTTTTACAGGCATGGATTGAAATAGAATAGACAGTACGTTCTTCAAACTGGCGAGTTCCTAGTGAATTGGCCACATACCGGTCTCGCACATGATAAGGAATGGAATATTCCCGATGTTCCGGATCATCACTATAAAAATTAGCCCTCTCTTCTTCCAAAAATTTGGGCAATCCGCAGTCTTTGAATAAAGAGTCGGACAAATGATCATGGTCCGTCGTGCTTGCACGTTTTTGTTGAAATTCAATGTTTTCCTGTTGACGCAACCGAATCATCTCATGATAAGGCTCTTTCCAGCGGAATAAGTGGACTTTGCCAGCAATGTGATAGACAGGCGGCAGATGAAATGGATAGCTTTTCCGTCCTGCATAAAGAGGATAGTGGGGCTGAAGCAACGCCTGGCCTATGCTCTCTAACGTGTAGGGGGCTGGTGCCTCATGCAAAGAAGCAGCCACCAGAAACGCGGTATCGGCCATATAAGTTTTACGTCCGATGACGGTACTGCGTTGGTCGACTTTCAAACCTTCTGCTCTGACAAACCCTTTCACGCTATAAAAATCGGTCTGCAACGCTCCTTTGCAAATATCCAGCACAATGAAATTCAGCGATTGATGCAAAGCGTTCAATTGAGCATGATTTGAGCGTTCAATTCCCAGAGCTGCCGCAATCAAACCACACAACCCAGAATGAGTGGGAAAGGATAAAGTCGGACGATCATCTCCGGCCAAAACCTGATCTCCCCAGGATTGCATTGCCGCCCAAATGGGCATCAGTAAATAGTCACATTCTTTCACACGACCCCCTGGAGAGAAGATTCCATTTGTTGCCAGAGTTCCTTCAACGTATTTGTTTTTTGAATGGTTCCTAAATCGATTGTCTGATCATCCTTTTCTAAAAATTCGGGTTTTTGACAGGCCAGTAATGCTGTCTCCACCGCTTTCAAGTCACCAAAAAAGTCCTGTTCGCTTTTGAACTCCTGAATCATAGCCTGGGCCGTTAATTTCAACAGATTTCCTCGTTGATGGGCCAAATCGGCAAAAGCATTGGCTAAATTGCTGTTCGCCCCGTTGCCCAACGTGATCAAAATCACAAAAGGATGTTGGTGGGCAGCCATTGCATTTTGACTGCCGGTGGGCAAGGCCGTCACAAAAGCTTTGCAAAAGGCCGACGTGGCATTTTTCGCCAATTCCTTATCATCAGCCAGGTTGCTGGCTAACTGATCAAAATTGATAGAGGCATATTTATAGAAAATGCCGGTATTGTAGTACTTCTCATCCATGTGGCCTGCTCCGGTTTCATCTTCTCCCAGATCATCCACTGCGGTAAAAAAATCATCCTGATTTTTGACAGGATGCGTGGTGATGGCATGAGCCACTTGTATAGCAGCGTCACAATCTTCAAAAACATCACTGGTGGTCATCCGGCCAAACATGGCGATATCCACTCCGTCTTTGAATTTACGCGTCTTGAACAGTTCTCGAATCGCATTTCCAATTTCTTTTTTAGTCTTCTCTGTCAACTTACTCTCCTCATTCTCCTGACACAATTGCAATGCCTTGTCTTTAACTTCTTCCAATTCTTGATGCGTCAAAAAAATCAGTTGGGTCTCTTCCGTTCCCTCTGTGGCCTTTTTATTCATGCCCAAAGAAGCAATTTCCTGAGTCATCACTTTGATCAGGTTGGTGTCAATTTCATGTCCTTCTAAATATTCTTTGACAAGCTTCGGTAATTTACGGGTACGCCAGCCAACTTTTCCATGAAGTTCATCTTTCATCGTATTACGAATGGCCCGTTTCAGACATTGACTGGAAATACGGCCATGCGTATGGCCTAAAAATTCAACAGACTTGGGCTGGCCCAAATCATCACGATTCAGATTGTGTGTCGAATGGGAAGTCAGTGTATGAATTTGAATAAAAGTGCTCATATGTCCTCATGCATTGGAGTTAAATTGATAGGAAGAGTAGTAGGCATCCGCCAAATTTTTTTTACAGATATACAGAGAATCCGAATGATTCTCTTCATGTTGTTTCCAGGCAGAAATCAAAGAGGCCACTTCGACCCAGTTGACATCGTCATGACGAAAAAGTTGTAATACAGGCCGCAAGGCATGAAACCCCTCATCTAATGTTTCTGCCCGCATGATTCGTTTGAAACGGTTGATTTTTACAGGACAGTTTTTTCCATCACCAACCATCAAAGTACCCAGTTCCTGTTTATCTATTTTCAATTCTTCTTTAGCCTTACGATCCCGCCAAAAAAGTAGAAGTGTGGCCGTCACAGTCTCGAAGTTTTTACAAAATAACCATGGAAACTGACGATAATATTGTTCTTTTACTCGATAATAGGCAGAAGGAGCTTGTTCAGGAACGACACGGTAACTTTCCAGCTTCCTCAATTCTGCCTTTGCTCCATTCCCCAGTGATTGGTAAGAACGGATTAATGTTCCTATTTGTTGTAGTGTTTGATTTTTCATGAATAAATCTCCTCATTTTCTAATTGAACCGTTTTTCATATTCCGCATATTGCTTATTTAACTGACTAAATAGAATACGCTTTTGCTTGCACAATTTTCTTTGAGACGAAGCATCATCCCAGGCAAAGGAGTCACAAAGCTGGTCGAATGCATCCGTCAGTGCTTTTTTACAATGCTTCAGTTGCTCCAATAACTGTTGTGGAAGTTTTTCGGCCTTTTGGGCCTTACGCAGATTGGCAATACGGTTGAGCAACTGCTCTCCCCAGCTTTGTACCAACTCCCGTTGCTTGTCTTCAATGCCAGGAATTTGAACCCGTTCTCTTTTTTTGTTGGTAGAACCAAAATATTTAAAACTCCTCATCATCTCTCCCATGACGGACGCAAACACCTCGATTTCATGATAAAATTCCTGTTGTTCGTCTTTTTCCTGCTTAGTAAAAACAGGAAGTTGGATGATTTGATGGTGAAAGCCCAATAATTTGGCTTTATCGGTTTGATATGCCTGCAATTCCAGTTGAAATTCTTCTTCCTCCCATCTACACAGATCTGAAAATTGATGAACCAGCGGGGCTGCTTGAAAATGACGATTGGATGATTGGTAATTTTTCATGGCCAGGGCTCCCAAAGAACGCCAGATGGAAGGGTTATAATTGATCGGAAGTGTCTGTCCTTTTTCTTCATAGGTCGCCAGGGTGGGATGACCAATAAAATCATTCAATTTATCCCCCTGTCTCCAATAGTAGCATTTGACCAGTTGGTTTGCCGTTAACCCACAGAGATCACAGATACCTGACTCTGCTTCCACATCAAAAAACGCATGGCGTGGTGTGTGCAAAGTTGCCCGAATCAACCCTGTTTCCATTCCCAATATTTCAAAACATTTGCCTTTTTTACGTCCTGGTTTGAGCCATGAGGGCAGATCCACGTCACGGGTCTTATCCCATCCCAAAGACTCCGCATAACCTGAATTTAAATCTGGTAGGAAGATATTACGAATCATTCGTTTAAAAGGCTCATCGGATGATTGGGCTTCATTTTGCTCTGAAACCGGACTGCCCAACATACACAAATAAGCTTGATTACCTCGTAGATTTGCTGGGCCAGCCAGGCCGGCTACGCAAAAATAATTGTGATGCATGAGTGAAGTGAGGGCACAGGCAGGACAAATTTTTCTGAGTAAGCCGGGGCGTTTATGGTGACAGTGGTTGTTGCCGGATACCGCATGGATCAAGAGTCCATCCAGACCATCCTGGTTGCCATCAATCACTTTGCATCCAGTTCCTTTCTCCCCACTCAATGCTTGAGTTTTCACCTCATGGTGCTGATAGAACCCATTTTTATCGGGATACAGCGTGAAAAAATCCTCCATTTCTTCCAATTTTTCAGAGAGACGCTCCTGGAACTCCTGAAAACAGGAGGCGTCTTTTCCCTCTTGCGTCAATTCGTTCCATTCGTCTTCGTCCAGTTCCGCATCCAGCACTTGCAGGATCAGACTGGGAATGTATCGCAAAAACGCCTGAATGGCTGGGTCGGGATGAGAGGGGTCCACAACCACTTCTCCCAGCAGAATCTTCTTTAAAGGAGCCTGGACAATGGTGCCCTCATTGGTTTTGTGTGGATAAAATGGATGTATGATTGGGTTGTACATGGTGAATTCCATCAATCGGTTTGTTGTTACAGTATCATTCAATCAAATGGTAAATTTCTTTTATAATATCAAAATTTTAATAGAAAATATTCGGACTTGATCATATTTTCACCCACCTAAAATTGTTCCTCCCCTTACAAAGAGAGCGGGGCCACCCTCTTACCAAGGGGGGGAAATCGTTGTTGTGCAACTGGCCGAAAATATGACCAACCCCATGTTTATGGTAGCGCCGCCTTACATGGCGGCAAAATAGCCGGCACGTAGGCCGGCGCTACCGTAGCGGCCGATATAATCAAGTACGGTCACTAACGTTATGCTAAGTGGAAGCATAGCTTTTCCCATCTAAAACGGGTAGCCGTCTCTTTTAGTATTGCTGTGACATTACAATCCCCGCAAGTGCGGGGCAGAATTTTTTAATCACAAAAAAAATTAAAATAATACTTGCGTGTCATCACAGAAAGAGATTTGATGACGATCCACAATGCATTTATCGATTCCAGTCATAAATAAAAACAAAAAGCATGAAAATTGAATATTTTCCCGATACAGATTCATTGTATATTGAACTGAAAGAGGGTTCTGAAAGCATCGAAAGCAAAGAAGTCGCCCAAGGGTTTGTTTTGGATTTTGACGACAATGGCAACGTCATTGGCATCGATATTGACACGCTGGCCAGTCAGAAAGTCGATTTGGGCAGTGTCAATCTGATTCGGTTTGATCATAAAACCAACAAGGAAGAAGCTGCCTGAGTTCATTTGCATATCTTCAACCCCATCTTCTTTGAGTATTGCAAAACCACATCTCCCTGATTGAAGTGATATTCCACTTCCTGCGCCGCATCATGAGCAAGCGGCAAAATCAACGGTTTGGGTTCAAAAGGGAATTCCCGTTCAAAACGATCTAGAGTCTCTTCCCATTCCTCTGACGTTATCCATCCTGTGGTTGGATCAAAATCCGCTGATTGTAAACACCCCCTGCCCGGTGAAGTCAGCATGGTTTCCAGCACAGTCACTGAATGATTTTGCAACCTCCGCTTAAACTCCAAATAACTCTGATTGCCACGCTCTCTGCCATCAATGGATAAAGTCCATTGGGCATCAACAAAGAAAATTTGCAGGGAAGGGGCCGCTAAACGAGTTCCTCCCACCTCCAGTTCTTCTTCCAATTCACAGGATTCACTTTCTCGCACGACACACCGTCCTAATCGCTTAGGCTTATCATCAGGAGAAGGTTGGATAACCTCTGCTCCACATCGTTGTTGATTATAACGGCTATTCTTCCAGTTCAGGAGCGCCTCTTCATATTTTTCCTGGTCCTTCGGCAAAACCATCTCTTCCGTTTCTGTATAAACTTCTTCCACCAGAGAGCGCAGATCATCAGGCAATTGAATCGCAAACTCATAATTTCTGTGATGAAAGAGCAGTGCTGTTCGATAGAGTACAAAGGCATCATAGACTGACCGGGCGTTTTCATTGGATTTCCGGTCATCGAGCCATTCGGAGACGGTCTGGCATGGACTATAAACGAACAAACACGCATCTTTCCAAGGATGCTTCTTACGGAGTTTATTATTTCCTAAATGGCGATGCAGTCTGCCAATCCTCTGGAGTAACAAATCCATGGGGGCTACTTCGGAAACCATCACATCAAAATCAACATCCAGGCTCTGTTCAACCACCTGAGTGGCCACCAGAATCCTGCCTTCTTTCCCTCTTTCGTAGTGACCTCGTTTTCCAAAGTGTTTGATCACCTCGCCTTCAATGACATTACGGTCAATGAGCTGAAAACGGCTATGGAACAACAGTAAAGAAATATTGCTGGTTCTTGTATCACCAGACAACTCGTCAAAAAATTGTTGAGCTTTTGCCACGGTATTCAGAATCAGGCAAACTTGTGCTCCCTGTTCAGCGAAAGTGATCAGGCTCTCAATAATTCGTTCTTTATCGGTAATCCATTTACAATTAACCTTCCTTTTCAATTCTTTGATAGGAATACTTTGCAGTAAATTCATCTGCCATTGATTTCCTTTGGTATAAACATGAGTCATTAAGGGGTAATTCATTGGAGTGATTGTCGAAGTTGAGGCAGGTGGCTCTGGTATTTCTCCAACAAATGCTTCTACCAGCTTAGTCTTTGTTGCCACTGTTAAGGTGGCTGACAGCAGGATGACATGAGTGCCCAAAGCCTTTAACCATTGCAGCAGTCGCTCCAGAATCCGCAGCATATAAGCGTCATAGGCGTGCACCTCATCAATAATCAGAATGGAATTGCTCAAACCAAACAGTTTGACCCAATGATGACTCGCCCCCAACACCGCTGACATGGCCTGATCGACAGTCCCTACCCCTGCATTGGCCAATAAACTCCGTTTATGACTGCTGGCAAAAAAAGCATTACACATTTTAAGTGCACTGAGATTTTCTGATTCCTGGTCTCCTTCAGCAGTATCCTGGATAATGCTGTTCGTAAAAGCTTCCCTCAAATCTCTTTTTCCATGCGCTAGAACCAAAGAGGATTCCTGATCAAAAAATGCCGTTCCCTCCATCATTTTCTGCATCCGATCAAACATGGCATTGGAAGTGGCCATAGTCGGTAAGGCAAAGTACAAATTATCGGTTCCTCCCATTTCCAACAGGCGGTGGGCGAGCAACATAGCCGCCTCGGTTTTTCCTTCTCCCATCGGGGCCTCGATAATCATCAATTGAGGAGCCTCAGTCAAAGGCATTTCCAGTGCCTGATATTGCAGAGGGTATGGTTGATGTAGCTGGCCATCATCATCCCTTCCCAAAATCTTTTCAATCCTGGTGTCAGCCACACCACTGTATTTTCCCAAAAGATCATTTTCTCTCAAAATCTGTCTAGCTTTCCCTTCCATTTCCGGGGTAATAGCCTCTGGCTGCGGAGCCGCATCATCCACGGAGCGAAACGTGAAAATATCTTTATTCGATCCCAACCAGTCTGCCACCGAACAAAGACCCGCCAGAAATACCACCGGAGCTGGGTCAATGGATTCAGGAGGAGCTTCCGGTAACGGATAGAGTTGTTCAACCACATTGATGTGTTCTGTGATTGCGGCCAGGATTGCTTTTTGGGCTGTTTTATTCTGATACTTTGTATTTGGAGTTAGTTGTTGACGTCTCAAAGGACAATACGATCCATGATGACTGGCTGTGGCTCGAATCAATTCCAGCCAGGAGGGTTTTCTAGAGGATTTATTATCGAACCTCACGTGGACATAATAATGAAATCCCCAACCGCCATGATCGAACGAGCCTGTTCGCTTTTTGGCTTCCTGTTGATTCAGAAGATTGAACAATTCCGGTACTTTTGCCTGAAAACGCCAATCGTACTTACCCAGATCGTGGAGCAAGATACAGTGGAGAGCAATGCGAAGAGCGGGTTCTCTATCGGAAGTTTTGTCACTATCCCAGCCTAGCAGTGTTGTCCAGCGGGATAACAAAAGAGGACGTTGCTCCAGCCAGACCTTGGCAACAGCAGCCACATTGAGAGAATGTTCCCAAATCGAAAGATATTTTAATTGTCCCTGCTCGGTTTCAGCCTTTCCCCAGTATTGATGCATTGCAAATCTTTCATGATAAAGATGAAATGGAGCAGAAAGCCCCTCCTCTCTTTGAGGAGAAGATTAAAGTGAGGAGCCCCTTGCAAATCCCCGCACGCGGATCGCCCTAACCCCCTTTGAAAAAAAGGGGGAACTCCAGTAAGAAACTTTTCTGGAACTCTATAGCTTAACGCCAGGTGAGAAAGTGTAAGTGCGACATAATCCAGGAAAGGTATTTCATAAAAGAGGTGTTTTGTCTATGGGGAGAGACTACTCATTTTTTCGGGGAGAGCATGAAAAATGAATTTTTATATAGGGGAAGGACTACCTATTTTTCCAGGGAAGAATAAAAAAAGTGATAAAATTGTGGAGAATTGCTCTTATTTAGTAATTCGGTGAATCAAGTCTGAATTTTACGAACAGGAATATTGTATTTCTTGATACGATAGCGCAGTTGTCTTAAAGAGATGCCCAGGTCTTCAGCTGCTCGCAGTTGGATGCCTCTGTTACGAGACAGTGCTTTTTGAATGGCTTCCACTTCTTCATGTTTCACAGACAAATGTGGCGATTTACTCTGAGGATGGAGCGTGATGATCTTGTCAGAATGTTGTGGTTGTTCGATCTTTCCCGCTTGTGGTTTTATTCTCAAGATACCGTCATTTTCCATCAGGAACGCTGCATGAATCGCATTTTCAAGCTCTCTGATATTTCCAGGCCAATCTTGGTATTTGAGCGTCTCCACATTCTCCTGAGAGAGTTGAATATTTTTTTGGTATTCTTCATTGAGTTGCTCCAGGAAATATTGGAGAAGCAATGGAATATCTTCACGACGTTCTCTCAATGGTGGAACTTCCAGGGCGATCACATTCAAGCGGTAAAATAGATCTTCACGAAACGTTCCAGTACTGATGGCATGTTCCAAGTTCACATTGGTGGCACATATGATCCGCACATCCACACAGGAAGTTTTGCTGCTACCCAACCGTTCAAACTGGCCTTCTTGCAATACTCGCAAGAGCTTGGTTTGAAACTCCAGAGACGTATCACCAATTTCGTCCAGAAACAAAGTTCCCCCATCAGCCAATTCAAAACGGCCTTTGCGGGAGCGTACTGCCCCTGTGAAGGCTCCTTGCTCATGGCCAAATAATTCACTTTCCAGTAAATTATCAGAGAGTGCAGCACAATTGATGCTGATGAATGGTGCATTATGCCGCAAACTATGCTTATGAATGGCACGTGCGATCAACTCTTTACCGGTCCCGCTTTCCCCCCGGATGAGAACCGTTGCTCGGCTTGGTGCTACTTTTTTCACCATTGCGGCGGTTTTTTTCATAACCCCGCTCACTCCTACCACACCATCGAGAATCATTGGTGTCTGATCGGTAGAGACCTGATACACAGTGTCCGTATTCAATCCATGTGCTTCTAGGCTCAAGGCAATCATCGAAGCCAACAACCCGATGATTTTGAGTTTATCCTGGTTCTTCGGATGATCTGGCAGCCAACCATAAAAAATCCCCAATGGTAAACTGCGATCTTGTCCATAGAGAGGATGGAGCACAATCGATCCTGCTTTTCCGGCAACATTTGAAAAGTTCGGCAGTTGGTAATTGGCTAATTCTTCAGGCGATAAGACCATTTCATAGTGCAATTTCGAAATGGGAAAGCGTTCCGAAAGTTTTTGATTCCATAGATTTTTTTCTTCTTCACTCAATTCGGGGGCCAGTTCAATGAAGTATTTATTGGTCACACTGTCTCGAATGAAGAGCATGGTGTTGCGAATCTCAAAATATTCCTGCAGCAGGATCATGGCCATGTTCACTCCTCGTGACAGATCACTGGATGCTTTGAGTAATTTTGAAATTTGTAGTAAAAAATCTAAATACATGATCAACCTTTTAAGAACCTGTTTGGAAAAGATGGTTCGTTGCGAAAAATTGATCTCATTGAGCGGATTTTTGAGAAAATTTAAGGCGAATAGCCGGCCTATTGAACGCAAATTTTCTCAAAATAGACGCCAATGAGGCGGTTTTGCAGCAGAATCAGGTTTTTCAAACAGGTTCTAAGCACAATTTGCCAGCATTGGACTTTCGAGGGAGGTGAGAAACTGTTCTTCAACTTTTATAAACAGATACCCCTCTTCCTCTTTGACAGGGAACGTCTGTAGCTGCATGTCGGCATTCCCTTCCAGGTGTTTGCCGGTTTTTAATGAAAATGCATTTTTATGCAGAGGACACACCAGCTTGGGTTCCCCTTGCCGATCTCCAATCAGTCCTCGTGACAGCACATTTTGTTGCTGATGAGGACATAAATTCTGAACAGCATACCATTCATGTTTGCTGTAATGAACAAGAGCGATTTGGAGACTGCCAAACTTAACACAACCTTTGCTGCCTATGGCAATATCTTTCAAATTGATCACTTTTTTCCAAACTTCCATGAGTCATTTCCTTTCAAATTTCCAATAGTTCCAGAACGGGCTGTTTGACTGGAGGAGCAGGGCGTATTTGTCCTCGTTCCTTGATAAATTGTATGGTTGGATCAGTCTCTTCCGTGTTGAGAAAAGGACGAAAGCGTTTCAATTTATCGGGGTCTTGTAGTGTAGCAGTCCATTCGCATTGATAGGAATTGATGAGCTGCTGCATTTCGTATTCAAGCTGCTCGGCAATCCCCAATGAATCATGAATCACCACGTCCTTGAGATGATCAATCCCTCCATCCATGTTATTCAGCCAGGTCGCAGTACGTGTTAAATGTTCCGCAGTGTGGATGTAGTACATGAGGAAACGGTCCAAATATCGGATCACCGTATTTGTGTCGATATCGGAGGCCAGTAAAATGGCATGCTGTGGTTTGGCGCCTCCATTTCCACACACATACAGATTCCATCCCTGCTCGGTAGCAATCACACCAAAGTCTTTGCTTTGGGCTTCGGCACATTCTCGAATGCATCCTGATACGCCTCCTTTGATTTTGTGAGGAGCACGCAATCCTTTGTAACGATTTTCCAGTTCAATGGCCAGGCTGGTGCTGTCTTGTACACCAAATCGGCACCAGGTCGAACCAACACACGATTTCACAGTCCGCAGGGCTTTTCCGTAAGCATGTCCGCTTTCCATACCTGCATCGATCAATTTTTGCCAAATCTTTGGCAAGTCTTCCAAACGTGCACCAAACAGATCAATGCGTTGTCCGCCTGTAATTTTTGTGTATAAATCAAACTCCTTGGCCACCTGTCCAATGGCAATCAATTGATCGGGAGTCAGCTCTCCTCCAGGAACCCGGGGAACGACTGAATAGGTTCCATTGCGTTGGGTATTGGCCATGTAATGGTCATTGGTGTCTTGAATATCCTGATGATTCAAAACATGATCGTTCCAACATCCTGCCAGAATGGAGGCAATGGCCGGTCGGCAAACTTCACAGCCTTGGCCGGTACCGTATTTTTCTAATACTTGTCCGAAGGTATACAATTTATTTTTTTGTATCAGTTCTCGTAATCCCTGACGATCATAAGGAAAATGTTCACATAAGGAACGATCAATGGCCACTCCACTTTTTTCAAGTTCCAACGCCAGAATATCTTTCATCAAAGGAATACATCCCCCACAACCAGTACCTCCTTTCGTTGAACCTTTCAAACCTGCCAACTCTTGAATATTTTCCTGACGAATGGCCTGGACGAGATCACCTTTCGTCACATTGTTACAGGAGCAAACCATGGCAGAGGCTGGCAGAAATGCGACCGACGTGGCATCTTTGTCGGAACTGGTTGCAGGCGGAACCAGAAGGGATTCTGGGGCTTTGGGTATGGGAACACCTGCCTGATAGGAAGACAGCAGTCGGCCATAGTCTGAGGTATCTCCCACCAGCATTCCTCCCAACAACCGTTGTCCATCCTCACTGAGAATCAACTTTTTATAAATGCCATCTTTATGATTTTCCAGGATAACGGCATTTTCCCGCTCGTCGTCACTGTGGGTATCTCCAAAACTGGCCACATCCACTCCCAATAATTTCAATTGGCATGACATATCAGCACCGCTAAACTCTCGTGTGGCTCCCAGTAAATTGTCAGCCAGCACACTGGCCATCTGGTATCCTGGCCCAACCAATCCATATGTGGTGTTTTCATGAGACGCACATTCCCCAATCGCATAAATGTCAGGGTCCGATGTCTGTAGGTAATTATTAACAGCAATTCCTCCCCGTGCTCCCAATTGAAGATCACTGCGTTTTCCCAATTCATCAGCAGCACGAATGCCTGCAGAAATCACCACCATGTCCACTGCCAACTCCGACGCATCTGCAAATAGAATCGACTCAACACGCCCGTTGCCTCGAAATTCATGGGTGAGTTTGTTGAGATGGACATTGACGCCAAGATCCTCAATCTTGAGCTGCAAAAACTTTCCTGCGGCTTCATCCAACTGCCGAGGCATCAAACTGGGTGCGCATTCCACTACATGAGTGTCCACTCCCAGATCCATCATGGCTTTTGCGGCCTCTAAACCCAGTAAACCACCTCCAATCACCGCAGCAGTTTTAACTTGTTTGCTATACAGAATGATATTGTCTAAGTCTTCCAGGGTACGATAAACAAACACTCCTTTTTTCTCTGCTCCGGACACTGGAGGAACAAACGGAGATGACCCTGTTGCCAGCACCAGCTTGTCGTAAGGCACATGGCATCCCTGTTCGGAAATCACATACTTGTTTTTGCGATCAATGGCCATGATATGATCGCCTAACCACAAATCAATACCATGTTTGACATACCAATCCACTGGTTGGAGTGTCAGATCGTCTGCAGATTTTCCAGCAAAATATTCGCTCAGGTGCACCCGGTCATAGGCGGGCAAACGTTCATTGCCAAAAACAACAATCTTAAATATTTCTTCACTCTTCTTTTCAATTAACTCTTCACACAGTCTGCAACCAACCATGCCATTTCCTATCACGACTAACTGCTGCTTCGTAAGCATATGCATCTCCAAATTTTTTGCGAAAACTCTTAAACAATAAAGAACTGAGCAGACCAGAAAGCATCTCCTATCCTGCTTTAATCCTGGTGCTCTGCGATCATTTGCGTCCAATAAAATCGTCTACTGTTGATTCAAATGAGATTATTCAGATGGGGAATCAGTAATACAAATAGGAAGTAATGAAGCCTTGAAAAACTTCTATTAATTCCCAAAATGATGATTATCGAGGGAAATGGAATGATTTATCAGTATTGGGATGAAAAAAATTGGTTAAAATCTATGCGAAAATTATTTAATTGTCAAAACAATTTTATTAATTTGTGTATTTATTAAACTTAAATGTTTGTCAAAATTGTTAATTAGAGTCTCGTTTGTCAAAATTGTCAGTTGGTCATATTGTCTAAACTACTGATATTAATAAATATATTTGAATGGCATGCTTTTTGTTTATAATTGACGACGGGATGGTGGTTTATCAAATAAGAATCTGGGAATGATATTTTCGGTCTCCTGAGCTTGTTCCTCATTGGCAAGAGAGCGGGGCCGACCTTCGGTAAGGAGGGGTTGGTCTATAACTGAAAACCTCGCTTAACCTGCTTCCGTAGACAGCTTCCTTGGTAAGGAGGGGAAATCGTTTTTGTACAACTGGCCGAAAATATGACTAACCCCAGGAATCTCAAATATAACTTTCACATCACCTGAAATATCTATTATAAAATGAATAACATCCCTGCATCAGTTAATTCTGCCACACAGCACCACTCTGTCATCGATTTGTACTTACAAAAGCAACAGCAGTTATCAGCAGTTGATCTGTTTTCACAAAGCCATGATACAAACCTTCCACTTGCAAATGCTCTCGATGATTCATCATTGTATCACGATTTAATTCCGATCAGTACGCCCGATCATCATCAACAATATGCCTTTGAAGTCGATTTAGATCAATGTTCAGGTTGTAAAGCCTGTGTAACCGCCTGTCACAGTTTGAATGGATTAGAACCAGAGGAAACATGGCGGTCTGTGGGGATGATTCATGGTAATACGGAAAAAATATCAGAACATGTCTACCAACGGGATGCTTCTCTGTTGCAAACGGTCACGACTGCCTGTCATCATTGTCTGGAGCCGGCCTGTTTGATAGGATGTCCGGTCAATGCCTATGACAAAGATCCCATCACTGGCATTGTTAAACACCTGGATGACCAGTGCATTGGTTGCCAGTACTGCACATTGACATGCCCTTATGGTGTTCCAAAGTATAGCGAACAACTGGGGATTGTACGCAAGTGTGACATGTGCTCCAATCGCCTGGCAGCCAGAGAGCAGCCAGCCTGTGTTCAGGGATGCCCCAATGGCGCAATCAGTATCCGTCTGGTCGATATACAAGAAATTCAAAACAAACCAAACGCTCAAGTGAATATTCCTGGGGCGCCAGACTCACATCATACCTTACCAACCACCCGGTATGTGACACGACAAAAGATTGCCGAGCACTGGAAGGCGCTGGACCAATACCTCGTCAAAGCAGAGCATGCCCATTTGCCTTTAGTCATCATGCTGGTCTTGACTCAACTATCAGTGGGTGGATTTTTAGTCAGCATTTTACAAAATCATTTGTCAGGGCTGAGGGAACTCTCCGTATTCCCTTTATTGCACACGACACTGGCTTTGTCGTTGGGACTCACCGGGTTAGTGGCCAGCGTTTTTCACCTGGGACGGCCCTTGTATGCCTTTCGTGCTGTCTTGGGCTGGAAGCAATCCTGGATGAGCAGGGAAGTGTTATCTCTGGGGCTGTTTGCCAAGCTGGCTATCGTCTACACGTTATTATCCTGGTTGCCGGTCTATCAATCCTGGTTGCCCATGTCGGTCTTGTCCTCTTTGTCTCCTCTCTTGCAGCATGGATTGGGGGCAATGGTTGGCATGATTGGAGCAATTGGAATTTTTTGTTCGGCAATGATTTATCAATCGACCCCTCGTCTCTGGTGGTCTACCACAGATACGACAGTAAAGTTTTTTTTGACAGCCCTGATTTTGGGAACTGCTCTAGCGGCGTTCACCTTGACTGGCAGTGTGTTGCTGGGTAGTCAGCAGATAGGCAGTGCACAGCAGCAACTTATTTTGAGCTTTTATCTGATCCTCATTGCTGCCACGACGCTCAAGCTCGTGATTGAGTTTTACCGTTTGCAGCAGGCCTCCTCAGAAAAATTGACAACACTGTGGAAAACAGCACAGTTGTTGTTTGGCCAACTGAAATATGTCACCTTCAGCCGTTTGGTGCTGGGAATCGTGGGAGGGATTCTCTTGCCATTCGTGATGGTGATCAATCCAGGCATGAGCCTTTCTTTCTTGTTGGCAGGCAGTATGGGGATTTTCATGTGTACCCTGGGCGGAGAATTCCTGGAACGCTATCTGTTTTTTACAGCCGCTTTACCGGATAAAATGCCGGGAATTCAAGAATAGACCCGATGGAATGGAGATACAATCATGAGTTCTTTATCGTACAGTAAGCACCTGTTCAAACTTCCCAAACGATCAGCAGACAATGGTTTGGTGAGAAAAGTGTCTTCGCTTTTTCGCCAATGGGATGGAAAACTGAGTCAACAATTGGCTTTGGAAAATAGCCAGTTTGGCCGCATTCCCAAACGTTTGCTGCCTGACCAGACCACCAACATGACTTGTGGTTTTTGCGCAACCGGTTGTGGGTTGACGGTGCATTTACAAAATAAAGTCCCTGTCAATCTGACCCCCAATACCCACTACCCTGTCAATCAGGGAAAAGCCTGTCCCAAGGGGTGGGAAGCCCTATCTCCGTTATTTAGTCCAAATCGTGCAACCAGTCCGATGCTGCGTAATGCAGAAGGGATTTTAGAGCCCGTTAACTGGGAGATGGCATTACGGGCATTCACGGCTCATTTTAAACAAATTCAGCAAAATTATGGTGCTGAATCGATTGCGTTTTTAAGTACAGGGCAGATTGCTACTGAAGAAATGGCTTTTTTGGGGGCATTGGCCAAGTTTGGCATGGGCATGGTTCATGGCGATGGCAACACACGCCCTTGCATGGCAACGGCGGTGACGGCCTATAAACAGTCTTTTGGGTTTGACGCTCCGCCTTACACTTATCAGGATTTTGAGGAATCGGACGTTCTGGTTTTCGTTGGGGCCAACCCCTGTATTGCCCATCCGATCATGTGGGAGCGGGTTTGCATGAATCGTCACAATCCCAAAATTATTGTGATCGATCCTCGTACCACAGAAACAGCGATGCAGGCCACCCATCATTATGCTTTAGCACCCAAGTCGGATTTGATGTTACTGTATGCAGTGGCCCATGTGTTGGTGGAGAATCAGTGGATTGATCAGAAAATGATTGAGGAAAATACCCTCTATTTTGCAGAGTTTGAGGGATTTCTCCGTAACTTCAATCCCGCCAGGGCCAGCCGAGTGACGGGATTGAGCATCTCACAAATCCATCAGTTGGCTCAATTGATCCACGAAGGCCAGCGTGTCTCATTCTGGTGGACGATGGGAGTCAATCAGAGTCATCAGGGCACCCGAACTGCCCAAGCTTTGATCAATCTGGCTCTGATGACAGGAAATATTGGACGGCCCGGCACAGGGGCTAATTCGATCACAGGACAGTGCAATGCAATGGGCTCTCGACTTTTCAGCAATACCACCTCTCTCCTGGGAGGGCATGATTTTCTCAATCCAGCACATCGTCAAAAGGTCGCTTCTCTGCTCAAGTTAGATGTTTCCCAAATCCCCGATCAAAACAGTTGGCCCTATCACCAAATCCTGGCTGGCATTGAAACAGGCAAAATCAAAGGATTATGGATCATTGCCACCAACCCGGCTCACTCCTGGATTCAACAGGAAAGTTTTCATGAATTACGGAAAAAGTTAGATTTTCTAGTGGTTCAGGACATGTACCACACTACAGAAACCGCACAAATGGCTGATTTGCTGTTACCTGCTGCAGCCTGGGGCGAAAAGGAAGGCACCTTTATCAATTCAGAACGCCGTATTGGTCTGTTAAAACGAGTCTCTCAAGCTCCAGGACAAGCTCTTGCTGATTTTTATATTTTTAAATTGATTGCTGAATATTGGGGGTGTGGAGGGATGTTCCGGGAATGGGAATCTCCCCAAGCTGTTTTTCAAATCATCAAGCGCCTGACCCAAGGTCAACCCTGTGATATTAATGGCATTGACGACTATGTCATGCTGGAGCAACAGGGAGGCATTCAATGGCCTTTTGCTGAAAAAAACACAGTGATCGAAAAAGAAAGACGTCTGTTCACCGATGGAAAATTCTATCATCCCGATCAAAAAGCCTATTTCTTGTTTGAGGAACCTCGTGTGTCACCTGAACTTCCTGACGAAGCATACCCCTTGCTTCTCTTGACAGGCCGAGGTTCATCCAGCCAGTGGCATACCCAAACTCGCACCAGTCAATCAAATGTCCTGCGACAATTGTCACCTGAGCAGATTTATGCAGAGATTCATCCTCAGGATGCGGAAACGCTCGGAATCGATTCTGGTACCTCCCTTCTCATTTCTTCCAGAAGAGGTTCGATTCAGACCACAGCACTAGTGCAACCAACGGTACAACCGGGGCAGATTTTTATCCCTATGCACTATGCAACCACCAATCAACTCACCCTGGCTGTCTTTGATCCCTATTCTCATCAACCGGCTTACAAAGCCTGTGCGGTTCGTGTCGAAATTCATAAGTCCTGAAGCAGATCCAGGCTCCCGATCAACTCTCGCACAACGAGCTTAGAACCTGCTTTGAAAAACCTGATTCTACTGTAAAACCGCCTCATTGGCGTCTGTTTTGAGAAAATTTTCGTTAAATAGGCCGACTATTCGCCTTAAATTTTCTCAAA
>JANQHV010000622.1 GCA_028282505.1 SAR324 cluster bacterium | reverse complement strand
CTCTGGCGTGTTGACTGATGATGAAAAGACGTTTTTGCCCCGATGACATCGGATGTGAAAAAATTTGTTGAGTCTCCGGTTCAACAGTCTTCTCTTCAGCAAGTGAAGGCATCTGAGGTGATGGAACAGTAGTCTGATGAGATTTTGTAGTTTTTACAGCAACGGGTTTCCCTTGCAATGCTTGCAACTGCCGCTCCATCACTTCCAGTTGTTGGGTCATGGTTTGATGCTGTTGGATCATCATCCTTTCCAGAGGAGAATTTCCTGATTGAGGAATGCCCAGTGTTGCTTCTGTTGTTGGCACTGTTTTTTCTGGAGTTGTCTTCACTTGATTGGAGACTTTCCTTTCAGTCAACTCCAAGTTTTCTGTCTTTTTTCCTAAACCTGGTTGAGAATGAAAAAACTCCTTCCAATACCGTTTGCGTAAAAAAGGATAGGTCGGTAAAATAACTTTTTTCCGGGAATAGGGTTGATCAAAACCAACCCAATCGATTTTTAAACCATGCACATACAATTGTGCCAATGTCTCCAAGATTTGTTGCCAATCGGCCTGTCCTTGTCTCAACGAAGGAAGCCAAATTCCTTTATTTTGAGTGAAACATTGTTTGCCCAGTCCTGAAAGAATGGGAGCTGCACCAATTTCTAAAAAAAGCTCATAACCTTCTTCCTCTAAATACTTGATGGAGTCATAAAAACGAACGGTTCCTCGAATGTGGTCAGTCCAGTATTGTGCCCAATCTTTTGCAGAATTTTTGTTGGAAATCTGGATGGGGATGCCTGTCGCATTAGAAATAATAGGCAATCTGGGTCTGAAATAATTGATCTGAGCGGCAACCGTTTGAAAATCCTGAAGAATGGGTTCCATCATCGGGGAATGAAAAGCATGCGAGACTTTCAAGATCTGATAACGCGTTCCGGTTTTCTCGAATTTCTTCAAAACAGCATGAACATTTTCTGTTTCACCAGAAATGACCACACTTTTAGCCGCGTTGATTGCCGCAATAGAAACTTTTTCTCCAAACTCTTCCAGTACCTGTCGGGCAGCCGGCTCTTCTACAACCACAGCGGCCATGACGCCACCAGGCAATGACTGCATCAATTTACCCCTGTTTGCCACCAGCTTTACGGCATCTTCGAGGCTAAAAACACCAGCGATACAGGCCGCAACGTACTCGCCGATGCTGTGCCCCATCACAACAGAGGGTCTGACTCCCCATGATTCCCATAGCTTGGCCAGCGCATATTCAATCGAGAAAATGGCAGCTTGCGTATAAAGAGTCTGATTGATCAAATCTTCCGCAGTTTCCTCAACATATAATAGTGAAATGATAGATTCGTTCAGATATGGGGCAAATAATCCATCACACTGATCCAGGATGTCTTTGAAGAAAGGCTGTGTTTCATAAAGCCCGCGTCCCATTCCACGATATTGAGATCCCTGACCAGTAAACAGGAAAACCAGTTGAGCATTGATTTTGGAGGAGTCATCACTGTGGAAACAACCTCTATCGACCTGGCCTTTTAAATAACTGAACAGCTTTTGTTTGATGTCTTCAATAGATTCCCCGACCACCGAAAGACGTTGAGGAAAGTGGGATCGTCCCACATTAGCCGTATAACAAATGTCTTCTGTTTCTTCCTTTGAGGTTTCTTCAATCTGGTCAAAATAGGTATGATATCGGCTCACCAATTCATGCAGAGACTCTTTTTTTTTGGCAGAAAGATTGAGAATGTGGAGCGGTCGTTCTATTGGATTAATGAACTCACTGGCTTCTGGTGCTTCTGCAATCAATACATGAGCATTGGTTCCACTCAGACCAAAAGAACTGATTCCGGCAATACGAGGTTTCGTTGTTTTTGGCCAGGGCTGACCATTTGATGGAATGGTAAACGACGATTCCTCCCAGGCAATGTGAGGATTCGGCTTACTAAAATGAAGATGAGGAGGAATTTTTTCATGCTGCATGGAAAGAATGACTTTCAGCAAACCGGCAATGCCCGCAGCACTTTCCAAATGGCCAAGATTGGTCTTAACGGAACCAATGCATAATTCCTGATTTTGAAAGATTTTTGCCAATGAACGAATTTCAATAGGATCACCCAAAGGAGTTCCGGTACCGTGAGCTTCAATGTAACTGACCTCTTCTGGAGAGACTTGAGCATTTTGCAATGCTTGCCGAATCACTTTCTGTTGGGCAATGCCATTGGGTGCAGTCAAGCCATTACTCGTACCATCTTGATTAATGGCACTTCCCCTGATCACAGCCAAGATATTATCCCGATCCCGTATTGCTTCAGAAAGACGTTTCAATACAACCATACCGCACCCTTCTCCCCGTCCAATACCATCAGAGGCAGCATCGAATGTTTTACAGCGACCATCGGGAGAAAGAGCATTGAGCTTGGAAAACGCGATTTGACATTCTGGAGAAATGATAAAATTCGCTCCTCCCGCCAGCACCAAATCAGATTCTTTTCTCTGCAAGCTGGCAGCTCCCAGATACAAAGCCACCAAAGAAGAAGCACAGGAGGTGTCAATGGCGATATTGGGTCCCTGGAATCCAAATAGGTAAGAAATCCGACCAGCGGCAATGCTGTGAGCTACGCCTGTCAGCGAATAAGCATTTATCTCCTCGACATTTCCACTCACAAAGCGTGTGGCCCCATATTCATTGCTTAAAATTCCAACGTAAACCCCTGTTGTACTCTCTTTCAATGCTTCTACACTTTGTCCTGCATTTTCCAGGGCTTCCCAACTAACCTCCAGCAAAAGGCGCTGTTGAGGGTCCAGCACTTCTGCCTCTCGAGGCGATATGCCAAAAAAAGAACAATCAAACTGATCGACGTCTTCAAGAAATCCTCCGTACCTGGAATACATCTTTCCAGATGCATTCACATCAGGATCATAGTATTGATCAATTGGCCACCGGTCTGGAGGAACTTCCCTAATCGTGTCTTTTCCCTGCTCCAACAGCTCCCAAAATTCTTGTGGTGTATGCACACCACCAGCAAATCGGCAACCCATCCCAATGATGGCGATCGGTTCTCCTTTTTTTAAAGAGTCCAGTTCTGCTAATAATTCTTTAATCTTATCAGAGGATTTTTTCAGTGCCTCCACATAACGTTGTTCGAGTTGTTTATCCATGACTTAGACCTGCGACGAGCTGTTTCCCTTCTTTGAATTGTTCTTGAAAATATTTTCTATTCTTTGCTGGTTTGAAGTTGGTCAATTCACCATCCAATGAAAAATGATGAGAAAAAATCCTACCAATGGCATAGGTAGACGCTCCCATGACAACAGGCATCGTTGCTGATCCCACAACCACTCCCAGTCCAGGAAAAGCTTTGGCCAGACTGAGCCCTCCCCATAAAGAAGAAATACCCACCGCATAGTTTCCACCCAATGCAGCAATCAAATACTTGGTACGAGCAATCGAAAAGTCTTTTTCATAAAGTTCCGCCAATTGCCCAACCAACCTAACCTGTACTCCAGTCGTCAGAAAAATATCAACAAATGGTGCTGGAATCAATGCGGCAGACGATGCCAGCATCATGTGTTTTTGAGTGATAATGGATGCCTGCACACTCCGACGACCTTCCTCATCTGGCAACAGATCGGTTTTCATAATTTCTTCAGAGGAAGCGGCACGATGTTGACCCGATGGAATCGTTGTTTCTCCAGAGGTAGAAACGTCTTCCTCCAGTTTTTCGACCAGATCGAATTCATCGTCCAGCTTCGCACGTTTGGTTGTCGTTACTGCTTTCTTAGACCGGGTTCTCCTGCTTTTCTTCTGTGTTTCTCCCGGAATGGGAGCATCTGGTGATGTTTCCGAAGGAGTGGGAGCTTCTTGTTTTTCTTCTGATGCTTTTGCTTTATCAGAAGACGCTTCCAGTTTTTTCCTTTTTCGTGGTAGTGCCATATGCCCTTTAATGGATATAGAGTTAAGTATTCCGGACTTCTAAGCATTGTAGTATTGTTTTTGCAATCTCTTCCACATCGTTCATGGTTTTGGAAGCTTGCTGATACACCCGTCGATTATTTTTTACAGACTTCATGTATTCCTGCATGGCCATCCCATCCCGGTTAAAATTTTCATAAACTGACCGCAAAGGGAACACACACGCCAGACATCCTACATAAGGCGGCAAAATTTCTTCAAAATATTGGAGGATCTTGTCTTTAGTTGAACGAGGATTGACAAAAGCAGGTAAAATATAAAAAGCCCCCTGTTTCTGAGGGTTGATCTTAATGATTTCTTTCAGAATAGGCAACAATTTGTTCGACAAAGCCAATTCTTCATTGGTGGAACTTCTTGTAGGAATCACTACCAAATCGGATATGGCACAGGCGATTTTCGTGTGGAGTTTGCCTGTGCTTTCTCCGGGAGTATCTATAATCAAGAGGTCATTGTGCAGATTGATGGACTTGATGCCATCCTGAACCACCTCCTTTTGCGTACTGGAAATGTGGTGAAAGGACACTTTTTTGGTTTGCCAATGATTCTCTTCTCTGGCCTGCCACCAATCCCGCAATGTGCCTTGGGGGTCAAACTCAATCAGGGCAATCGAATCGAATGCCTGCCACATCTTCTTGGAGAAAGCTAAGTTCAATGCTAATGTACTTTTCCCCGTGCCACCTTTCGTTTGAACTAAACTGACAATCATGTTATCCTCTGACATTTATTTATAGATATTCTTCTTTTACCACTACCTTAAACAAAAACGACGGTAAATATTTACACAGCTTCTTGAAGGATATATTAAACCCAACCAGTACATCTTATGGCGGAAAAAAATCAAGCTTTCAAATTTGGATTCCGGGACAATTTAGCAATTGTTCTGTTTATTACCTTGAGTTGTTTTTTTTTAGTATTCCTTTATTTCTTCGATCGTATTGTGGTTACGGTACCTGCAGGACATGGAGGGGTCCTGTACCGCAGGCTTTTCGGGGGGACTGTAACGGATCATGTCTATGGGGAAGGGCTCCAACTCGTTGTCCCCTGGGATTATATGACCATTTACGATGCCAGGCTGCATGAATTCCAACAGGAAGTGAGAGTACTCAGCCAAAATGGTTTGATCATTCAGTTGACAGTATCCATCCGATTCCGCCCAATCTACAATAAATTGGGAATTCTCCATCAGAGCGTGGGGCCTGACTATTTGGACAAAGTCATCCAGCCTGTGACCATTGCTTCTGTCCGTGAAGTCATTGGTAAATACCGCCCAGAAGAGCTTTATACAATTCGGAGAGAAGAAATTCAGGACGAAATGTTGATTGAAGCCATTGAAAAAAATGGAGCCCATCCCATCCTGTTTGAAGACATTATCATTCGCACCTTAATGTTACCCCCTTTGATCAATGCAGCCATTGAAAGCAAATTGAAACATGAACAACTATTTTTAGAATATGAATTCCGACTACAAAAGGAAGTCCAGGAGGCCAAACGAAAGTTTGTAGAAGCACGGGGAAGGGAACGATTTCAGAGTATTATTTCACAAAGTTTGAATGACGATTATTTGAAATGGAGAGGCATTCAAGCCACTTTAAAACTGGCGGAATCTCCCAATACCAAAATCATTGTGATTGGAGGAGGAAAGGATGGCTTGCCTCTGATCTTAAATACCGAAACCGAAAGATATGAGCAAGAAACGGCAGCACTTCAAGCAACTACTATTCCCGCAACAAAACCAGAGCTACAAACAACGACAACACCTGGTACCGTAGAACCGGTGACACAAGCAGTGGCAACGTCTGGTGCAGCAGAACCAGACACCAGCGAGGACCTCCTTTCGGAACCAACAATGCAAATTAGTCCGACAGTTCCAGTTCCTACAGATACAGGTCATCATGACACAGAAACTTTCTAAACCGCTCAACTGTTGGCAACCATTGATGAAAGTGGAAAAACATCGAAAAAAAAACACACGCATTGTTGCTCATGTATTGCTTTTATGGGTTTGTATCCTCCTGCTCAATCCAATACAGCTTGCGGCCCAGCAATCCAATGCCAACAACACTTCTCCACCTACCGCAACAATATCGGTCGCTGAAGAATCCAAAGACGTCTCATTTGAACAATATTTCACCTGTTTGAATTCCTGTTCTTACTCTTCAGAACCCATCAAAGCAGGAGATGATGCTGACGATGCGTTTTTCAGTTGTCTGGATGCCTGTTCTTATCCTCGTGTCACTGTATACCAAAAAAAACATGCCGAATTAATACCTGCGGCCCGGCTCACTCAAGTGGACAAACTCATCACAGAACAATGCTTTCCTTCAGTTTCTGATGCCTCTTCTATCTCCCTCAACGGCAATAATCATAAAATTGACAAATGCATTAACGCCATCATTGCCAAAAGGCTGGAATGTTATAGCCACACCACATCGGTTATCGGCAGACGTGCGTGCCGCAAAGAATACAGTCAGGTGATCATGAGGGCTGTCAAGGGGTATAATCGAATCCTGCGAGAAACCCGACATTTCAATCAAAAACGAGGACACCGGCAACTGGGACAATTTGTTTTGTGTATACGTGAATGCCCAATTACACGGGCTATTTGCAGAGGGAACATACAAATTGGACGCTTTGTGTTGACTGAAGAATCGCTGGATCACTTCAGAGATCATGGTATACCAGAGGCTACTTTGACAAAATTAGATTCTCTGACTAATCGCCGATTTAAAGATGAAGTCATGTTTATTCAGGCAGTCACACAAAAAATAGGAACGCTTGTCAGAGAATTCATTTTGCAATATGCTCGTAACCAGTCTTTTCAAATCACAGAAAAGGTGTTGAGTGATCTTGCAGATAACGACCTGCCCCAGGAAATACTATACCAACTCACTTTATTGGAAGGGCAACAGTTTGAAAAAGAAGAAGTGTTTGTTGAAGCTATCGTCAAAAAAATAGGAAGCACAGCCGCAAAGCAAAAAATAGAGAATGTGCCTCATATCGAAATCATTTTACAGTATGCCAGTATGCCTTTTTTTCAGATCACTGGAGACACACTGGACAACTTGAAAAAAGAAAAAGTCCCTGAAACAACTTTGGAAAAACTCGAATCCCTCAAGTCATCATTTGAGACTGAACAAAAATTTGTGGCAGCGTTAGAACAGGCAATTGGAGTCAATGCCATGCACCAAAAAATATGGGCCAATATGGAACTCATACTCCAATATGGGGAAGAAAAATGTGATCAAAAAGAAAATCAGTGCCTCCAGCAATGTTTTGAGCTTTACTATCTGTAATAGCCTCGTGATATCCAATACCATAAACTCAGACTAGCCCCAACAAATCCTGCAAGCGATAATCACGAGTGTCATGATCACCAACCATTTCGGTTTTTTGGGATTCGGCAATCAACCATTCGCGAAAATATTTGATTTTTGGCAAATCCCATCGTTCTTCGGGGCAAACCATATAGTAGGCCACGTTGGTAGGGAAGGTAATATCAAATAACTTGATCAGCAAACCAGCATGTAAATCCTTCTCAACCAAGATGCTATCGCCCAGGGCCACTCCCTGTCCTTCGATGGCCGCTTGCAGGACCATGCCATCGTTGCTGAAACTCGGTCCTCTGGTAGCATCGACGACATCCTGCAAACCGAGGGCATTGATCCACAACGGCCACTCATGCCGATTCTCACCATGCAGCAAGGTATGGTATTTCAAATCTGAAGGCTTTTCCAAGGGATGTGGCCCTTTCTTCAGTTTGGGGCTGCAAACTGGAAAGAAGTTGACCGATAGCAGACGTTCACTGCGAAGTCCCGGATATTTGCCAAATCCCCAGCGGATGGCCAGATCAAAGTCCTGTTTAGAGAAGTCCACCAATTTGGCACTGGCATGCAGGTGAACATCAATGTCAGGATATTGTTGCTGAAACCCTGTAATGCGTGGGGCTGCCCATTTGATGGCAAAGGCAGGAGGCAAACTGACTTTGAGCGTGCCGGCCTGATGGCGTTCCATCAAGTGACTGGCTGCTTCAGAAATACCTTTGAAGGCTTGTTGAACATGAGGGAGCAAATGTTGACCGGCTTCGGTCAGTTCAATTTTACGAGAAAAGCGTCGAAATAATGGGGTGCCCAGTTCTTCTTCCAGTGCTTTGACTTGTTGACTGACCGCCCCCGGCGTCACAAACAGTTCATGACTGGCCTCCTTGAAACTCAAATGACGAGCAGTGGCTTCAAAGGCTCTTAACGCATTCAAAGAAGGAAGCTGATAGGACATAGCATTTAACCCTGACTAAGGTATTTTTTTAAGATAGCCAGTAATACATCCAAATCGATAGGCTTGGTCAAAAAATCGGTCATGCCTACTGCCATTGCAGCTTCTTGTTGTTGAGTAAAGGCATCCGCCGTTAAAGCAATAATGGGAACTTTTTTGAACTGATCATGTGAGAGCAGTTGATGTGTGGCGTCCAGACCTCCCATGACGGGCATGTGAATGTCCATGAAGATCAAATCCGGTTGCCATTCCAATGCTTTTTGAATACCTTCCTTTCCATTTTCGGCTATTTCAAGAGAAGCCCCGATGTCCTCAAATAAGGCTTTAATCATCTCTTGATTCATCAAGTTGTCCTCAACTAACAAAACACGTGTCTCCTTGGAGAAAACTGGATCGTCCAAATAGTTTTCATCCTGTTCACCAGCAACAACAGAGGCTTTCAAAGGCAGGACGACAGAAAATGTGGAACCTTGGCCGATGGTACTCTCAACGGAAATAGTCCCGTTGAGTAAATGAGCCAGTTTTTTGGTAATGGCCAATCCTAATCCTGTTCCTCCATGATTCCTGGTAATCGAACCATCGACCTGCTCAAAAGGGTCAAAAATGATGTCCAGTTTATCAGTAGGAATACCAATACCCTGGTCCAGCACTTGAAAGAGGATTGAATTCTCATCCTTTTTAAGTACTTTGATTTGGATTTCTTTGCCTTCGGGATGTTCGGAGGCTTTGGTGAATTTGATTGCATTCCCCACCAAATTGGTCATTATTTGAATAATCATGGTGCGATCCGAAAGGATCAACGCAGGAAGTTCAGGATCACAGGTATAATTCAAATCGATCTTGCGCTCATTGGCCATATTTTTATGAACGACATAAATACTGTGAATGAGTTGGGCTAAATGAATGTCCTCTTCATTTGGTTCAATTTTACCTGCTTCAATTTTGGTCAGATCAAGGATATCATTGATGATATTGGTCAAATTCTCACTGGCTGTTTGAATATTTTTCAAGGGAGCCCGAAAAGACTCAGGAAGATTTTGAGATTTTGCACGATTCGACAAAATTTCAGCAAATCCTGTGATCGCTCCAAGAGGCGTGCGGATTTCATGACTCATGTTGGCCAAAAATTGAGTTTTCGCTTGATTAGCCGCTTCTGCCTGTTCTCTTTTGAATAATTCTTTTTCCAGTTTTTTACGTGCCGTGATGTCTTGAATATTGAGGACGCGGTGTAATACATTGCCCTCTTCATCTTTGACGACGGACAAATCAATCAGAACCGGAACAACCGAACCATCTTTGTGGACTTGTTCTGACTCAAAAATAACATGACCGTGTTGATGGACCGCTTGAATGTATTCATCCATTTGATCTTGAAAATCAGGTGCGTATAGTTGGGAAATATTCACTCCAGACAGTGTATCTGATGCATACCCTAACATGTTGTGATAGGCGGGGTTGGCCATTTCTAAGATCGGAGTATCTGATTCACTCAAAGCCACTCCCCATCCTGCATGCTTGAAGACATATTCCCATTTTTTGAGTTTCATTTCTGATTGTTTCAGTTGCTCCATCTTTTGGGCTATGGTCTGTTGTGCAGAATGCAATTTATCAGTCATGGCATCAAATGATTGGGCTAAGACAAATAACTCATTCACCTTTGATGATTGTTTGGGCATCCGCGTCCCTGCCAGATTCTCAAAACTAAGCTTTTTCGTTATTTCTATCATCGCCTGAAGAGGTTTACTGAGAGTATTTCTAGAAAACCAGTAAAACAAAATCCACAAGGCAACCGTCTTGATGACGGCATTGACGATAAGAATCATGAAACCATACTGAATATCTTTCCAAATGACTTCGGGAGTTGAGTAAAAAATAACGCGTCCCAATAGCTCTGAATCAGAATATTCGGTATTCACCAAAGGAAACGTATGCGACATCAAATTGTTTATAAAATGGATCTTGTCTGATTTGACAGTCGAGAAATCTTCAGTATTTTTTGGCAGTAAGGATCGTTCCTCCTCTGAAATCGTTCCTATTTGGCCAAGGATGTGGTTTTTGGTATCAATGATAGAAATTCCAGTGATGGATGGATTCTCTAAAATGCCCCGTATGATGGAATCAATGCGTTCATGATCCAGATGCCAAACGGCATTGGATAAGCTGGGGTAAAAGATCTTTTCGGACAAAAATAAGTCATTCTGAATGCTATCTTTGCTATTTTTGTATTCAGCCCCCATCTGAACAACGGTAACTCCAATCGCAATCAAAACATAAAGAGTCCAAATTTGTTTGAATAAAGTCGTCCCGATGGATTCCTGAATATGTGTTTTTGAAATCTGTTCCATGCTCCCTTTATCATGCATGAAGGATATCGATTTAAAGCGAAACGGTCTGCTCCTGTAGTCACAAATAGCAAATGTTCCGGATTGAGTGATTGGCTATAATGAAAAACCATACTGTTGTAAAAGTGTTTGATAGCGAGGATCTTCAGGTAATTCAAGATTTTCTATTGAGTTTTTTAAATCCTGGCGACTTATGGGGAACATGAAATGTCGTGTGGCTGTTTGATGCGGCTTTGGAGCAATGTATAATTTTCCAGTAAGCTGGTTATCATGCTGCATATAGTACAAAACTGTGGACTTTG
Source organism: SAR324 cluster bacterium (assembly GCA_028282505.1). Classification (GTDB taxonomy): domain Bacteria; phylum SAR324; class SAR324; order SAR324; family NAC60-12. Next base: position 838 of record JANQHV010000622.1, on the reverse strand, counting down.
GAAGTAATGTGACATCAAACCGTTTGTAAACCAACTTCAAAAGATTATCTCGCTCTTTATCACCATCAAACCGTTGCAATTGTCCTTTGGCGACTAAATCATCAATGCCAACATATTTGTGTCCGCGGATTCCTCCAAACTTTTTGCCGACCAGTGATTCCAATCCTTCATAGAAGACAGGATTGTTTTTGGTGGAGATAATACTGTTGGTATCATTCACAATTTTTGTCCATAAGAATCTTGATGGAGGGCGTGTGTCAAATCCCCAGACTGGATCAACCCAGAGAACGATCCAGGCACTGTCACATGATGCGCCCTCTATTTTACATGTACCATTTTTCCAATCCTGGATAGCTTCATTCAATCGTTTGCGAGGCAGTATTTTCACTTTAAATGTATAACCCGGCTGCTCCATTTTTCGGTTCAAAAGCTCCACGATTTCATAAGTCAAGCCTTTGCCTTTACCGATAATGAAGGGAGGATGGTTGTGATAAGTGTACACTTTGATGGTGTTCCCATAAACACTCGTACTGAGTAAGACACAAAATAGTATGGCTAATCTCAATCCTTTCATAATTCCTTTGCATGTTGAATGGTTGGAAAAAGAAGTAGTGTCTGTTTTCGCTTAAGTACAATATTCACAATGGAGTACACAAATTCTTAATCTTAAATCTTGGACTGAGCATCCCTGACTAGCCATCCTTCTCATCACAATTCCTAAATTCTGAAAGATTGATAAGCTGCTTGACTGACACAACTAAGGGAAAGCTTTGAAATAAATGAAGAAATATTGAATTGTTTGTTGCTTAGAAATAATATGACCTCCTATCTTTAACCA
>JANQHV010000618.1 GCA_028282505.1 SAR324 cluster bacterium | reverse complement strand
CATCAAATCATACCAGCGTTTCATGATCACAGAACGTTCCTTCGCTGTGGTCGTCCGCCATGTCTGAAAAGCCGCATTGGCAGCCACAATAGCTTCTTTGGTTTCTATAGCTCCCAGATTGGGTACCTGGTCAATCACGCTTCCTGTAGCAGGATTGACCACTTCAATACCAGCCCCTTTTCCACCGATCCATTTGCCTCCAATATAACATTGGGAGCGAAACAAATTTTGAGTTTTTAGTGAAATCGTCATTTTTCCTCATCACACTTTTTGCAATTTTTTGCGTCCAGATAATGAATCCACAAATCCTTTGAAGCCTCTTTGGAAGTCCAGCAAAAAGGAAAACAAAGAAGGTACAAAGAAAATAGAAACCAATGTGGACAGCAAGAGTCCTCCCAAAACCGCACTTCCCAATCCACGATACAATTCAGATCCGGCCCCTGGAATGACGACCAGAGGCATCAAGCCCAAAACACTGGTCATGGTGGACATAAAAATAGGGCGTATTCGGGCTTTGACAGCCTCCAGGACCGCTTCATTCTGAGAGAGCTTTTCCTTTCGGATGAGCTGGAGGGCTTTTGCCACAATCAAGATAGGATTATTAACCACAACGCCAATCAGCATGAGAAACCCCAACATGGCCAAAACATCAAGAGGTTGAGGAGCAATTGCAAAATTAATCAATGACAACAGCACCATCCCTCCAGCACCAGCAACCGGGAGCGAACTCATGATGACCAATGGAGCAAAAAAGTTTTCAAATAAAACGGCAAGCAGTAAAAAGGTAATCCCCAACGCAATCAAAAAGCCCGTTTGCAGTGCCAGTCGAGTCTTTGTAAAGTCCCCTGCAGTTCCACTCAATTCTATCCGAAAGCCTGGGATGTTTTGATTTTTCTCCAGTGTAGGCTTTACAATTTTGGTTTCGATCAGATTGAGTGCTTCTTCCAGAGAAATGTCGGCTGGAGGAGAAACTCGCAAAGTGATGACCCGACTTTGGGAAATTCGGTTGATTTGGTTGGGTCCCACCTGCTCCGCAATTTCAGCAACACTGGCAATGGGAATACGCTGAAGAGACGGAGTCATCAGGGAAAGACTGGAAAAATCAGCGACGCTCTTGACCCGATGATCGATGGAAGCTAAGGTGATATCCAGAATATTGCCATTGGTTTCTACAAATTCATCAATCTTTCTTCCATCAGTATAAACATCCACAATCAATCCGAGTTCTTGAGTGCTCAACCCCATTGCAGCAGCACGTTCAGGATTCAGCAAAACTTGAATTTCAGGAGTTCCAATTTCCAAAGAAGGAATGGGTCGAACTTGAGCGTTTGGTATGACACCCTGGAGTTGCCCAAACAGCTGCTGTCCCAACCCTGTGATGTCTTCTAAGCGATCTCCATAAAGTTCAATATCAATGGAACGCCCTGCTGCTAATCCACTTTCAAATAAAGAACTTTGTTGGGTCACTCCGTACATACCAGGCACTTTAGAAAGTGCTTTGTCGAGAACAGGAATCAATTCACTCACCCTTTGAGGATCGGAAGAGACTGCACCAATGATCAAAATAGTGCCAAACCCTACATAAAAAACTCTCTCAATCTGGGGGTAATTTGGATCTTCCCCCTTTAGATTGGGTTCCAACTCTTTCATTAGAAAATGCCCAATTCTTTCATATTCTTCTGTATTGTATCCAGAAGGAGGGATCAGGTAGCCAAACAGGAGATTCCGATTGCCTCCTGGCAGATATTCCAATTTAGGCATGGCAATATAAATCAGAAACATAGATACGATTAACACTGACAGCAAAAAAACGCCTTTGCGCTGCCAGGTTTCCAACAACCAACCCAGACTACGTAAACACGTCTCGACTAATGCCGATCCTTTCTTTTGAAGATTTCGGTGAAAAGGCAGGGATGTACCTCCTTTCTCGATAGCCTCTACTTTTCTTCCGCCTAATATCCACATATAAAGAGAAGGAATCACGACAACGGCAACCACTAGTGCGAGCATAATGGCACTGCAAATGGCGATGGAAATATCAGCGAACAATTGCCCGGCCTTCTCTTTGACAAATACAACTGGTAAAAACACAGCAACTGTCGTTAAACTGGAGGCTAAGATAGCTCCCCATACATCATGAGTGGCCTTTAGGGCGGAATCGTAAAGGGAATGTCCCCGCAACCGATATTGATCAATATTTTCCAAAACAACAATGGCACTATCAACCACCATCCCCACAGCAAAGGCCAATCCTGCCAGACTGATTACATTAATATTGCGACCAAACGCATGGAGATAGACAAATGTTCCAATGATACTGATTGGGATGGCCAGCACCACCACCAGGGAAGAGCGGAAATCTCCTAAAAAAAGGAGCAGTACACAAAAAGCCAGAAGACCGCCGATGAATAAATTATTCATGACCAACCTGATCGCACTGTTTATGTAGTAACGGGGGTCAGACAGGCGTTCGATTTCCAGTTTTTCTGTTGCCAATTTTTGCTTATTCAGGCGTTCAATGGTCTCAACGACCTTTTCAGTCACCTCCAATACATTGGCTCCGTGTTCTCGATAGACAGGAATGACCATGGAAAACTGGTCATTGATCAACACAGATGCGGTGGGGGATTGGTAACCAATGCCAACTTTGGCCACGTCTTTTAAATAAATGGATTGGCCATCTCTCTTTTTGATAATCAGATTCCCCAAATCTTGAACATCTCGAAATTTTGTCAAAGTCCGCACAACATATTCGCGTTTTCCTTCTTTGATGCTGCCTCCAGAGATATCAATATTTTCTCTACGGATGGTATTGATCAATTCTGAAATGCTGATTTGGTAAGTCGCCAGTTTTTCTGAGTCAAAGAGAATCTGGATTTCCTTCTCTCGTCCCCCAAAAATTCGGGTTTGTGAGACACCAGGGATCTTTTCAAACTCTGGTGCGATTTCTTCTTCGGCATACTTGAAATATTCCCCAATGGGTCGGGAATTGCCTTCTGTGGTACGTACCTGAGTCCAAACGACGGGAGACGAGTTGATGCCAGATGTCAAAATACGAGGACGCAGTGCATTTTCTGGATAATCGACTACCTGATCCAATTCATTCGAAACACGCAGTAGAGCATTATCGAGATCGGTTCCGAGGACAAATTCTAAAATAATTTGTCCTCGCCCCGGCCAGGATTCACTGCTTATTCTTTCCAGGCCCGTCACATTACGGAGTGCGTCCTCCTGCTTGATGACAATTTCCTTTTCCACTTCATAAGGACTGGCCCCTGGCCAAATAGTCTGCACCGTTAACTGAGGTGTTTCTACATCGGGTGTCAATTGAATGGGAATTTGTAGTAATGCCGCCGCCCCCGATACAAGCACAAATGCAATCAAAGCGGCTACAAGAGCGGGTTTTTGCAGAAAAAAACGAATGAGTGCCATGAGAATCGATTGGTTATTATTGAACAGGAATATTAGGATTTACTTTGACCGGAGTGCCCGGAAAAATTCTTTCGTTGCCACGGATAACGACTTGTTCACCAAACTTCAAAGATTTTGCGGCAACCACTACCAACTCTTCTTGGTTTCCTGTCACCTGAACCGGATCAATTTGCGCAATTCCGTCACGTACCACCACAACATAAGTATTGTTGCCACGCCGCACAATGGCATCCCGGGGAACCAGCATTTTCTTCAATGCTTTCCCAATGGGAATCGTAGCTTGAGCCAAAAGACCACTCAATGCTGTTTTTTCTGGATTGGAAACATGAACCACAACCAGAAAGTTACCGGTTGAGCCTTCAACATGATTGACCACCGACGTGATGTGCCCTCCTAGCTTTTTTCCAGAAGGCCGGACCTCAGCTTCTACTGCCGAACCAACCAATACCTGTCCCAAATACCTACCAGGAACACCTAATTTTAGTTCCAGCACTTCATAATTAACCACCTGGTACAAAACCTCGGAAGGTGCCGTCCACATGCCCACTTCAGCAGCAGAAGAGATGATTTGCCCATCAAATGGAGCTTCCACTGAATAACTTTCCACTAAAGAACTGAGCCGATTGATCTCTGCATTCCTGGATTCCACTGCAATTTGTTGCACCAGGTAATTGGTTTTGTCATCGTCTAGTTTTTCCTCAGAAGACACCTGATTTTTCATAAGAAATTTTGTTCTGTCTAGTTTCCTCTGAGCCAATTCCATTTGGATTTTGGCTTGCTTTAACGCAATTTTAGCAATATTCAGACTCCCTTCCTGGGCAGGATTAACAGCCTTTGCCAACATCTCTCCTTGCAGCACAAAATCACCTTCATGTTTGAAAATTTTCTTGATTCGTGCTGAATCATCGACTGATAGAAATGCTCTTCTTAACGGATGCAAGGTGCCTGTTAGTTTGATTTGCGAATTATGCAACTCCTCCTTCACCTCCGCAACAGCAACTGGAACAGGAGGTTGTTCGGGTGGTTTATCCTTTTCTTGAGCTAACAGAACAAACGGCCAGCCACTTAAAAGAAAGGTATAAATCAAAATCCATCTATATTTTTGCATCAGTATCCCACTTTGAAATTCTAGTTAGTTTTAGCTTGCTGGATCTTTCTTTTTTTCCAGCCTGTCTTTAATTTTTTGATAATATGCTTTGCCATACAGTTGCACACAACATTGGTCACAAATACCATGACTGAATTCAACTTGAGCATGTTTCTTAATATAGGTTTCTATTTGTTTCCAATTTCCTTCATCATCACGAACTTTTTTGCATGATGCACAAATGGTTAAAAAACCTTGCCATATTTTCATGCTCTTTGGCTCATGCCCATGACCAGCATCCTCATGTTTCTGTTCAACTCCTTTTCTTTGTATAATAAATATTGCAGTAATCCAGATAGCAAACAAGGCTAGACTGCGATTGAAAATCACTTTCCACAGTTCCCCTCCCTGTGGTGAATAAAAAAAGCCGGCAATTGTCAATAAAGACGAAATAACAGCCAACAAAAGAGTATATCTTCTTTGAGGAAACCAAAGAGAAAGCAAGACGACAGCAATATAAGGAACACCTCCCGCAACCCCTAATGGAAGACTCAAATCAATCAGTAGAATCGCAACCAGAAGAAATCCACAGGAGAGATAAAGCGTTGTTACCTTTTGGTTTTCTATGCTTGAAAAATTTGTTAGAAATCTTTCCATAGCCCCCCTTTTGATGAGTCATTTCATTCAAGCAAAACATCTAACAAATGAAAATTCTGATCCTGATTATTCCAAACAGGATATCATTACTGGTTGCAAAAGTACTAAAAAAATGAGAATTTACAACAAATAAATGACCTTACCCACTTTATTCTCAGAACCTTTTTGGAAAAAATGGTTCGTCGCGAAAAATTGATCTCGTTGAGCGGATTTTTGAGAAAATTTAAGGCCAATAGCCTGCCTATTTAATAAAACTTTTCTCAAAACAGATGCCAATGAGGCAGTTTTGCAACAGAATCAGGTTTTTCAAACAAGTTCTAAAGCCCATAAATTGCACATGTCTGATGTTTCCCTTTTTCCTGAAAACCAATCATTCAATATCACTCAGTATTGTCTGGAAAATAATGCGATTACTCAACCTGAAAAACCAGCTTTGATTTTCGCTTCTGGCCACGGAGAGGACGAGCGTTGGACATTCCAAGAGTTCTACCATGCCGTTCAACAAATGGCCTCGACATTGCGTACTTTTCAATTGCCTCGATTTTCCAGAGTGATGATTCGACTGGACAACACAACGGATTATGCCCTGGCCTTTTTTTCTGCCATTGCAGCAGAGCTGGTTCCTCTTCCAGCCTCTCCATTATTGACGACCAAAGAGGCATCCTTTTTACTTCATGATTCTGAGGCCAGCCTCGTCATCACCAACACTCCATTTTCTTTACCAGAAGACTTATCAGATATTTGCCAAATTATTGATATCAAAGAATTGACCAGGCAAGAAACAGACAGTCCCCTTTTCGAGCCTCCCCAGACTCATTTTGATGATCCAGCCTTTTTGATCTACACGTCGGGAACAACCAGCACACCGAAAGGGGTCTTGCATGCCCAACGCAACGCCTGGGGACGGCGTCCCATGATTGAAGGCTGGTCTGGTCTAACTCATGACGATATTGTGCTTCATGCTGGTCAACTCAACTGGACCTATACCTTGGGAGTCGGTTTGATCGATACATGGTCTGTCGGCGCCACCACTGTGCTTTATCATGGCGAAAAGAATCCGGGAATTTGGCCAACCTTGATTGAAAAATACAAAGTGACGGTTTTTGCCACGGTCCCTACCTTGTATCGCCAGATACTCAAATATGGACACGTCGAAAAACATGATCTTTCTTCACTGAGATATGGATTGACAGCCGGAGAACCCCTGCCACCAGCATTGTTGGATGCCTGGCGAGATAACGTGGGCACTGAACTGTTTGAAGCACTGGGCATGAGCGAAATTTCCACTTACATCAGTTCCAGCCTCAATGTTCCTATCAAACCAGGCAGCCCGGGAAAACCTCAAAAAGGAAGGAAGGTTGCTATTCTTCCCATCGAAGAAGGAGAAGAGCCACTGCCCCCAGGAAAAATCGGGCTGTTGGCCATACACCGCAGTGACCCTGGCTTGATGCTGGGCTATTGGAAACGAGAGGAAGAAGAAAAAGAAGTGGTGCGTGGAGAATGGTTCATTGGTGGAGATTTGGCCACAATCGATAATGATGGCTATGTGTGGTACCACGGCAGAAACAACGACCTGATGAATACATTCGGCTACCGGACCTCTCCTCTGGAAATCGAAAGTGTCTTCATGAAACACCCAGACATTACCGAAGTGGGAGTGACCGAACTCTCTGTTTCTGATGAGGTTTCCATCATTGCTGCTTTTATCGTCCCTAAAGGCAACGTATCTCTTGATAAAGAAGAATTACTCTCCTGGGCTAATAGCCAATTAGCCGTTTATAAACGTCCCAGGGAAATTCGCTTTGTCCAGCAATTGCCACACACCTCCAATGGAAAATTGATCCGCCGTCAATTGAGTGAGCTTGAGTATTATTAATACTTCCCTTCTAAAATGTTTCAATTGTAAAAAAATAAATTTGTCCCCTTTTTCTAAGAATTGACTATTTATGACGATCAGTAGAAGATGTCATCAAGGTGCTTTTTTGTCACTTGAAAAATTTCGAGCCACAGGTAGTAAGAATCAATTAAAGCATAATTTTTTATTATCAAAATATAAGAGGAAAGATGCGGCTAGCCAAAAATGTCTTGGTGGAACAATTACGACCGAACATGAAGATTGTGGAGTTCACTAAATTCATTGATCCGTATTCTCGCATGAGTGAAAAGGTATGTAAATTCCTTCAGTTGAATTTGAAAGGAACAACTGTTGAAGTCATCCGAAATGGGAAGACCGTCACCTGTTCAATCAATGATTTGCAGCCAGAGGATAATCTCCAGAGGGTTTTTGACATTCCCGATTCATTAAGAAGGCTGACTATTGTGACGAAGGGATTGATTCCTGAGTTAAAAAAACGTGGGTTTCTTGGGTTTACCGTACAAATTGCAGAGAAAGTCCCTACTACCAAACAGGAAAAACGTCAGCACAGTGTCCGGAAAGCCAATGCTTTTGTCCAAAAAGTGAAAGAAAATATGCAGATGCGGGAAGCTGCTTCTGATGCGGCAAAAAACATGTTTGACACGGTTCGCAGAGGCAATCCCAATCCTGATGAAATCAAGGGAAGTATCAACGAAGTAATGAGCCAATCCTCTCCGGAAGCTCTTGCTGCAATTGCTTCGCTCCAAAGCAGTGACCAGACCTATGCTCATTGTGTGGATGCGGCTGCCATTTTTCAAAGCTCCTATTATGCGATTAAAAAGAAAAGAGGAGAAAAATCCATTTTTCCGGATAAACAATTGGCCCTATTTGGTGCCTTCATGCATGACTTTGGTAAAGCAAAAGTTCCCAAAGATATTTTAGAAAGCACAGCACGTTTTGAACGGGACAGTCGTGAAATGAAAATTCTTCAGTCTCACCCAGTTTATGGCGCCGAACTGCTCAGCGGTATGAAAATGCCTTCCTATATCATCAACATTGCCCATTACCATCATGTCAAAATGGATGCCTCCTTGAATTCAAACTATCCTCAAGGCGTCAAGTATGAAGACGTACTGATGGAAACACGTCTGGCTGCAATTGTGGATGTCTATCAGGCTTTGGTTGGGAGAAGGAGTTATAAAAAGTCGTGGGGATCGGCTGCGGCAATCCGGTATATTGATGCCCTGGCTGGCACGGAGTTTGATCCAGAGGTCTGGGAGGACTTTGTCAATGCCATCGGCTTGTATCCCAAAGGGGGGCTTGTCGAAATGAGTGATGACACGCTGGGATTTGTGATGAATGTCCCGGAAGAAGATCTGGAGCGTCCAGAAGTTGCCATTTTCCGTGACGCCAATGGTGAAAATTATGCGCAACCTTTCTTAGTCGATCTGGCTGAAGAAGAAGAGTTGGAAATCAGTCAGGATTTAGATCACTATGAAGTCCTCGGAGAAGAAGCTATCGATATTTTCCTGAGCCTCCAAATACATTGATCAGGGTGTGACTTGCCAATCCATGAAGTAGTGGTTGCGTTCACTTTATTTTTGGAATCAATCCGCTCTAAGACGTATAAAGAATATGGCTCTTCTGAAACCTGATGTGAAGAATCTGTTTCTGAAAATTCATGAAGAATACGATAATCAATTCACGACACTTCGGGGAGAAACGCCTTATTCAGAGGCGCTTTTAGACCTGCAACAACAATTACTAGAAAATCCCCAAAAGATAGAAATGATCGAGCATGAATTTCAAAAATTAAAACAGGAATTTAGATAAAACTAATTCAATCCCACTGCTGCTGACAAAGTTGGCCCAATTTCCGTATGAAGTACTAGATCCGCAATCGGACCCAGATTAGTGGGATCTCGATTGATGATGACCAACAAGGAGCGGTTTTGTTTGGCTAACTCAGGAAACCCGGCAGCAGGATAAACCACCAGGGACGAGCCAATGGCAATAAATAAATCACAGGACAGTGTTTCGATTTGTGCGGCTTTCATTTCTTCGATAGGCATCGGCTGTCCAAAGGAAATCGTGGCTGTTTTGATAACACCTTTACATTCCGTACAATAAGGAAGGGTTTCATCTTTTTCAAATATTTGACGAATTTCTTCCAGTTCATACCGCTTTCGACAATCCAGACAAATGGCGTAGGTGGAGTTGCCATGCAGTTCGATAATCTTCTCCTCAGGAATTCCGGATTTTTGGTGCAATCCATCAATGTTTTGAGTAATCACACTGGTCACTTTTCCTCTCTTCACCAACTCAGCAATGGCTAGATGTCCTAAATTGGGTTTTGCCTCATCAATCAATTTTTCTGTCGCAAATTTACGTCTCCAGGTAGCTCGTTTGCTTTCGTCAGATGCCAGGAAATCGCTAAATTCAATCGGCTTGTGTTTATCCCAAACACCACCTGGACTGCGAAAATCAGGAATTCCAGACTCTGTGCTGATTCCCGCTCCTGTGAAGATAACAACCCGTTCACTCTCGTCAATCATTGTTCTTAGTTTTTCAATTCCTTCGTCATTTTCCATCATTCTCCTCTCACCGTTCTACTAGTTTTCTCTGTGTCTCTGCGTCTCTGTGGCAAATACTGTTTGACCCTGGCCATCAAATCCGCAACAAGTATTATCAATGTAGACCAACAAAGTCTATTTTTTGTTTCCGAAATGCTCAAAATCAATAAAACATCCTCTATCGTTATCCGCTTTGATATTTTGGGTGTTCAGTAGTATAGATAAGTACAGACAAGGATTGTCATTCAAAAAAACATTTTACTTAAAAATACTTATGCTGCGTCCAATACTGCTATTGATCACGTTTTGCTTGTTCTTCCTGAACACTGTCACGGCACAGGAAGAAGAGAAATTGAAAGCAGTTAAGCTTCAATTGATCTGGAAAAATCAGTTCCAGTTTGCCGGTTATTATGTAGCTAAAGAAAAGGGGTTTTACCAGGAAGCAGGGTTGGATGTGACCATCCTGGAATATGATTTTGGCATGAATGTGACAGAGGATGTGCTCTCTCAAAAAGTGGAGTTTGGAGTAGGGCGTTCATCGTTGATTCTGGAAAAGATGCAGGGGAAAAATATCTTTTTACTGGCTGCGATTTATCAACATTCTCCATTCATGTTGTTAGCAAAAAAACGTCCTGACTTGCAAAGTGTGGCTGATTTGAGAGGCAAAAAAATCATGGTCACGGATGATATAGTCGGGATGGCATCATTGACGGCAATGCTCACTTCCAATGGGGTGACACCCAGCAATTACACATCTCAACAGCATTCCTTCAATGTCGTTGATCTCATTTCTGGAAAAACAGATGCAATTGCGGCTTATATTTCCAATGAACCCTTTCAAATGGAAAAACAAGGAGTTCCTTACACCATCTTTGCTCCCAAGGATTATGGATTTGATTTTTACAGTGACATCTTGTTTACCTCCCAAAAGCTTTTTCAAAAGAATCCAGAACTGGTCAACAACTTTTATCGCGCCAGTATTCGAGGGTGGCATTACGCATTTGCCAATATAGAGGAGACGGTTGAACTCATTTTACAAAAATACAACACGCAGCATCGCAATAAAGACGCTCTGATTTATGAAGCCCACTCCCTCAAATCATTAGCCATTGAGCCCGATATCTCTCTAGGACAAATCAATAAAGACCGAATCAATCAAATTGCGCAGCTCTATCGCCTGTTGGGACTTACCCAAGTTTTTGGCAGTTTGGACCAACTGGTTTATCAACCAACCCGGCTTGCTGACAAGAAAATCTCACTCACTGATGCCGAAAAAATCTGGCTCAACGGCCATCCGAAAATCAGGGTACACAATGAATGGAGCTGGCCTCCGTTCAATTACAACGTGGATGGTGTGCCCGCTGGTTTCTCTATTGATTATATGAATCTCTTAGCAAATCGGATTGGGATTGAGATTGAATATGTTTCTGGTGAATGGGGAGAGTTGTTGGAACAGGCATTTGAGAAAAAGCTGGATGTCATGCTCAATATTGTGAAAACTCCGGAACGTCAAAAACATTTGCTCTATACGGACAGTTATGCCAGAAATCCAAATATTATTATTGCTAAAGCCAATACTCCCGTTTCCAATACACAGTCACTTTTTGGCAAAAAAGTCGCTTTTCCCAAAGGATTCTTCTATGAAGAGTTGCTCAAATCGTCCTTTCCAGAAATCCAGCGTGTTCCTTTGGACAATACCCTGGAAACCCTCAAGGCAGTCCAGTTTGGTCAAGCCGTTGCCGCCCTTGGAGAGTTGGCCGTTGTCAATTATTTGATTCGGGAAAATCTATTGGCGGGATTGGTGGTCAAAGGGGATTTTAAATCAGGCAATCCCGAAATCGAAAAATTGAACATTGCGGTGCGCAATGACTGGCCAGAATTACAATCCATCCTGATCAAGACCATGCAATCCATCACGTTTGATGAGATCAGCGCCCTGCAGAAAAAATGGATGGGCGATACGGGCAAATTTCCCATTTTAACCCAAAAGGAACAAGCCTGGCTGGAAAACAGTCCAAGTCTGAAATTTGCAAGTGACCCAAACTGGATGCCTCTGGAACAGATCAATTCTAACACAGGAACACATGAAGGCATCATTGCTGATTATTTGCAGTTGATTTCAGATAGGAGTGGTTTGAAATTTGAACTATCTCCCACCAAGACCTGGCAGGAAACCGTCAACCAAGTACAAAGCGGGGAAGCGATCCTCTTTTCTGGAGTGAAAAAAACCGCTTCTCGAGAGGATTATCTGAATTTTTCCCAACCCTATACGACATTAACCGACGTGATCGTCATGCGTCAGGAGGCCCCTGCGATCAGTGGCTTAGCAGATCTGGAACAAGAAAAAATCGGGGTTGTCCAAGGTTACTGGACTGAAGAAATTCTGCAAAATGACTATCCACACCTGAATGCCGTTTTGGTCAACAACACGTTAGAAGGCTTAAACCAGGTTGCTTCAGGAAAGCTGGATGCATTTCTGGATGATCAACTGGTCGCCAGCTATCTCATCAGTCAACATGCTCTGTATTCTCTTAAAATTGCTGCCAAAACTGATCTCACCAGTGAACTTCATATTGCGATAAAAAAAGATTGGCCTCCCGAAGTGTTATCGATTATCAACAAAACCATTGATACCATTGACCAGGAAGATCACATCCGCATCTTGGGAAAATGGGTTGGTTTTCAAGTGGAAACAGGAAAAACCAATGTAGTGAAGTTGACATCAGCAGAAAAAGCCTATCTAAAGCAGAAAGGTAAAATTACCTATTGTATCGACCCCAACCAGCCACCTCTACAATTCACGGATGGCGGTGTCCACAAAGGGATGACGGCAGACATTCTCCAACTTTTGCAAAAGCGGTTGAATATCAATTTTGAACATATCTGGACAACAAATTGGAAAAATGCTCGCAATCAGGCCAAGAATCGCAACTGTGATATCTTGCCTGCTGCTATTGAAAAGCAAGAGCTGTGGCAATTTCTAGAATTCACGACACCGTGGCTACACGATCCAATGGTGGTTGCTACCAATAATAGTGTCACCTATGCAGAAAAGTTGGAGCAGTTGATTGCGCCGGATCGGCTGTTTGGTGTGGTGGGTAGCACGGGCATGCTGCAAGAATTGCGAGATACCTATCCTAATGTACAACTGATGGTTATCCATGACACAGTCAGTGGTTTACATAAAGTGGCCAATGGTCAGCTTTTTGGTTTGATCGATTCCCTGTCGGCTGTTGCTTATTCCATTCGCAGTTTGAATTTACTAGAACTCAAAATTCCTCTCAAACTGGAAATTAAGCAACAAACTGCGATGGCAGTGAGAAATGATGATGCCAACCTGTTCACGGTCCTGCAAAAAGGATTACAAAGCATTAATGAAGAGGAAATACAGGCGATTCGTAACCGTTGGATTGCTGTGAGACTGGAGGTTGGTACCCATTGGAAAGAAATTTTTATCTGGATGGGACCTCTCCTGGCGGGTGGTGTCTTGATTATTGTCATATTTTTTGCCTGGAATCGCAAACTTGAGAAGGAAGTTTCCATCAGAAAGAGTACAGAAGAAGACCTTAAGCAGGAAGTCGACGAACGAAAAAGAGCAGAAAAAGAGCTGGAGAACACAGCCAATAGCCTTCGTGAAAAGGAAGCACAGCTTTCCAACGCCATCAAACACATGTCTGGAGCAATCTTCCTGGCAGATAAAGATCTCAATATGCAGGTATTCAATGACCGTGTTTTTGAATACTATGGTTATCCGCTTGAAAAAGCAGAAAAAGGAATGCCATTGGCCAATATCCTGCAAGTACGAGCAGAACGAGGAGAATATGGTCCTGGAGACCCGGATGAGCTAGTAGCTGAACGCATTGAAGGTTACTGGGAAAGTATTAAAAGTAGAGAAGTGATGCAATACGAAGATCAGGTTCCTGGCCGTACTCTGGAAGTGACGCGCAACCCCACAGAAGATGGAGGAACTGTGCTGGTGGTTACTGACATCACCGAACGAAAAAATGCACAGAAAGAACTGCAAGCGGCCAAAGAACAAGCCGAACAGGCAACCCGAAAAGCCGAAGAAGCCACCCGTGCTAAAAGTGGTTTCTTAGCCAACATGAGTCATGAAATCCGCACTCCCATGAATGCCATTCTGGGCATGACCCACCTGGCCTTGCAAACAGAAATGACGGATCAGCAAAGAGATTATCTGAACAAACTTCATTTTTCTGCCACCTCTTTGCTTGGCATCATCAACGATATTCTGGATTTTTCCAAAATTGAAGCAGGGAAATTGGATATGGAGACCGTAGACTTCAACTTAGATGAGGTCTTGGATAATGTGTCTAACCTCATCTCCATCAAAGCTCAGGAAAAAAAATTGGAATTTTTGTTTCAAGTTCCCTCAGAAATTCCAAGATTTTTGATGGGAGATCCACTACGGCTTGGACAAATCCTGATCAATCTGGCCAATAATGCCATCAAGTTCACCCAGGAGGGGGAAGTCGTCATTTCTGTTGATCTGGCTGAGCAAATGAAGAAAAACGTCACACTTCAATTTACAGTACGTGATACGGGCATTGGATTGACTGAAGAACAAATCAGTAAATTGTTCCAATCTTTTTCCCAGGCAGACAGTTCAACAACTCGCAAATTTGGAGGAACGGGATTGGGATTGACCATCTCCAGACATCTCGTGGAGATGATGCAGGGCAAAATCTGGGTAGAGAGTCAAGCAGGAAAAGGCAGTTCTTTTTTCTTCACTGCCGTCTTTGGACAGCAAAGAGAACAAGTCCGTACACAATCGTTGCTATCGCCCGATTTAGAAGGAAAGCGTATACTGGTCGTAGACGATAACGAAACCGCCCTTTACATCTTTCAAGGAATGCTGGAATCTCTTTCCTTTGATGTGACTACGATTTCCTCTGGAGAAGCAGCATTGACGGAAGTACAACAAACCGATTCTCCTTATGCAATGATTTTAATGGACTGGCAAATGCCTGGGATGGACGGAGTGGAAGCAGCTAAACGCATCAAGCAACAAACCAACTTATCTCCACGGCCCAAGATTTTGCTAGTTACTACTCTTGGCCGGGAAGAAGCGATGCAGCAAGTAGAACAAATGGGGTTGGATGGTTTTCTGTTGAAGCCCGTCAATCCTTCCATGTTACTGGATGCAATCATGTCTGCATTTGGTAAAGAAGCTGGCGCACCATCGGAATCCACCATACAGAAAATTGGTGAAAACAGCCTGGAGGGCATTCAAGGTGCTCGTATTTTATTGGTGGAAGACAATGAAATCAACCAGCAGGTTGCTATGGAGTTGTTGACAAAAGCCGGTTTCTTTGTCGAAATTGCCCATCATGGCAAAGAAGCCTTGGAACGGTTGAAGACCGAACAATACGATACTGTTCTGATGGATGTCCAAATGCCAATCATGGATGGCTACGAAGCGACTCGTGCTATTCGCAAAAATCCCAAATTTCAGCAATTGCCCATCATTGCCATGACTGCCAATGCGATGGTGCAAGACCGTGAAAATGCATTGGCCGCTGGCATGAATGACCACGTGGCCAAACCGATTGACACCCAACAATTGTTTTCTACCCTGGTACGCTGGATCAAGCCAGAAGAACGAGAGCGCCTTCAGAAACAGATTCTTGAATACTCCGTCCGTTCCCCACAAGAGTCACCACATAAGAAAAAAGAGTTGCCCAAACATCTTCCCGGACTCGACATTACCAATGGTCTGAACAGGATTGGAGGCAACCAGACCTTTTATCGAAAAATATTGAGAAGCTTCATGCAGAATCAGGCTCAAATGATCGAAGAAATCCAATCTGCCCTTGAGGAAAATGATATGGAACTGGCCGCTCGTTTAGCCCATACGTTGAAAGGTGTTTCTGGAAATATTGGTGCGCTGGAACTCCATGAGGTCGTCCGTCAATTGGAGTCTGGCATTAAAGAACAAAAAAGTAATACAGACAAAATACTGATTGATTCTGCTCAGGAGCATTTAAATCAAGTCCTGTCCTCCATTCAATCTTTGGAGACCGAAGAAAAGCCTCCCCGACTTTTAAAAACTGATACGGTTGACCTGCAAAAAGCAGAGCCTATTTTTAAAGAATTAGAAGGGCTTTTGAAAGATTATAATACCCGTGCTGAGGAAGTGTTTGAATCTCTGAGAGAGCTCTTCACTGGCGAACAATTGGAAAAATTGGAGTCAATTGGTGAGTCCCTGGATCAGTTTCAGTTTGAGGAAGCCCTGGAGCAACTACAGCGAGTGATGAAGGAATTATTTACTTGATATCAACCAGACAAACCATTTTCTGGAAAATTTACACTCAGGTTAAATCCATCTTTGCATCGAAAAATTTACGCTGTCGCTAAGAACCTGTTTGAAAAACCTGATTCTGCTGCAAAATCGCCTCATTGGCGTCTGTTTTGAGAAAATTTTCGTTCAATAGACCGGCTATTCGCCTTAA
>JANQHV010000617.1 GCA_028282505.1 SAR324 cluster bacterium | reverse complement strand
GAGGGGCTCGTTGCCTTGGGTGCTGTCTATATGGGTTCTATCTATGGCGGTTCTTTTGCTGCCATACTGGTCAACACTCCTGGTACGCCATCTTCTATTGCCACTGCTTTTGAAGGATATCCCATGACGGCAAAAGGCCGTGGAATCGAGGCCATCTCGGTTGCAACAGTGGCTTCTGCCATAGGTGGTCTTGCCGGCTCAATCTTTCTACTCTTTTTGGCACCACCTCTGGCCCAACTTTCTTTACGGTTTGGGCCTTCTGAGTATTTTTGGGTTGCCATGCTAGGCGTTACCCTAATCGGAACTCTATCCGAGCGATCATTTCTAAAAGGGCTAATGGGCGGTACCATCGGCATGTTGATCTGCACTATCGGCGTGGCTCCCATCGGTGGAGAAACCCGGTTCACTTTTGGCCTTCCTGTTTTGCAGGGAGGAGTAGAAATGATCGTTGCTCTGATTGGCATGTTTGTACTCCCTGAGATTTTTTCTATGGCATCATTGGGACGAACCGCCCTAAGTAGTAGTACAGTCAAGGAAGGAAAAGGAAAATCCTTTTTGAATGTACTCAAGGAAGTGATCGCCATGCCTGGCAATCTGATTCGCTCTTGCATGATAGGAGAAATCATCGCCATTATCCCTGGGGCCGGTGGTAATATTGCCAATCTGGTAGCTTATAATGAAGCCAAGCGGGCTTCCAAACATCCCGAACGTTTCGGCACAGGAGTAACCGAAGGATTAGTAGCAACCGAATCGAGCAACAATGTGACTGTAGCCGGCAGTATGGTGCCGCTTCTGACACTTGGCATTCCTGGGGCTCCTCCTGATGCTGTAATACTCGGAGTTTTACTACTCCATGGCCTTCGGCCTGGCATCGAACTGTTTACCACCAGCGGTGTACTTACCTATGGATTCATTATTTCCATGGGCCTTTCCGCCATTGCTATGATACCAGTAGGCCTCCTGGGTGGCCGTTTGATTTACAAGGTCATTTTCAAAACTCCCTTTTATTTTTTAGCACCCATCATTGCCCTGGCCACGGTATTGGGAACATACTCCCTTCGCAACAGCATCTCAGATGTTTTCATCATGTTGATTTTAGGAACCGTGGGTTATCTGTTTAAGCAGGTCGGTATAGGCGCAGCTCCTATCGTATTGGGAATCATTTTGGGGAAAATTGCTGAAATGGGGTTTGTTCAGACCTTGCTGACAGGTGCTGCTTTAGAGTTTCCAGCAATTCGGCTCTTTCAAAACCCATTGTCCTGGGTCTTGATTTTTCTCGTAGTGATTTCAGCACTCTGGCCTTATTTGACAGTAACCTATCGTCGTATGCGCAAAGCTCGGCTCGCAAAGGAGGAAACATGATAAAGAACGCAAACACTGATCTGATTTCAGGTATCATTGGACTAGTCACAGCTATGTTGTTCTGGTTATCTATTGATCCTGAGGTGTCTAATTTAAGTATCATGTTTCCCCGTGCAATGATTTACTTTTTAGTAGTTTTTGCTGTTGCTCTGATTTTTAAAGGGTTAACCAGAGCACACCGTGTGGATATGTTCGCCGAAGGTAACAACATTCGCTGGATAGTCACTGGTATTCTGTTATTCCTATGGATTACCGGAGTTGCTTACATTGGGTTCTGGGTCAGCTCCGTCGTATTTATTTCCATTATTGTTTATTACCTTTCTTTAGCCCAGGGCAAAACTCCTCTTCTCACGGTAATTGTATGGGTCGGTATTGTGATTGCTATAGTAACATTTTTTTACCTAGTCTTTAGCCAACTGCTCCATGTGCCGTTGCCAGCAGACTTGCTATTCTAACCAGCATTATAAACTCACAGGAAAGTCTTTTTCCTAAAATTTGTAAATATGATCACATTGTATAGGTAATCTAAAATGACTTATCAAATTGCACTGATTCCAGGTGATGGGATTGGGAAGGAAGTATTACCCGAAGGCGTGCGAGTTCTTCGTAGCTTGGCAGAACATTATCATTTTTCGATGGAGTTTCTAGAATTTCCTTACTCTTGTGAACACTACGTTCGCTACGGTGTCATGATGCCCGAAGACGGTATTGAGCAGTTAAAGAATTTCGATGCCATCTTCCTTGGGGCTGTCGGCTCTCCCGAGGTTCCTGATCACATATCTCTATGGGGACTATTGATCCCGATCCGTCGGGGTATGCAACAGTATGTCAATGTCAGACCTGTGAAATTATTGCCAGGCATTTGTTCCCCTTTAGCCAACCGGCATTCAGATGAGATTGATTTTGTTATTGTACGGGAAAACAACGAAGGTGAATATTCTGAAGCAGGCGGGCGGCTCTACAGCGGTACCGACCTTGAGATGGCTATCCAGGAGTCGGTATTCACACGCATGGGGGTTGATAGAGCTGTCCGTTTTGCCTTTGAACTTGCTTGTTCACGATCTGCAAAAAAGGTCGCATCGGCGACAAAATCCAATGGCATCATCCACACTATGCCGTTTTGGGACGAACGCTTTTGGGCAATTTCAAAGGAATTTTCCCAAGTGACTGCAGAGCAGTACCATATCGATATTCTCACTGCTCATTTTGTAAAGCATCCGGACTGGTTTGATGTTGTGGTTGCCAGCAACTTATTTGGCGATATCCTGTCAGACCTGGGACCTGCGATTGCGGGCAGTATAGGCATAGCTGCTTCAGCTAACCTCAACCCTGAAAAGAAGTTTCCTTCAATGTTCGAACCCGTCCATGGTTCTGCTCCTGATATAGTAGGAAAAGGTATCGCCAACCCCATTGGGACATTGTGGTCTGCTCAGATGATGCTCGATTTCTTGGGTGAAAAACAGGCAGCACAAGACCTGATGCAGGCTATCGAAACAGTCACAGCTAAAGGCATACTCACTCCTGATTTGGGTGGCAATGCAAAAACCTGGGAATTTACAAACCAAGTTCTACAACTGTTCGGATAATTAGTTCCATCATGGATTTATCAATGTTTGTTTTTTAGGAGAAACACAGACAATCGATTGGTTTCTAAGAACACAGCAAAAAACAATATTAGCATCTGAGTCTCCTCGTCACCCCCTTCAAAAGGGAAGTCTTTGTACTCTCTCATCAACATTCTCTTTTGAAGGGGGATAGAGACAGGGTGCTTAGCACTTCTCTCACATCGAAGAGTATTTCCAACAAACGACCAATTTGAGCAATGTACTTTTCCCTGCCCCATTAAGCCCTACAATGGCCGTCAACGCATTTGGCTCAAACGTACCTAAAATGTTGCTGACTGCAGTAGTGCGATGGTATTTTAATGTCAGTTCATTCAAGCAAATCATAGATCACCCCAGTGCCCAAAAAACACACAACCATAATAAAGCACTCAAAATGGCTGCAATGATCAGCCGTTCTCCAACCTCCCATACGATTATGGAGCTATGCTGGAATAGTGGTCCTTCTACCACATATTCCACAAAGGTACTCGGTTCTTTGCGGTTGTGTTATCCTTGATGATAATACTATGAAAGGAGATACAGGTTGGGGTTTTGGGCTTGGCAAGTTGCTGAACTAGGAAGGTCATTAAATTAAGTGTTGCCCAAAATTCGGACATCATATGTCTCAATATAATCCTATATCAGACACATCATGTCTGGTATTAAAAGTGTTTGTTTTTGAATTCATCTTTATTGATCGAATATTTAGTAAGCATGCGATGAAGCTGACGAGGAGTGATTCCAGCCATTTGAGCAGATTGGTTTATTCGTCCATGATGCTCAAGCAACAACTCTTTCAAATATTGGTATTCAAAGGCTTCAATTGCTTTGTTTCGCGCCTCGGCTAAATTAGCTGAGATCTTTAGAGGACTCTCAGCAACAGTTTGATCGAAATTAAACAAATCGCTGGGTAAACTTTCTGGTGTCAATAAAGAAGTGTTTTCCAAAATATAAGCACGCTCAATCAGATTTTCCAGTTCCCGGATATTGCCAGGCCAGTGGTAGTTTTCAAAGGCTTTGAGGACATTCGGATGGAGTCCTTTGATGACCTTATCATATCGTTGATGGAGTCGTTTTAAAAACTCTTGGGTCAGCAAAGCAATGTCCTCCATACGTTCTCGCAGAGGAGGTACCACAACAGAAAAAACATTCAAACGATAATACAAATCGCTGCGAAATGAGCCCTCTTCACTCAACTGTTGCAGATTCGCATTAGAAGCAGCGATCACCCGCACATCGACTCTGATATCCGCAGTCCCTCCGACTCGCTGAAAAATTTTGTCTTGTAGCACCTGTAACAGTTTGATTTGTGCTGAATGAGTCATGGTGCTCACTTCGTCTAAAAAGATCGTTCCCCCATTAGCAATTTCAAATTTACCCAGCTTCCGCTGGACAGCATGAGTGAAAGCCCCCTTTTCATGTCCAAACAATTCACTTTCCAGCAAAGTATCTGGGATGGCCCCACAGTGCAGATGAATAAATGGCTTATCACTACGCAGACTGTGATCATGAATAAGCTTTGCCAGGACTCCTTTTCCAGTCCCTGTTTCTCCCATAATCAATACCGTCATGGCAGTACCAGCCACCTTCTCCACTTCATCAAAAACTTTCTGCATTGCCGGACTGTTGGAGTGCACCACTCCCAAATATTCCTGTTTCCAAAACTCTTTGCGCAGATCATTCAACTCGGCTTGTATTTGAATGTGTTCAGAAACACTCTCCATCACATATCTCACTTCCATCGCATCGAGAGGATACAACAAATAATCCGTTGCACCGGCTCTGACTGCTTGAACTGTACTACGTATGGACTCCAGAGGAGACAAAATGATGATAGATGCTGTCGGAAATATTTCGTAAAAGCGATTCAGCACCTGTTCGTAATCACTCATCTGATATTTCGTTTTTGGCTCTGCCTGATGGATTAAGGTCAAATCGATAAAAGTGAACTCTTGTCGTTTTTCTCGAAAGAGTTCTAAACATCCATCCAAATTGTCTGTTATTTGAATAGTATACTCTTCTCCAAGTGTCTCCTGAATGATTTCACATGCTCTTTTATCTGGTGATGCAATTAATATTGATTTCATATTCCCTTTAAATCAATTTCTTTCTTATCGGACATCTTAGGCGATTTCCAAGAATGAATTTATCCGATTCAATTTAATCACTCATGTACGTGTACGACTCTTGTTAAAGATGATTCACCTTGATAAAGAAGTTTCTTGACTCCACACAAGGCACAAAGGCAAGTGCTTAGCATCAAGAATTTGTAACATCCCCCCTAACCAGCCTATATATAATCCCACTGTATGTTCTCAACTCTGTATTGTCGTCTATATCGGATTGTTTTCATCTCTGGCATATAAGATTTTTCATAAGATTTGTCAAATGAATCACCAATAGATCCGAACATTACAGCTCAGATTCGGTAATGGCTGGAATAGGGGCGTTTCTTTTTTCTTCTGTCGGTATTACTTTTTTTGGAGAGATCATCCCCCAAGCCTATTTTTCCAGAAATGCTTTGCGGCTAGGAGTGTTCCTGACCCCACTGGTGCGGATCTACCAAAAAGTACTATGGCCCGTTGCCAAGCCTTCTGCCAAAATGCTCGATTGGTGGCTAGGACCAGAGGGCATTTCGTACATCCGTGAGAGCAGCTTCAAGCACATGTTGAAAAAACATGCTCATGCCAAAGAGTCGGATATTGGAAAATTAGAAGGATTGGGGGCACTGAACAATCCCCTTTAAAAAAACTGAATGACCGACCTTCTCTCTGTTTCTCAACATTTCTGTTTTAAAAGAACCTGCTTCCATCATGTATTTGTTTTTGGCGTTTCTTCCTGTTGCGAAATTTTGACGGCAATGTGCTCTTCGAGGCTGACAACAACTTCGGACTTTTGGTAGCGACGAATGCATTTTTGAAAAAAGATATTATTGGGGATCTGGATCAAAGCAGGTTCTTTGGTATCTGTTCTTAACTCCTGTAAGGTTGTAAACATGACATTAAAATTGATCACTTTGCCTTTTAAACCCGAGATGGTATTAGGCTCAATAATTTCGATTTCATCGCTGATAGAGAAAGGTTTAAAGATCACCAAAATCAAAGTACACAGCAAATTACTCAACACACTCCATACCGCTACAAAGCCAACAGCCACCATCGCTAGCAAAGTCGCAACAATCGTCCAAATACTACCTATACTGAAACCGATTTGCTGCAAAATCAATAATCCTCCGATCAACCAGAACAACCATTTCAACCATTTCTCAGAAGCAATAATGATATAGTCACTGACCAGTTCTTTGCTTTTGAAAAAATGCAAGGTGCGCTTTGAAAAACGTATCAGGATAAAGATGATCAAAACAATTAATAAAATTCTAGCAAATGGTTCCAACAATTTCGGTAACTGATCGGATACTAACGTCGACAATTCATTTGAAAAGCTTGTCATGGCAATCTTTCTTGGTTTAATTCATTCCTTAATTTATCCAGTAAGGGAAATTCTATATCGTTTTAGATGATTATAGCCATTTTCGACTTTTAATGTACCAGCTCATTCCGATGCCCACCAATGCCATGAGAGTCAGTATAATGGGGTAGCCCCAGGATGATTTAAGCTCTGGCATGTGCTCAAAATTCATTCCATAGATTCCTGCAATAAACGTCAAGGGCATAAATATGGTGGCGATAATTGCCAGCATCTTCATCACATCATTGGTCCGATTACTCATCAGAGATAAATACATCTCGACCATACCTGACAAAATATCTCGATAGGAATTGAGGGTGTCGGTCACACGTTTACAGTGGTCATGCAGGTCCCGAAAATACAAAACGGTAGTATCTGCAATCCATTCCGTTTCGCCTCCCATCAATTTGCGCAAAACTTCTTCTAAAGGATGGATCAATCGGCTCAATAACAATGTCTGTTTTTTCAATTGGTAAATCTGCTGCAAAGTCATCGATGAAGGCTGGTTCATGAGTTCATCCTCAGTTTCTTCCACTACTTCTTCCAGTTGCTTGAGCAGGACAAAGTAATTGTCAATGACAATATCCAGCAGAGCATACAGGAGGTAATCAGCTCCCATTTTGCGAATACGTCCCTTCCCTTTGCGCAGCCGTTTGCGAATAGGATCAAAGAAATCTTTCTGATCCTCCGAAAATGAAATCACAAAGTTATTACCCAATATCAGACTAATTTGCTCTTCCTGGATTTGGTGATTCATTTTATCGTAGAGCCATACCTTCACAACACAATACAAGTGCTCTTCAAATTCATCCATTTTAGGACGTTGTTCCGTGTGGACAACATCCTCCAGCAGCAAAGGATGCAGATCGAAGAATTGTCCCATTTCCTCAATACGCTCTAAATCGTGCAGCCCATTGACACTGATCCAGGTGACAGACGGAGAATTTTTTGAAGACATGTAATCTTCTAGTGAAGGCACTTCACTTTCCCAAAGTTTGGTGGCATCATAATCCATGATGGAGATTTGCACTTGATCCACCTTTTGGTCTCCCACATGCACCAATGTTCCCGGTGGTAATCCTACTTTCGAGAAGTCTTTTTCTATTTCTAATGACACACAACCTCCTTTACCTGATAAGTTGTAACCACTCATTCAGTTGCCGCAAATTTACATTATTCAGCCCCATACGACAGACAGCTTTGTTGTTTTCCAATCCGACAATCCGTAAAAATAGTATTTTCAATTCTCCATTGTTGCCATTTCTTCCAATGCTTCAATCACCTCTTCTGCTTCGTCTTCATCCAGCTCCTGTTCAATTTTAGTCAGGATTTTTTTGAGATGTTCTTCCTTATGCCTGTTCACACTTTTTGAGAATTCTGACATCTCTTTCTTCACTTTTCAAACAATGAATCATCATTTTTTATGATATCCATCAAATCCAATACGAAGTGGCCCGTTGCCAATAACAAAGGTCGTTAGAAAGGCCAGTCGTAACACCTTTTCTATTTTTTCAGGAATCGTAGTCATCATCCAGTTCCATCAAATAAATACATAATGAGCACTCCTACTTTATAAAAAGGAGTATGGTCTGATCTGCCTAGACGATAACTTTTGGGATGAACCAGTTGCAAGCCAATATATTTGTTGTTGAGGATTTCCAATCTCTGATCCTTCTTTAGCTTGTATATGACTTTATTTTTCATATGATCATATCTTGATCAAGTAAAACTTCTTTACAGTTTGAACCGGGACAGAGTTTATAAATAAAAAACGCAGACCAGATCAGTTCATTGTCAGTTTTTTTGGACAAACGCTGTTCCTGATACTCTGGTTGACATTCTCCGTTCATGCACAAGAAACAGAATTTTCTTTACCCAATCCAATGGAACTTAAGCCTGATTGGTGGTCATCATTTGTTAATATCGAAGATTCCAAACTTTCAGCACGTGTTGAACAACTTCAAAAAATGATCAACACACTCGAAAAAACACTTCCCAAAGAGGATCCAAGAATAAACCAGGCATACGATTGACACCTAACTGAAAGGAAAAACTGATGATTAAGCAAGAAGATCTATTAGTGACAACACTCGGAGAGTGCCTGTACCCTTCGTCATTGAACCTCAAATCCGCCAGTCACAAACAAGCAGACTTTTACGTGTCCGACTCGAATCGGATTCTGTTCGACCTCACGGTCTATCCCGAATCGTCCAGTGCCGAACCACTCTCTCTAGAAGAAGCGGGACCGCGACAGCATATATTTTTTCAACCAGACAGCACGACTGCCGCAATTGTGACCTGTGGCGGCTTATCACCAGGTCTGAACAATGTCATTCGCTCGGTGTTCTATGAACTGTTCGAAAACTACGGCGTACAGCGCGTGATGGGGATCCGAAACGGTTATCTTGGACTGAACCATGAGTCGGGTTTGGAACCAGTCGACCTTACCAAGGACTTTGTCGAATCTATCGACAAGTTGGGCGGCACCGTGCTAGGCAGCTCACGTGGGCCGCAAAAGCCCACTGTTATGGCCGACTTCCTGCAGTCCCGAAACATCAACATTTTATTCTGTGTAGGGGGAGACGGTACCCAACGTGGAGCCCATGCCTTACACGAAGAATTGCAGCGGCGGGGCGCGCAGATTGCGGTTATCGGTATCCCTAAAACGATTGACAACGATATTTCTTTCGTTGATTTATCCTTCGGATACGCAACGGCTCTGGACAAAGCGGCCGAAGTCATCCGCGGTGCTCATGTCGAAGCAAGGGACGCTGTCAATGGCATAGGCTTGGTGAAACTGATGGGACGACACG
>JANQHV010000572.1 GCA_028282505.1 SAR324 cluster bacterium | reverse complement strand
TATCTACCCAAATTTTTCCATTCAACAGCTTGACCATTTGTCGGGTAATGGCCAATCCCAGTCCACTTCCCCCAAATTTTCGAGTGATCGAGCTATCCTCCTGTTCAAATGTCTCAAAAATGTGATGGTAACGTTCAGGTGGAATGCCTGGACCTTCATCAATCACCTGAAAAAGAACAGCATCATCCGTTCGGGACGCACGAAGGGCAACTCGCTTGCCTTCTGGAGTGAACTTGATGGCATTGGAAGTCAGATTCATGAGAATTTGGTTGAGTTTTGTCCGATCCGAACAAACAGCTTTGGGGAGGTTTTCATCATAGTCATAGGAATAATTGAGGTCCTTCTCCAGGGCATGTGTTTTGTTGACATGATAAATTCCTTTGAATAATTGCTTCAAATTGAGGGTCTCTTCGGAGATATCCATTTTCCCCGCTTCGATTTTGGAAAGGTCCAGGATATTATTGATCAATTCGGAAAGGTGCTCTCCTGCTATTTTGATATTTTCTAAATAGTGTTGATGCTTGACCGAAAGAGGATATTGGTTGTTCTGATTCAGTAAGATTTGGGCAAAACCAAGAATAGAATTGAGAGGAGTACGGATTTCATGACTCATGTTGGCCAGAAATTGAGATTTCGCTTGATTGGCCACGATGGCTTCTTCTTTCGCAAAATTCAATTCACTTTCTGTCTTTTTGCGTATGGTAATATCCTCTTGGGTGCTGACATAATGAGTGATTTTTCCCTGATCGTTTTTAATGGAAGAAATAGAAATCAATGCCCAGTAATAATCTCCATTTTTTTTCTTGTTACAAATCTCTCCATGCCATTCTTTTCCTGTAGTAATGGTTTGCCAGAGTTCTTGATACAAGTCAGTAGGAGTTTGTGAGGATCTCAAAATATTAGGAGTTTTGCCAATCGCTTCTTCTGTCGTATATCCTGTGACTTCAGTGAATTTTGGATTGACATATTCAATGGTTCCTTTGGCATCGGTAATCACCAGGATCGAGGGATTGTATTCAACCGCATGTGACAATTGATTCATCAGAGTGTCCACTTTTTTACGGTCAGTGATATCTTGCATCACGGCTGTGTAAAAACGACAATCTCCGAGATTGATTTCACTAATAATCCACTCTAACAGGAAAACTGAGCCATCTTGCCGTATGCCCGTCATTTCTGTTTTTTTCCCAATGATATGCGTTTCTCTCCTTTGTAAGTAACTGTCCAGATAGCCATGATTTTCTTCCTGGGCGAGAGAGGGGATGAGTGTGGTTATATTCTTTCCTATGACTTCCTGTCTGGTATAACCAAACATCTTTTCTGCAACTGTATTGAAGGAATCGATCATGCCCTTCTCATCAATGACCACAATACCATCATTTGTTGTTTCGAGAATCGTTTGCAAGCGAATTTCATTCTCGTTTGTCACTATAGTGTTTCTTCTCATATGATGATTCATACTGCATTCTTCAAATATATTTTTCCGCTTTTATAATACCTGTATCATACTCTACTTTATCTTACCCGTCTTATCGAAAAAAGTGTGGATTCATTCAACAACGGGCGAAGTAGAAAATAGGTGTCTCCTTTACTTCATCTATTATAGAGTTTTCATGAAAAAAACATAATTGTAAAGTAGTAAACATCAATCCTGCATGCGGCACCGTTCTTTTAGTTTGCAGTGCCCTTGCCCCGCATATATTCTGAGAACCTGTTTGAAAAACCTGACTCTACTGCAAAACCGCCTCATTGGCGTCTGTTTTGAGAAAATTTTCGTTAAATAGGCTTACTATTCGCCTTAAATTTTCTCAAAAATCCGCTCAATGAGATCGATTTTTCGCCACAAACCATCTTTTCCAAAAAGGTTCTGAAACAATTTTTGAGTTTATACCAAGCTGCGTTTAAAAAGTGACAAATCCTCTGAGATGATTTCCAAGATCATCTGACAATGGAGTACAAATGAAGAAAATTTGTTATGCTCCTGAAAACATGGTATACAAAGAAAATTAAAATTCTGACAGAAAAAAATGGTATATTTTTTTCTACGATCTGAACCAAAAGGGTTTCCCGAAGCTCTTATAAATCCTCTAATCCCACCTCATCGTCCCTTTTGAAAAAAACAATCAAGTGGACGAAGATATGATCAAGCCCAGAATATTCAATGGAGAAAAAGTATGTGGAAACAATTTATCATGAGTGTCTTCTTATTTAGTCTATGTGCCGGGCTGGTATTCTCTGGATGCACACGCAGGATGCACAGTGCCATTGACAACAGTGAATTAACCACCACACTCAAAATGAGCAACACTGTCTTTTTGGAGCCAGTCGAGCCAGAAAAACAGATTGTTTGGATACGAATCAGGAATACGACGGATCAGTCTAATCTTGATGCAGACCAGATCAAAGCCAAAATTGTTCGCAAGTTACGGGGAAAAGGATACCAGATTACCAACAATCCCAAAATGACGCAGTTTCGAATTGACGCCAATATCCTGTATGCTGACTTAGCATCCAAATCATTGACTGCCGATCTGGCAACCCTGGGTGGTTTTGGAGGCATACTGGGGGGATCGGATGGCAACTGGAAAACGCAGGTTGGTGGTGGTTTGGCCGGCGCGGCCATTGGTGCAGCCATTGGTTCCATGATCAAGGTCAACAACTATGCAATGGTCATCGATATTCAAGTGAGTGAAAAAGTGGAAGGCGGAGTACACACTGAAATTGAAGGCAGACTTTCCAGTGGGAGCAGTGGCAGTGTGCACAAGGAACAAACCACGAGCCGAACAGAAGATTTTCTGCATCATAAAACCAGAATTGCTGCCACAGCCAAGCAGGTCAATCTGAAGTTTGAAGAAGCTGTACCCGTTTTGGTGGATAAAATATCCAATTCCATTTCTGGTATGTTTTAGAGCCATCTACAAGAAAGGAATGAAGCGTATGACTTTACGAAAACACAATCTCTATGATCGCATTGTAGAAAATGCTCGCATTTACAAAGATAAAATTGCTTTTAGCTTTGAAAGTCATCAGTGGACTTATGCTGAATATTTGCAGCTTGTCAATCGCTTATCTCATGGTTTGTTGGCTGCCGGAATAAAAAAAGGAGAACGCATCGCCATTCTTTTGGACAATCATCTCGAATACATGCTGCTCTATGGGGCCTGTGCTCAGACAGGAATCATTGCACTGGGAATCAATACCCGAACCTCTGCAGAAGAAATGAAACTGTTATTGGAAAGTGTAGTCCCCAAAATGCTCATTTTTCAACAAAAATATGAAGAGACTGCTTTGCAACTCCAGGACAATTTGGCCCTGGAACATCTGGTTTCCATTGATCAAGTTGACAAAGCTAAATCATTCGACAGTTTACTAGAGCCAAACACTGACTCGTTATCTCAAGCTGGGCCTCATTTGGATGAGGGATACCTCATCATTCCTACAGCTGCGGTTGGTGGTGTGCCCAAGGGGGCATTGCTCAGCCAGGGGAATATCATGACTTGCAATGCCATCTGTATGGCCGAATATGGAAAAGCCAACCTTGAGGGCTTTTTAGGGGTATTGCCTTTGTTTCATATTGCTGGAATTATGGGAGCCTGGGCTACTTTTCATGTGGGAGGTCATACCACATTGATGGCTCAATTTGATGCAGAAAAAGCGGTTGAGCAAATTGATCAGCATCAATTGACATACCTGGGGTCGTTCCCTCCCATCCTGGAACGGATTTTGGATACTGCCAAAACCAAACAGACGGCTCTGCCAAGTTTAAAAATGGTCTATGGATTGGAAGGCCCAGCCAATATGGAACGATTACGGCAAGAAACCAGCGCCGAATTCTGGGTTGGTTTTGGACAAGCAGAAACCACTTGTTTTGTGACTTTTGCTCCAGCCAGCGAACAACCTGGATCCGCAGGCAGACCCAGTGTTTTCAATACCATCCAGTTGGTGGATGATGCCGATCAACCAGTAGCTCCTGGAGAAGAAGGAGAAATTGTTGTGCGGGGAGGCAATGTGTGTTTGGAATATTGGGGCATGGAAGACGCCACTCAGTACGCACAACGAAACGGTTGGCACCATACAGGGGATATTGGCAGACTCGATGAACAGGGCTATCTCTGGTATGTCAAACGAAAAGCAGAAAAAGAGTTGATCAAAACCGGAGGAGAGAATGTCTATCCTGGCGAAGTAGAAACCGTTTTGCTAAAACACCCTCAAATTGCACAGTGTGCGGTGATTGGGGTGCCTGATCCCACATGGGGAGAGTCCGTCAAAGCCATTTGCCAGTTGGAAACAGGGACCTCCTTGACCTCAGAAGAAGTGATACAATTTGTTGCAGAACACATTGCGGGCTTCAAAAAACCTCGTCTGGTTGAGTTTGTAGAAAACCTGCCAGAAAAAGAAGGAGAAGTGGATCGCGAAAAAGTTAAAGAGTTGTATGGGTAAATTATTCGATGGTTAAGAGACACTTGTGACCTTGCAAAGAGGGAGAGTACTCGAATAGGCTAAAATTGAAAAGCCCAATTGCTTATATACTGATTATAGAAATCAACCGCAGACATACCACTTTCATATTCTGGGGCAAATGGCGCATCAAAATCACCCCATTCAACATCAGTATCCGCATATTCGTCTTGAAATCTTTGTTGAATATCGGCTAGCCAAGTCTCATAGGGCACAACATCCATTTCCTGCTCTTCGTCAGCAACAGCAACTTCTGGCTCTACAGCAACAGGATTAAAATTTGGTATGTCAGCATCTTGTAAATCATAATCAGCTCCTGGCACTCCACTCCAATGGTAGCCATGCATAGCGTAACCTGCATTTGCAATAGGTGGTAGTGCTACGCCTTCTTCTACAAAGGCAGCAAATCTATGATGCCCCGTATTTAGAACACTTTTTGTCACAGTAGCAGGCTGATCATCGCCCTCGTATTCCTCAGCGTTTAGATACTGTGCCTCATCATCTGGAGTAGCTATCATTTCTATATCTTCAGATGCTGTCATTGGATCATCACCGTTTGGCACCGGCAACCCTGCCCTGAGTAAACCCACAAAATAACCAACATTTGCAGGATTTCGGATCATTCCATCCCCATTTAGATAACCTCCATATTCATCGTGGTTTCCTATTGCCAAACGTTGAATAATATTTTCTGATTCATCATTTGCCAAATTTCGCATATCCTTGAATTGCTTTACTTGAGCACTGCTACCCGCGGTCTTTTGCAATTTTCTTTGGGCAATTGCCTCAGGTCGGTTATCCACAAACTGAAAAGTCGCCTCTGCCCTTTTCTGATTTTGGGAAACGGCATTTGCCACTGATTTGTTTTTATGATCTTCCAGATTCTCAATTTTTGTATACATATCCCAAACCTTATACCAAGTTGCGTTTAAAAAAGTGACATTCCAGAGTATTTTGTCATTCTGAGCTTGCGAAGAATCTCAATCATTTCAAAGAGATCTTTCGACAAGCCG
>JANQHV010000571.1 GCA_028282505.1 SAR324 cluster bacterium | reverse complement strand
CGGCTTGTCGAAAGATCTCTTTGAAATGATTGAGATTCTTCGCAAGCTCAGAATGACAAAATACTCTGGAATGTCACTTTTTTAAACGCAACTTGGTATCAGATTCATATAATTTTTTAAACCCTTAAAATATATTCCAAAAATTATAGCTTTTTTTGAATAAAAATATAGAATTGCTGTTCCAATTGATTGATCTCTCAGTGGTTACTATATCTAATCCTGTTGCTTTCACACAGATGGTGTTATAATAGCATTAGTTGTACAATGACAAAGCTCCTTACGTTGAGGTATTATGTGGAAAATTCTGGTAGTTGATGACGATCCAAGTGTTCTCGAATTGACGGAAATCATGCTCAAGAATCTGAAGTTGCTTGATCAGGGGATAGAAATTCTAAGTACTGACACAACAGAAGCAGCCAAGCAGGCAATGAAAGACAACACTGATATCGCTTTGATCATATTGGATATTGTGATGGAAACAACGGAATCAGGATTTGAATTCATCGACTATGTCAGAAATACTCTTGAAAATAACACAGCTCGGATTATCGTAAGAACGGGTGAGAGTTTTAAAGGATGGAGCCCGAGCAAAGTGGCCAAACACTATGGTATTCATGATTACTTAGAAAAAATGGATCTGACAAAAGAGCGATTTGTCACCGTGATCACCTGTGCGCTCCGTTATTATCAACATATTCTGGAGAGGATGCGTTTTGAAGAAATGATGGTGCAAACAGAAAAAATGAAATCGGTTGCGGGACTGGCAGCAGGGGTCGCTCACGAAATCAATAATCCATTAAACATAACTTTACAGAGCATACAGAATATCTTGCAGCGTACTTCAGCGGAGATGCCCAGAAATCAAGAAGTTGCTCATGAATGTCATGCTGAGTTAGATCAGATTTGTGCATATCTGGAAAAACAAAAAGTTTTTACACTTTTGGGATATGCCAAAGAAGCGACCCAAAGAACAGCCTCTATTGTTGCTAATATGCTACAGTTCAGCCAACATAGCGATGCTGAAAAAGAGCCTGTTGATTTGGTAGAATTGGTCAACAGAGCAATAGAGTTGGCAGGCATGGATTATAATTTAAAAAAACAATACCATTTTTGTGATATCCAAATTATCCGGGAGTTCGACGATAATGTTCCTCAAGTTCGTTGTATCTTGACAGAAATACAGCAAGTATTGCTCAATCTACTCAATAACGCTGCTCAAGCCATGTACAGTGCAACAGATGCAAACAGCCTTCAAAATAACACTCCACAAATCATTTTACGAATTCAACAAGAAGACGAAAGAGTTCGGCTGGAAGTTGAAGATAACGGAGAGGGGATGGATGAAATAACCTGTAAACGTGCTTTTGAGCCTTTCTTTACGACCAAACAGAAGGGAAGCGGAACAGGATTGGGTTTGTCGGTTTCTTATTTCATCATTACTGCCAACCATCAAGGCGCAATGACCCTTGAATCAACACCAGGCCAAGGGACAAAATTCATCATTCACTTGCCTCTGTGATGATTTTTCATCCAGTCTTTTTCGCATCTCCAGTAAACTTCTTTGACCCGTTGAAACACACCCGTCCAGGTATAAGCATCGAGTTTGTCCTGAATGGGGGATAAATCAATGTTTGGAGTTCTGGATACCGCATTTATCTGTTGTTGAATGGCTTCTTTCAGATTTTCTTCAAAGGCAGATTCATCTTCCTGATATGGCTGATCCATGAAACGCAAGCGTGGTGTTTTGACCAGAGTAATCAATTCGGTATGCGAATCGCCAATGATTTCCTGAATTCCTGGTAGATCGGTAGCAACCACTCGACAACCACTGGCCAGGCCTTCCAGAATGACCAGGGGTAAACCTTCAAAAAAAGAAGGCAACACTAAAATATGAGACTGTCTCATGACCTGAGCTAAATCTTGTTGCGGAACTGCCCCATAAACTCGAACCCGGTCTCCCACTTCCCTGGCCAACCTGAGACAATGTTCTTTTTCTTCTCCACTCCCACTGCCCAGGAGATGCAACTGCCAGGCAGGAGATGGGATGGATTGCAAAGCCCGTAAAAACCAGGGAACGCCTTTGGCATAGCTCAGCTTTCCGGCATAAACCAATTGCACAGGATCAGCTTTGGGCTTTGCGTCTAAATAAAACAAAGTGTCATTATAACCAGCACCGGCAATAACAATTTTTTCAGGGGCCAACTGGTACAAGCGGATGATTTCATTTTTTTGTGCTTCACTTAAAGCGATGACTCTGTCAATTCCCTGGCATCCTGCCAACACTTTTTCCTGAAGGTGAGAACAATTTTGAAATTGTCGTAAATCGGAGCCATGACAACTCGTCACCATTGGAATATCCGGGAAAAGTTGACGAGCCAGTGAACTGACAATCCATAAATGGTGGCTGTGAATGATATCGGGCTGGAACTGGTAGACAGCCTTTCGGATGATTTTGGAAAAAGCCTCTTCGTATTCACAGAGATCCTCTTCAGAAAGATCACAAAATCGGGTGCTTTCGTAGGGCATGACATCGCTCATGCCTGGGATAGGATAAGCCACATCGGCGTTATGGAATTGCACGAACATGGATTTTTCTCGTTCAATGCAGTCGGTATAATCCGCACCATCAGAATGAATGCCAGCCACTAAATAATTCCCATAGCCGCACGCCCTGGCTTCTCGAATCATCGCCTGTATGTAAATACCACTGCCTGTTGAATCAGGCCGTTGGCTGAGCAAGTGTAGAATTTTCAATTGATTTGAGTTGTTCATAGCTTTATTCATTTTATGTATAATTCAGTAATGCCTGTCCAATGCTCACCGACTCCTTCTTTCAGAAACGATTCGCAGCGTTCAATATAAATTTTGGCAGCCATGTCCTCAGGACACTGCACAAGCACCTCTTTCATGATTTGGATCACTTCCTCAAATTTCATAAGTCCATATAAGGTGATTGCCTCTTCAAACCGATTTTGTGTCTTTAGCTTTTTGTCTCGCAGTTCAGGAGATTCACCATCCAGCACCTCGAAAACTGTCACTGATTCTAATTTACCTTTCACTTTCACTCGATCCAACACTCGAATGGAGTAATGGCTGGGTTTGATTAAATGGTTAAATGTCTGCTCACTGATCAAAATCGAGGCTTCATACATTTTTGTCATTCCTTCGATGCGTGAGGCCAGATTCACGGCATCACTGATCACAGTTCCTTCCATACGGTTGTGCTCTCCTATGGTTCCCAGCATCAAGTCGCCGGTGTTAATGCCAATCCCAATTTGAATGGCGGGGTAACCCGCACTTTTTCTTCCCTGATTGTATTCTGCCAATTCTCGCGACATATCAATGGCACCAAGTACCGCATCATCCGGACCTTTATCAAAAAGAGCCATAATCGAATCGCCAATGTATTTATCGATAAAGCCATTATATTTTCTGATAATCGGCCCCATCTGGCTGAGGTAAGAATTGAGGAATTTGAAATTCTCTTCAGGACTCATCTGTTCGGAAAGCGTCGTAAATGCACGAATATCAGAAAACAAAACCGACATGTTCAGTTGAGTATTATTACCAAGTGCCACATCAATGATATTCTCTTTGTTAAGCAGATGTAAAAATTGAATCGGCACAAACCGACTGGAGGCTTCATTGATTTCTTCCAGCTTTTTATGAGAGGTTTTCAGATCAGAAGCCATTTTGTTAAATTCTGAAGCGAGTGATCCAATTTCATCCTGAGTTGTTATGTCCAGATGAACATCCAGGTTGCCGCTGGCAATTTCTTTGGTGGCCTGATCCAGCTGCCGAATGGGACGGATCAACAAGAAATTCATTAATATAAAAAACACTCCTCCTGTGATGAAGATACTTGCAAATGTAATGATGGCCACAATAATGCCCAATGTTTGACTGTCTGAAAGTATTTCTTTCTCAGGCAGTACTGCAAACAAAAACAAATGAGGGTGCAGTTGCACACCTTGAAAAAAAACCATTTGTCCTTGATAGGTTTCTTTGAAAACTGTGTGGGATTTTGCATTTTGAACCAGTCGCTCAAACAAATCATTGGACAAGGCTTGCTCAGCTTGCTGTTCATCGGGATGAAACAAAATAATTCCTTGATCGTTGGTGAAAAACAGCCAGCCATTTTTTCCAATACGGCTTTCTCTGGTTTGTTGTTCAATAAATTCTGGTCGTTTGGTAATGACAAGATATCCTCTCAATGTCGGCTCGTCCAAAGTACTTTTATAGGTTTCTCGCAGGATTAACTTTTTGTAGGCAAGAAAGGCAATTTCTTGATTATCGGGGTTGCGGTAAAGGTTGATATCAAGGGTATGTTTGGATTGTGCCATTTCCTGAAAGTAAATACTTTCTCCTTCTTCTTCCTGAACATTAGGCAGGTCTCCCATCGTAAAGCGAGTATCTTCGTAGCCATCTGGCAACAACACCCGAATTTCATAATAGTCAGGATAGGCTGTGATATAACTTGAAAACAACGTGAGCAACGGTCGTTGCCAGATACCATAGCGATCTTCTTCATCAGCAAACATGTATTTTTGGAGCAGTTCTGAGTTGGAAAAGAGTTCAATATTGGCACTGAGGCTTTCCAAATCAGATTTTACATGCAGTGATACTTGATTCACCAGAGTGTTCATTTGCTCAAAAGTTGTTTGCTGAGAAATACTTTTCAGACGCTCATAGGCAATCCATCCCAGAATAAAAAACTGCAAAAACAACAAAGGAGTCAAGGTGATTAATATTTTCTCTCTCAGTGGCATTTATTGATCCTAATGAACGATTTTTGAAAAGATAAGATTTCTTTTTCGTTCACTTCTTGGTGAAAGTTTTTTGAAAAACTCGGATTTGGCAAGGACTTCCTGATTAGGATAAATGAGGGGATTCTTCAAGTACTCAGGAGGCATAAACTTTTCAGCAGCGTGATTGGGAGTTGCATAATTGAGAAAAGAGGCTAATTGTGCAGCGTTCTTGGGGGTATTCAAAAAATTAATGAAAGCCATAGCCAATTCTTTTTTCTTGGAACTTTGCATCACAGCCAAATAATCAACCCAAAGCCCCGTTCCTTCTTCTGGTACAACGAATCTGATTTCTGGATGACGTTCCTGCAACAATAAAGCTTCTCCATTATAGGCCATCCCCATCCAAACCTTTCCTTCAACCATGACCTTTTTGGGCACCAAATCCCCCGTAGAATACATTTTGACAAACGGTTTTTGTGTGATCAATAATTTTTCTGCTTCCGTCAATTCTTTCCGATCTTTACTGTTGATCGAGTAATTCAAGGCTTTCAAGGCAATACCAATGACTTCCTTCGAATCATTGAACATGCCGATTTTGCCACGCAAACTTTCGTCTGGTTGAAACAATTGTTTCCAACTGTTTACTTCTCCTGATACCAAATCTTTACGATAGGTAATTCCGATGGTTCCCCAGAAATAAGGAACCGTGTAATTTTCTGTTTTTGGAAATGCCGTTCTCCAACGTGGTGCAATGTGTTGAATGTTTGGAATTTGAGAAAAGTCCAATGGGGCAATCCATTGACGTTTGGTATGAGCGGCCACATAGGCACCACTGACCACAACCAGGTCATATCCTTGTCCCGACGTAAGTGCCAATTTCTGTTCTCTCTGCTCATCTGATTCAAAATAAACTTGCTTTAATTTAGTATTAAATTTTTCCTCAAAACGTTTAATCAGATCAGGATCCATATAATCAGCCCATGTTAAAAAAACCAG
This sequence comes from SAR324 cluster bacterium, assembly GCA_028282505.1. GTDB lineage: Bacteria > SAR324 > SAR324 > SAR324 > NAC60-12. Next base: position 3,481 of record JANQHV010000571.1, on the reverse strand, counting down.
GGTTTCTTTTTCCGACGAAGCATAGACATCCGTAATCTTATAACTGAAGGTGAGCAATATTAAAACCAATAGAGATAATCTCCAACAAATTGCCATATTTTTTTTCATGATGACTCTCCTTATTCTAATGCATATACGCCTATTTTTTGCAAAAAGTGAATTTTTTATAAAAACATAGTGAAAATACTATGCCACCATTGCACAATCAGGAGTGTTTGTATATGGGGAGGGAGTACTCATTTTTCCAGGAAGACGATTTTTTATGAAATTTCCTATTTTTCAAGCAGCTTCTGAATGGTTCGCACCAGTTCATCGTTGTCAATAGGTTTCATCATAAACGCTCGAATGCCAAGCGCTTTGGCTTTTTCTTCTGATATATCAGGATTGTACCCAGTTGTCAGAATAATTGGAAGATCTGGTCGGATTCTCAAAAACTCCTGACTTAATTTATCACCTGTTAATTGAGGTAAGGTATAATCGGTGAAGACTAAATCAAATTGATCCGGTTTCTCCTGAAATGCAGCTAAGGCATGCAATCCGTCATGAAAAACGGTTACTTCGTATCCAAATTCTTCCAGAGTAATTTTTTGAGTCCCCGCCAAAAACGGCTCATCATCCACAACCATGATTTTTCCCATTCCATCAGTCAGGGGTTCTTTTTCTGCTATTTTCTCTTCCATGATTGTCTCTTGAACAGCAGGAAAATAAATGTGAAAAGTAGAACCTCCAGAATGCGGATCACCACCAACCCCGTCTGATCGGTTTGATGAATCGGCCACCTGGCTTTCCACCATGATGGCTCCGCCATGTTGGCTAACAATACTATGCACCACAGAGAGCCCAATTCCTGTGCCCTTGCCCACCTCTTTTGTTGTGAAAAATGGATCAAAGATATGCGCTTTGATATCATCTGGGATACCGCAACCTGAATCCTGGACAGTCAGTTTTAAATAAGAACCTGGTTCCAAATCAGGCCAGGAAACATGCCATTTTTCATATTGCTCGTGTTGTAAAGACACTCGCAACACTCCTCCATCCTTTTCCATCGCATGAAATGCATTGGTACAAAGATTCATAATAATTTGATGGATTTGCGTAGGATCAGCCAGGATGGGTGGACAATCCATTGCAATATTTTGTTGGATTTCAATGGTAGCCGGTAGAGTCGCTCTGATCATTTTAAGGGATTCTTTGAGCAAAGCGGGTATTTCCTGGACACTGTGCTGAAGCTCATCCATTCGGCTGAAAGTAAGAATTTGCTTGACCAAATCAGTTGCCCGTTCTCCCGCCTGAGAGATGATGGCTATCTTTTGTTTTTCTGCACTATTTTCTGGTAGTTGTTTGAGGAGGACATGACTCTGCCCTTGAATGACTCCCAGGATGTTGTTGAATTCATGAGCAATGCCTCCTGCCAAAGTTCCCAATGCATCCATTTTTTGGGATTGGAGTAGTTGATTCTCCAGTTTTTTTCTTTCTGTGATGTCAGTCACAATGCCATCGTAACGGATTATCTCACCTTGTTCATCACGATAGATACGGGCACTGTCAGACACCCAGATCAGCGAACCATCTTTGCGTCGGGCTTCGAATTCAAAATTCTCGACGATGTTGGTCTGTTCGAGAATTTGTTGATAGCGGTCTCGATCTCCAGGATCAGCATAAAGTTGATTCGCAATATCAGAGATATTTTCTATGATTTCTTGCGGAGAGGCATAATTGAAAATTTTGGCCAGGGCAGGGTTGACACTGATAAAACGACCTGCGCGTGTACTTTGATAAAAACCTTCAACAGCATTCTCAAAAATAGTTCGATACTTTTCTTCACTCTCTCGCAATGCTTCCTCAAATTGTTTACGTTCAGTAATATCACGCCCCACTGATTGAATTTCCAGCAGATTTCCCTCGCAGTCAAAGAATCCGCTATTCGCAAACTGCACCCAATGGATGTCACCTCTGATGGAAGATACTCTATTTTCAATAATGACCATTGGGTTAGCAGGAGACAATTGCGATAGTTTTTCTTCAATGGCATCATGATCCAGCAAAAGCGATTGCCACTTCACACCAATGAGTTCTTCTTTAGACTGATTAAAAAACTGGCAATACACCTCATTCACGAAAATCAATGCCCCTTCAGGAGCAAAACGACAGACAAGATCCGTCTGGCTTTCAATCAACGACCGATAACGTTCTTCACTGTCTTTTAATGCTTGCATTGCCTGCTCTCGGCCCAGAATGAATTCATTGATGGCAGAGAGCAACTGCCCCAATTCATCGGAGGTGTTCGCCCTGGGAATATCGACCAGACCCGTTGTCAGAATTTCTGTGTTGCCTTTGCGATGGATTATTGGTGAGTGGTCATTGGGGGGAGGATCGCATACCTCTCCTTTTGCTAATGGTTCACGTAATCTGGCAACGGCCCGTACCAGTGGCCTGGCGAGCAATAGATGAAACATGACGGCCAGTACAGCCGCAAGGAATAGGTTGCGCAATATTCCTGAAAACACAATAAACCAGACTCGGGTTCGAAAGTTCTCTGTCAGAAGATCGAGATCGAGCCAAATACGCATTATGCCCACAGGGAGATCTTGTTCAAACACAAGATCAATTTGACGAAATGACTGCTCTCCCAACAGGAAACGTGTGATGAATCGTGGAGAGGCCGCAGGCTCCCCTCTGGTTTCTTGTACCAGAACATCACCAAAGTCATCAATAATTTCAGCACGGTATACCGAAGGAAAAACGAATAATCCTTCCAGGACTCTCTGACCTTGAGGCACATCCAACTGATAAGATGCCTCTGCTGCAGATTTTTCCAGAGTGGCCAGATGTTGCTGAATTGCAATATCGATGGACTGTCGTTCGTTCCGAAAATCAATCCCAACCTGAATCAGACTGAACAATAATCCAAGAATCAGGGCGACCAGCACCGAGTATCGCCCCAGTTTGATTGGCAGACTTTCCCATACGAGTGAAGGCAATTGACCTAAATTAGAGTCTTTTACGCCTACCTCTTGTTCTTTCAAGGGGGCTACCCTCTCCTCTCGCTTCATCGGTATTTCCTGAAAATATCTTCGATTGTTCCGTCTGCGAGCATATCATGGATTGCATCACGATAAAGTTTAGCTTCCTCTGCTGGGAAATCCGGTCCAGCCACAATATAACAGTCTGAGCTGTGAAAGGGGTGCCCCACCGTCAATGTTTTCTCCGATCCCACCCGTTTCCAAATCCACTGCGCCAAAACATCAGTCAATGCCCATGCATCGATTCGTCCGGCTGACAATTTGCGTGCGTTGATATCTGCCCGATCTGCCCGTTCTAGATTGGTAAAACCCCATCGGGTTAACATCAAATCCATCGCATTGCCAGCTTCAACTCCAATTTTTCCCAGTTTTTTGGCTTGTTCGAGTGAATTAACCGGAGGACCAACTGTCAGAAAAACATCATTGAAGGTCCGATATTTAGCCACCCAGGTCAGTTT
>JANQHV010000569.1 GCA_028282505.1 SAR324 cluster bacterium | reverse complement strand
CGGCTTGTCGAAGGATCTCTTTGAAATGATTGAGATTCTTCGCAAGCTCAGAATGACAAAATACTCTGGAATGTCACTTTTTTAAACGCAACTTGGTATGAGACCTCGCAAGAGTTCAATAAGATTCGAGGGAATGAACACCATCCTCACCAATAATCATGGTTTTGCCAATGAGATTATTCCCTGATGTACGTTCCGTCTGAAAACGACGTGGCCCTCGCTCGATTCCAGTGGGTAGGCTGACTTCCACTTCATAAAACAGATCCGATTGGACCGCAAAGTAAAGGGGGTATTGGTTCTGTTGCAGGTAACCACTGCCTCCATCAGTTGCTTGCACTTGCTTGCTCAACAAAGTACCAGAGGCATCATACTCATACAAAAAAGCACTGGCACCAAACTCGGTAAAGTGTCCTTGGGGAGAAATGACTTTGATGCGAAGAGGTTTTGGAGTATCTGGATGGTTTTCCATCCAATTGTTTTTCCATAATCGGGTTCCCCCAATTCCTAAATCCAAATCGCCATCTAAATCATAGTCGGCAAAGCTCAAACCTCCAAATTCCACATTCCCCAGCAGGCGAGGCTTGGCAAACACAGCCTCTCCCAGATTTTCCAGGTAATACAATGACAACACTTCTGTTTCAGGTTCTTTTCCAATCCAAATGAGATCAGGATCTTTGTCCAAATCCACATCAAAAAAAACATGTTGCCATTGGAAGGGTAAAACTTCCAGGGCTTCTATGCCTGATGTTTGAGAAACATCCTCGAATTGTCCACCAATATTGCGGAGTAAATAGGGCTTGGGGCTATTGAGGAACAGATCAAAATCTCCATCAAGATCAACATCCAGAAAATAAACGCCTTCATCGAAGGTGACAGGAGCCCCCCATTCTTCTCGATGATCGGTGAAAAAACCCTGGCCATCATTCAAAAATAGATGACTGGTGGTGTACAAATCAAGGTAACCATCCTCGTTCAAATCAACAAAATGTACACCTTCCACACGAGGCCAGCTATCTTCTAATGGCGGGGCGACTCCTCTAATCTCTTCTTCTTTTTTCAGAACGGGGTATTCGTTGATAAATAGAAAAGAACCTCCTGGGTCCTGGTAATGATACCAGGGCACAAAAAGATCTAAATCGCCATCACCATCAATATCAGCCCAGGCATTTGTTTCTCCTGACCATTCATTGAGAGTCGTACCTGTTTGCAATCCTTCAAAGTATTCCTGGAATTGTTGCATAAATGTGCCATCGGCTTGCTGTTCCACATAAGGGTGCAGGATCGAATTTTTTTGATAATAAGTACCAAATAAATCCAACCGACCGTCTCCATTCAAATCTCCCCAGGAAATTCCTCGTGTGTGCTCAATGACGGATTGCAGTTGTTCATTGGCAGAAAAAGTACCGTCACCATTATTGGTATAGACAAAATAGTCTTCGTCGCCATCACCATCATAATCACCCCAGGGCGCATCTGAGCCCAAGCCAGTCAAACCCGCTTCTGTTGAAACATCTGTGAATAATGACAGGGAGGGTTTCGCATCTTTCAGCAGCAACTCACGATCTGTATAATAAACGGCTGTCTGTCCATCGGATCTTACCGTGATGTTGCCATACCACGAAACAGGTAAGGCTGGTACTCCTCTCTCATTCCAATTTTGAAGGAATTGATGGTGACTGTCATTTGCTTCGACATGCCAAAGAAACTTCTCTGCATATGGAAGAACAATCATCACAGGATCGATTGCTTCGAACAGGGAAGCATAAGCGTCATAATCATCTGGAGGGGTGTGATTTAAAACTAAAACAGTAGAAGCAACATTGAATCCATTTTTGGCCAGAGTCCATGCTTGTTGTGCCCAGGTACTTTTCAAAAACAAAATCGAAAAATCCTGGTATTGAAAACGGATATTAAAAAAAGAGTTTTCTGGCGAATTGCCGTCTTGCACTGAGAGGACTCGCAGCACTACTTCATTTTCCCATAATTTGATTTCGTCTCCTTTTGATAAATCATTCCATTCAATTCCCTGTTCTATTGCACTGGCACGCAGTTCTTGAATGATTTGCTGTTCTTTTTGGGAAAAGGCTTCAATCAAAGGTGTTGCATAAATCCTTTTCACTAAAAATTGTTGCATCAGTGTGCTCAAACCACTACCTATTTGGAAATCGTGAGAACCTTTGTGGAAATGGGTACTGATGAGATGATCAATTTGCTGAATGCCACGTTGTTTTAAGTATGGAATGATAATGCTTTCCATAAAATTTTCATCAGAGTAATCAATGAGAATCGTTTCTCCATTACCCAACAAAATCAAATGAGCATCCGTTTCTTGAAAAGAATCGTACAAGGGAACTTTCAAACTGACATATTCTATTGCATCTGATGGAAGACTGCTTTCTGGTACTTCAAAAACAGGACTGATCGTTCGCAGCGAAGAAGGGGCAGTGAAAAAATCAGAGACATCCGGAGTTTGAGAATCTGTTGAGGACGATTTGTTGGATTGACAGGCCATGACCAGCAAACCAATGATCATTAAAATGATGTGAAAATAAACTTTCATTTTGTTAAATCGATATTTATTCAGTGAGTAGTTTTTCAAAGACACGTAACCGGCAACTCTTCCAATTCAGAAGAGTTGTTGTCTGGAAGGTATGCAAATTTCACCCCTCCTGTATAAGGACGAAACTCTCCTGCCATCATCCCAGTTTCATGGTATTTGAAACAACGGAGTTCCTTTGGTGGCCAGGGACAGCTTTCTTTGAGATTGAGCACACTCCATGTATGGGCAGAACGGTATTTGTGTCCTTCAAAAGGTTGCTGCTTTAGCAAATCATAGACACAATGAGGAAGATTCATCTTCGAAAAAACTAATTGTAATTCATACAGAGTATTGGAAGGTGCCGCCCACCATTCTCGATTTTTGGGCTGAGAAAATTGCTTAGACAGTGAATCGACCAAACCAATCGGGTGCTCCTTATCAGGCTGCTCCTGCTTGACAAGTTCAATAATATTCTGATAGCGAATTCCATCTTTTCCCCAATGTTTGATGGTTCTTTGTATGGAGGTATGCATATTGAGTACAGCCACCAAAATGCCAATGATTCCTATCACAGGGTACCACTTTTTCCACGAAGTTTTGGAAAAACAATCTATAAAAATCGCCAATGCCATGACATTTCCAATAATGGTTGCAATCAGGTAACGTTCATGGAGCAAAGCATTGGCCGCAATAATCATCAAGGGAGTGACAAATGTCAGAAGCAAGAGATCCCAACCATTGCGACCTTTTCTTTGTAAAATGATAAACCAGATCAAGGTATACCAGCAAAGATGGAAAAAGAGCCACCCTTCTGAAAGCTTCTGGCGGACAAAATAAGTTCTGGAAAACTGTTCCAGCAGCGGTAAAGGATGAGTATGGGCCAAAATCTCATACAAAGAAATATAGACTTCACGGATTAAAAAGATACGATTGATGTCTCTATCTAGAGAAAGTTGTAACCAGTTTCCAGTCACCAGATGGTTGCGATATGCCACGATGCTAATCATCAACAGTGCGGTGATCAAACAGCCTGAAAATATGTAAGGATTTTTGCGATATTTCAACCCCAATAGACCAATGAAAAGAACGCAGAAACCATATAATAACTCTGTTGTCATCATGGTGAGCAGAATACAGGCAAAGGCACTGCACCAACGCCAGAAACGGCTATTTTTAGAGGTACGTGGCAGGAAAATGAAAGCAAACAAAACCCAGATGCACCCTAACCAAAGGTGTGTTCCCGATGTCCAATAAATGGATTCACCAATCGTAGGAGTTGTCAAAAAAAGAGCCGTGACCATCCAGCGAATCCAGGAAGGGATTTCCATTTGCCGCAGGTAAAGATGGATTAAGACACAAGTCAAGCATAACAAAATAGCCTGAATGAGATGCATCCAGGGAAAATCAAGGGGAAAGAAACTAACCAGCCACATCCACAGGTGAAAAACAGGAATGTGATTACTGTCTCCAAAAACAGGACTGGTTAAAAGTTCCCAAAATGAAAGGGTTCTCAGAGAGGAAAGGTGCCACAGGTCATCCCCATATAGAGGAATGTGCCAAAGAATCCATACCGAAAAAAGAAAGGCTCCTGTGGCAATAATAATAAAAAGGATTTGAAGAACAGAAATGAAAGATGATGATCTCACTAATATTTTGCCTGAATCTGTATGTGGTTTCGCTCTCACTAAAGCAAGTTTTCTTTGATCTGCTATGTTTTTATCTTCACCTGGTCTGGTGTGATACCAGAGAATCTCGTCTTTTCTGATGGACCGATGTAGGGACCTTGTTTTACTTCAATCATCTCGATTTCTTCCAACACTTCAAACCCATGCCCACCACTGGCAAGAAGAATCACATCTCCTGCCTCTAAAATATAGCTTTCCAGGTAACTTTGTTCATCATCATAAAAATCCACACGCAACTTTCCTTTTTTAATGAACAATATTTCTTGCGTATAAATCACTTCGCGGGGTACCGGATTGTGAAAATGAGGAAGGATGGTTTTGCCGGCAGAATGCCGCATATACGCTAATTGTTGGGAAAACTCATCTGGTGTGAAAAAGGAAATTCCTTCTTTTGCATAAGAATTTTTAATAATAATAGAAATTAATTTCCCATTGTGTTCCACTTCAATAGTCATATGTTCCTTCTGATTCTTAATTCCTAAACTTATACCCTCCGCCTATTATTTATTTTAATGTATGTTCATGGGTAGGCAAGATGAAAATCTTTTATCACATTGCTAAAACTAGATGAAAAACATCTATCTGATTGGCAAAGTCATGATCAAACCTTTCAGATCCAGGTGCATTATATCTAATATTTTCCATTTTTTGTAAGAGAAGATTGACAATGTTGCACTAAGTTC
>JANQHV010000500.1 GCA_028282505.1 SAR324 cluster bacterium | reverse complement strand
TAAGGCGCGGTCAGTCCGGCAGGCGTTCCTGGATGCTGCGCTACCATAAAAATTGAATAACAACAAGAATTTGAACACTTATTTCTGATTAGCTGTACTTAGCCAGGTTGTCCTTCGATCAAAAAATGTCAATTGTGTGTTTGATTTAAACTAATCTGATTGTTGACATTTGTCAACATCGTAGGTGAAAAAAGACAGATTTATTTTTATAGGCAAAACAAAAAATAAGCCCGTCCCCTTTTTTAATAGTGATTGAATGTTGATGCGAAATTGTGATAGAACTCAACGGTTGGTTGTGATCTCTTAATTTTTTGGTTCCAATCGCTTCCATTGAACCCGACATGCTCAAGGACATTCTCGATTTTTTATTAAAAATCCGACCCGATTATCGGAAGAGAATCACAGTGCTTCTGTTTGTTGCAGGAATCGGCACATTTGCCCGTCAATGGTGGGAACCGCTCGTCTATGCGCTGTTTAATCAGGAATTCGGCACAACGCTAGATACGAATGTGGACTACATCGCCAGTAGCGTTTTGTTCGGCCTGGGATTGAGCCTTTTGCTGCTGAATCGTTATGACGAAAATAAACAAAAGAAAATTGAAGCCGAGTTGTCAAATAAGACGCTTGCACAAAATGTTCAAACTACCGGAGATGATCATACCTCTGTCACGGTGACAGGCAACAATAACCCAACAACAATAGACCGATCGACCCATATTCACCATCACCCTAATCCTGAATCGCCTCCCCAAAAAGAGTTGGATCAACTCCCTTTTCAAGATTTGCGGTTGGGAGAATTGGACGAGTTTGTCGGACGAAGTGAAGCGTTAACTTGGCTGGAAGACGAACTGTTTAAGCAACAAAAAACCAAAACCCTAGCCATTGTTTCAGTACAGGGGGCTGGCGGTATGGGCAAGACCTTTCTGGCTCACAAGTTTGTCCAGCAACACCAGACAGAACACACCTTTGTGGAAATCTTTGTCGGTGAACGTTCAGCATTTGAGACAGGCATCGAATTTTTGAGCCGCTTGGGGCAAGACATCAGCGGCATTCAGGCTGAGGATCAATTGAGGCAAGCCCTGCAACATCATTTTTCCAGGGGCAGTGGGGTTTTAGTCCTCGATGATGTATGGAACGCTGATGTGACTTTGTTGATACCAGATAATTTGTACTGGCAAACGTTGATCACCACACGAAATTTTGCCCTTGCCAAAAAGCTGACAAAAAATCGAGTTTTAGAGCTGGACAAACTTTCCCTGGATGAAGCCATCCAACTGTTCAAAATCGTGCTGAACGATGATTTCAATGCAGCGCAAGAAACTGATTACAAAGAATTGGCTGAACATTTGGGTTTACGCCCCTACGGCATTCGTTTGGCGGCCAATTCCTTAAGACAGTCTGACTTTTCCAGAACAACTCCTCAGGCCCTGCTTGCAGAACTGAATGAGCGGGGTTTGCAAAAGCCTCGCCCTGATTATGCGGAAGATGAAGCGAACATTCGGCAACTTCGTCCGTTGCTCGAACATTGTTTGGAGCAACTGGAACAAGAGTCGGTTTTTGCTCGTAGCCTTTTGAACAAATTGACTGTTTGTGCCGACGAGGGAATCGAAGCGGAATATCTGATGCAATGGCAACAGCAAGAATGCCCGGATGAGGATATTCAACATGCCTTAATCCAGATTAAAAACTTCGGTCTGCTTTTTCTGGAAAAACAACGTTTGTCTATTTTTGGAGAGGAGAAAATCGTAGAAAGAATCCGCCTGCATACGGATCTTTTAAACCTGCTCAGAGAAGCGTCACTGGAAAAGGAGAGGCAGTCTCTGCAAGCCTTTCTCTATCAAACCCTGGTCGTTTCCAATGAATCCATCGAAGCACACAGAACCCTACAATTTCAGATCAATGCCCTCATTGCGGGTTTGCAGCAAAACCCTTCAAATACAGAATCGTTGTATGATCAATTTTGGATACACTTACGGCGAACCGGTCGTTTGCAGTGGGCTTATGAGTTGGGTTCTGTCTACTTGAAAGACCAGGAAAAAGATGGGGATAAAGTAGGACTTTATGTTGCTTATGGCAATCAGGCTTTGATTCTTCAGGCTTGGGGGAAACTGGAGCAAGCCATGACACTGCATCAAAAGGAAGAAAAGCTCTGCGAGGAATTAGGAGACCAAGCCGGACTCTCGCGAAGTTATGGCAATCAGGCTTTGATTCTTAAGGCTTGGGGGAAACTTGATGAGGCCATGGCGCTGCTTCAGAAGCAAGAAAAGCTGAAAGAGGACTTAGGAGACCAAGCGGGACTTTCCCTAAGTTATGGCAATCAGGCTTTGATTCTTAAGGCTTGGGGGAAACTGGAGGACGCCATGGCACTGCATCAAAAGGAAGAAAAGCTCTGCGGGGAATTAGGCGACCAAGCGGGACTCTCTGCTTGTTATGGCAATCAGGCTGTGATTCTTCAGGCTTGGGGGAAACTGGAGGACGCCATGGCACTGCATCAAAAGGAAGAAAAGCTCTGCGAGGAATTAGGAGATCAAGCGGGACTTTCTGTTTGTTATAACAATCAGGCTGTGATTCTTCAGGCTTGGGGGAAACTCGATGAGGCCATGGCACTACAACAGAAGAAAGCAAAGCTCTGTGAAAAATTGGGAGATAAAGCCAAACTATTAAGTTGTTATTGGAATATGGGGCTGTTGTACAAGCAAATGAATGATCATTCCACCGCCATTGAAAAACTGGAACAGGCCATCGAGCTTGGCACATCATTGAAGCGACCTGATCTTCCAAAATTAAAGGAATTTTTAGAAAGCTATCGGCAGGAAATCAAAGACGGATAGGATGAATCCAATATTTGACGTTTTTCGAGGTATTGTGTAGAGTTTTATTAAGCTTTCATCAATCCCCTCACCTGTCCTCTCCCCAAGGAGAGGAACGCTGTTTCCACATGTGAGAATAACAAAAAGAGGTCAATATCATGACTATACTCCATATTCTATGCATATCCGGAGGACACTATTATACAATGAGGAATTATGACACAATTATTGGAACAGGCATTTCTCAAAGCCCAAGAACTGACTGAAGACGAGCAAAATATACTGGCACGTGGAATGTTGATGAGAATGCAGGAGTTGTTAGAAAATGATACTTCCATTCCAGAAACAGCAATCTTGAGCGAAAGTGCCTTGTCGGATTGGAATCGTTTGGAAGAACAGGAAGCATGGCAACATTTACAATAGGCACCATCGTCCTCGTTCCGTTTCCATTTGCAGACCTCTCACAATCAGCAAGGAGACCCCATCAGGATGCATTCCAATAGTGTGCTTTCAAGTAGTTTTAATGAAATCACGGCAGAAATGATCCCTATGCCCTAAGAAATTGGTCTTGCGAATAAATCATGGTGAATCTTAGCCCTGGAAGGGCGATAGAAAGTAGCCCATCCATTTATGGATGGGAAAGAATGGCAAAATATCTTTAAGTCCCAGAGGGACGACACTTCTTGCCGCTGGGTGAAAAAGTGTCGTCCCTCTGGGACTAAAACACGATGGAAATTCAATCCCAGTCGGAACGCCGCATCGGACAAATCGCTGGGCTATTTCCTATCGTCCCTCCGGGACTATCCAGCAAATGTCAAACTCTTGGAATGCATCTGACCCGCTATTGTATTGGCACAAGCATCTCCTGAAGATATTGTGAAGACAGTAGCGCATTTCAAATCACAAGCGCATTGTATTTCTGCGAGAATTTCACAATTCTTCAATTTCTTCCTGAGACAACCCTGTCAATTTTACAATCAAATCAAGAGGCAATCCTTCATTAATGGCGTTTTTTGCCATCTTTATTCTTTCTTTTTGGACTCCTTTCTTTTCTCCTCTGTCTAAAAGTTTTTCTTCCTCAATGAAATAAACGGCATATTTCTTACTTTTTTCCAATTTGCTCAGCAGTCCCATCAGACTGAAGCTGTAAAAGGCTGTTTTGGTGACGATCAAGTGATCAATGACCTGCAAGTTCAGCAATTCCGCCGCATGCATCAGTTGATCGGTCAAATCCTGATCCTTTTCTGAGGGTTCGAGTGTGCCGAGGGGATGATTGTGGGCCAGAATCACGTATTTGGCATGCTTGTGAACGGCCATGTTGAAGACCTCCCTGGGATCTACGATGAAACGGTTGGAAGTGCCCAGAGCCACCAATTCAATGAACAATAACATATAATCCGGAGCCAGCCCGACCACCCAAAAATGCTCTTGATGGATGCCCAGTCCTTCTTCTCTTTCCAGGATATCTAGCAAAATTTGATAGATATCCTGGCCGTTGGATATTTTGATTTTTTCTGCTTCGGTTAATTTGATTTCCATGACTCAGTTCTTGTGAAGTTGGTTTTGCTGCCAGGATGTCTTTTATGTAAAGTGTAAGATCCCTCATAAATAAATGGCATCTGCTAAAACATTTTCCCGGATCTCTTCCCGCAGAGAGACTAAAGGAACTATGTCTACTTTGTGTTGTAACTTCTCTTCAAGAAAAATACTCAACCCTGTAAAATCTAACAAATCTGCTCCTTTTTTAAAATCTACCAAAACATCAATATCACTATGAGGGGTTTCTTCTCCTTTGGCATAGGAACCAAAAATTCCTTTTATTTCTGCTTTATAACACTCCTTGATTTCCTCTTGTAATTCATTCAGTCTTTGTAGGATTTGTTCTTTATGCATGTTTTTTCTGAAGTCAGGTTAGTAGAATCGCCGGTTGGTATGCTATTAACGAATTAAACGTGATCCCATCATGCTTCTACTTTTTTGGGAAATTGAGGGACTAAGCAGGAACAATCTAATTCTCTCTGGAAATCCCAAAACCGCAGACGTCCTTCTTCATCACACAACCAAAACTCTTTGGCTCCAGCCTCAAAATATAAATGTTTCTTGGATTCTAATTCTTTTTGAGTATTGCCAGAAGATTCTATTTCAATACAAATTTCTGGAGCAATTGACGCTTCAAATTCCTCTTTCACCTGAGTCCAGCGCTCTTCAGAAAACCAGGCCACATCAGCAACCTTTGTACTATCAGTAGTTTTAATGGCACATTCTGTGACCACTTTCCCATGAGTTGCCAGAGTTTTTAAGAAATAACCAATCTCATTTTGAAATCTTCCATGATAGAGTTTTGCTGGGCTCATGATGATTTGTCCCCTTGCGTTGAGTTCAATTTTATAGGGTAAATCCTTTAAATTAGGGTCTGTACAGACAGCTTCCCAATTCATTTTCACCTCAGTCCATTAGGGTTTCTTTGTTTGTCTCTTTTTTCCATAGAAACGAGAGGAAGTTCTTCACTCACTCCGACAGATACTGTCCTCATCTCACCTCTCTTGATCTTTGTTAGATCAACTCAAATTGTCTCAATATGCATCAAGTATAACAAACCGATTGCATTTTACAATATTTGATCATGCAAAGCCGGGGTGCGATCAGGTTGCCCATCAAAAAAGAGCTTTTCCAAACAGGCTGTCAAGGTTTGAAATCAGTAATTATTCCTAATTTTGAAATTCATGGTGGAAATGAGATACCACCCTCCTCCAACCAGAAAGAATACCAGAGCCCCTATGAGAGAGACAACACTGAGGTAATTGGCTACGTGTTGTTGGATAGAAATTTTGAAAGGATAAGGGCAGTAATTTAAAAACAAACGTGCCTCTTCAACAAATCCTGAGTGAATCAACCCTTTCTCTATTTTTTAATCGTTTTTTGTGCTTTCTGATTAAATAACAGGCAAATTCACAATTCCTCGGATTTGCTTTTACAAACAATGATTCTTCAGTGAACACCCTCCATCTTCCGTCTTTTCCATCCCTCTCTGGCAGAATGCTTTAATAACTGATTGAAATCATAGAACTAAAATTTCACAAGGGAAAGATTTTATTTCCAGGGCATCGCCACCAAAAAGAGAATCTCTTTTCAATGAAAGTCTGGCATATTTCATGAAGCAGGATTTTTTTAGCCTCCAAACCACCAATACCCGATTTCTATTGAAATACAGACCCATTATCGTCTCACCCAGTCCTTAAGTGATGTTTCGTCACCAACAGGGGAAGGTATTTTCAATGAGATTGGGTATGAAATTTATACATAGACTCGCATTCATTTAAAAAAATCAAAGAAGATGAGATTCACCGGATATCAAACAGAGCATTTTCATGATGAATTGTTCTTAACAAAGAATCAGGCCAGGGAAGGGGCAGAATTATTAATCAAAAAAATCGATTCCCTCACAGAAGGGGAACTCCTGAAAAGACAACAGTCTGCTGAACGCAGTATGCTATACATGGGAATTACCTTCAGCCTCTATGGTGATGATTGTTTAGGGAAAGAACAAATTTTTCCCTTTGACATTGTCCCACGCATTATTGAGGCTGAGGAATGGGAGTTTATCGAAAAAGGATTAAAGCAGCGCATCACAGCGCTCAACTTATTTTTAGAAGATATGTATGGCGATCAAAAGATCATCAAAGACAAGGTCATTCCTGAGTATGTGATCTATTCTGCCTCCTCTTTTCGAACTCCCTGCATTGGTTTGAAACCACCGAAAGGTGTCTGGTGTCATATTTCCGGAATTGATTTAGTCCGTCACTCCGATGGAAAAATCTATGTACTGGAAGACAATCTCCGTTGCCCTTCGGGGGTCTCCTACGTTCTGAAAAATCGTGAAGTGATGAAGCGGGTGTTTCCTCAGGTTTTTGAAGCATCGAAGGTGCGGCCCGTTGAACTCTATCCCAATATGTTGTTACGCACCTTGCAAGACATTGCCCCAAACCCGGTGAGCAATCCTACTATTGTTGTGTTGACTCCGGGGATCTACAATTCCGCCTACTTTGAACATTCTTTTTTAGCCCAGCAGATGGGAGTCCATCTCGTCGCAGGAAGTGATCTGGTAGTCCAGGATGGATTCGTGCAGATGTACACCACCCAGGGGTTGAAGCGCGTGGATGTGATCTATCGAAGAATTGATGATGATTTTTTAGATCCCAAAGTTTTCAGAGAAGATTCGCTGCTGGGCATTCCCGGACTGATGGAAGTTTATAAACAGGGTAGAGTGGGGCTGGCTAATGCGCCAGGGACCGGGATTGCTGATGACAAAGTGGTTTATGCGTATGTGCCCCAGATGATTAAATACTATTTAGGTGAGGAAAACCTCATTCCCAATGTCCCCACTTATTTGTGCTGGCAAGATCAGGATCTGCACTATATTCTGGAACATTTAGAAGAAATGGTGGTCAAATCCGCCAATGAGGCCGGTGGCTATGGTATGTTAGTTGGTCCGCAATCGACCAAGGCCGAAAGAGCGGAATTTGCAACCCGCATTAAGGCAAATCCCCGGAATTATATTGCACAACCAACGCTTTCGCTTTCCAGAGTGCCAACAATTGTGGATGACCATCTGGAAGGCAGGCATGTCGATTTACGCCCTTATGTTCTGTATGGAGATAATATTGAAGTCCTTCCAGGAGGACTAACACGAGTTGCCTTGAAAAAAGGATCACTGGTTGTCAATTCGTCACAAGGAGGAGGCAGCAAAGACACTTGGGTCTTATCAAAAAAAGCCAAAAGCTAGAAGGGGTTTATGCTGTCCAAAGATGTTTTACTCAGCCGAACAGCCCACACCATTTATTGGATGGGGCGATACCTGGAGCGTGCTGAAAATGTGGCACGTTTCATTGATGTGAATCTGTTGTTGATGATTGATTTGCCCCAGGTAGAAACGAAACATTGGGAAGCACTGGTAATGACTTCCGGGGATGTCGATCTCTTTCGTAAACATTATCCGGATACTACCCAAAACCATGTTATTCAGTTTCTTACCTTCGACTTGAACAACCCAAATTCGATTTTTTCCACCGTCCGTCAAACTCGTGAAAACGCACGAACTGTAAGGGAAATCATTTCAACGGATTTATGGGAGCAGGTCAACGCCTTTTATCTGATGATCCAGGAAGCTGCTGAAAAAAACGAGATTTTGTACGCACCTCATGAATTTTTCAGCAACGTCAAAAAAGAATGCTACCTGTTCGAGGGAATCTTGCACTCTACGATGTCCAGGCAGGAATCTTATTATTTCATTCGGTTGGGACGTTATTTGGAAAGAGCGGATAAGACGGCTCGAATCTTAGACGTTGCCAACTTCATGCCTCCTGTAGATCCAGCAAATATCCCACAAACTTTTGAAATGATCCAATGGATTGCGGTGTTAAAGTCAGTCAGCGCTCTACAGATGTTCCAACAAAATTTCCGGGATATGTCTGCTGAAAATATTTATCAATTCCTGATCCTGGATCAAGATTTTGCACGTTCCATTTATTATTGCCTGCAGCGCTCTTTGACTTATCTAAAACTCATCTCAGGAGAAAGCTCCCGAATTCGTTTTTCAAATCAAGCCGAAAAAATGATGGGAAAACTGAAGTCCGAATTGGATTATGCCGATATCCAGGAAATTTTTGAAAGAGGCGTGCATCAGTACTTAGACACATTGCAAACCAAGCTGAACGAGATCGACAACACGCTGTATGATACGTTTTTCAAGTTCTAAATAGACTCAATAGCTATCAGTTCTCAGTTTTCAGCTATCAGTCTTTTCATTTATTGAAGTTATTGAACTTTAAGAAACATCTCAAACCAGTCTGATTCACTAACGCCCTTTGATTTTAATGCCTGACAGGGATCTGAAAACTGATATAGATATCCAGATAAGTTATTTCCAAAGGCATCTTTTTTGCTCATGGCCACGAAATCCACAAAAAACACTAAAAAAATCTTTTTTGGTGGGTTTTCGTGGGGGTCGGACCTTTCGGTTTAGTGGCCAACAATCAGTCTGTTGATAACCCACAAAAAACGTGCCATAGAAAAAAACTTTTCTGACGAACTATAACTGAAAACCAACAACTTTTGAATTTAGAGAAATTCCATTTTTTCATAGTAAAGCAAGAAAATGACTATCCAAGTAGCACTCAAGCATGACACCCACTATCAATATGACCGACTGGTGAACCATGCCCCTCATTTAGTTCGATTGCGACCCGCACCACATTGCAGAACCCCGATTCAGGGCTATTCACTCAATGTATCCCCTAAAGACCATTTTTTAAATTGGGTGCAAGATCCTTATGGAAATTTTTTAGCAAGAGTCGTATTTCCTGAAAAAATTCCAGAATTCAAAGTCACTGTGGACTTGATTGCCAACATGACGGTTATCAATCCTTTTGATTTTTTCCTGGAAGAGGATGCAGAGGAATTTCCGTTTTCCTACGAGACTCATTTAAAAAATGAGTTAGCTCCCTATTTGGAAATCAAGGAGAGTGGGGAGTTGTTGAGGGAATGGATTGAGAGCAATCGGCTTCCTTCCATGCGCACCGTTGACTTCCTGGTGGAAATCAATCGTCGGTTGGAAAAAGACATTAGTTATTTGATTCGCATGGAACCTGGCATTCAAAGTTGTGAAGAGACACTGGAATTGAGAAGTGGTTCTTGCCGGGATTCTGCGTGGCTACTGGCCCAAATTCTGCGGCACCTGGGACTGGCAACACGTTTTGCATCGGGATACCTGATTCAGTTGACAGCCGATGTGAAATCGCTGGATGGCCCATCGGGCCCCCAAGAGGATTTCACTGACCTGCATGCCTGGACAGAAGTCTATATCCCAGGGGCAGGGTGGGTTGGGCTGGACCCAACATCTGGTCTTTTAGCAGGAGAAGGTCACATTCCCCTGGCCTGTACTCCCAATCCGACCGATGCGTCTCCCATTACTGGATTGACCGATAAATGCGAAGCAGAACTGGCCTTTCACATGGCCGTGGAAAGGATTTTTGAAGATCCTCGGGTGACAAAGCCCTATTCTGAAAAAGAATGGGAAACCATCCTGGCTCTTGGGACCACAGTCGATGAACATTTGGAAAAAGAAAAAATCAACCTGACTATGGGCGGGGAACCGACCTTTGTTTCCATTGACTTTCCAGACGATCCGGAATGGGAAATGGAAGCCCTGGGGCCCAATAAACGGAGATTGTCCATTGATCTGCTCATGCGGCTCAAGAGCCATTTTGCCAAAGGTGGTCTTCTTCATTTTGGGCAAGGGAAGTGGTATCCTGGAGAATCGCTTCCTCGCTGGGCGCTTGGATGTTTTTGGAGAAAGGATGGCATTCCTTTGTGGCAAGAGGAAGCATTGATTGCCAGTGAAAGCCAAGAATCTGGCTATGGCATTGAAGAAGGGCAGGCATTCATTGTACGGTTGGCTCAAAAGTTGGGAGTAGATCCTGACCATGTGCTGACAGGGTATGAAGATGTGGTTTATTACGTATGGAAAGAAGGAACCTTGCCTAAAAACCTGGACCCGCTCAAGTATGATCTGAAAGAGGATGAAGAACGGACTCGTTTACGACGCTTGCTGGAGCAGGGACTGGATAAAAAAATCGGTTTTGCCCTGCCTTTAACGGCAGACTACCAAGATGATCAAACTTTATGGACGAGTGATCTGTGGCGCTTTCGAAGAAATCACATGTTTCTGATCCCTGGGGATTCTCCGATGGGATTCCGGCTTCCTCTGGATTCTCTTGACTGGGAAGAAGATCCTGCCAAGTTAGTGGAACGACATCCTTTTGAAGAGCGACTTCCCTTAGAAAACGCACACGAGCGAATTTTAGAACGGACTTTCCAAGCCACAGCACCGCATGCTTACCATGCCCCATTGTACGAAAAACCAGAAGTCCGCTTCCAATCCTTGGCTTCAGATGGTTTTCCTGAAAAAAAATCTGAGCAAACAGAGGAAGATGAGCAAGCACCACGTTCCGGGTTTTCACGAACCGCACTTTGTGTTGAACCCAGAGAAGGGAAACTCTATATTTTCCTTCCTCCTTTGAGTCATCTGGAAACCTGGATCGAACTCATTGCTGCCATTGAATTAACAGCTTTCGAACTGGGATATCCCGTTTTGCTGGAAGGCTACGAGCCTCCTTCCGATCAACGGCTTCAATTCTTTAAAATCACGCCCGACCCCGGTGTCATTGAAGTGAATATTCATCCGGCTTCCAACTGGGAAGAATTATGCGATTATACGACAGTTTTGTATGAGGAAGCGTGTTTAGCACGTTTGGGGACAGAGAAGTTTTTATTGGATGGACGTCATATTGGAACAGGAGGAGGCAATCATGTGACTCTGGGAGGACCCTCTCCTGCGGAAAGCCCTTTTTTGCAGCGACCTGACTTATTGAAAAGCCTGGTTAATTTCTGGCAGAATCATCCCAGCCTGTCCTTTTTGTTTTCCGGATTGTTCATTGGACCCACCAGTCAGGCCGCCAGAGTGGATGAAGCACGAAACGACAGTCTGTATAATTTGGAGATTGCTTTTCAACAAGCCGCTGCCAAAGAAAACCCTGCTCCCTGGATGGTTGACCGTATTTTTCGGAACATGCTGGTGGATATCACAGGCAATGTGCATCGGACAGAATTTTGTATTGATAAGTTGTATTCACCGGATCAACTGTCCGGGAGACAGGGCCTGGTAGAAATGCGGGCTTTTGAGATGCCGCCTCATGCGCGTATGAGCCTGGTACAAATGCTGTTGTTACGAACGTTGATTGCAATCTTCTGGAAAAACCCCTACCGACAAAAACTGGTACCCTGGGGTACGCAATTACATGACAGTTTTATGCTGCCTCATTTTGTCTGGGAAGATTTTAAGGACGTCGTGGCCTTCATCAACAATCAGGGGTTTTCCATTGAACAAAAATGGTTCTTACCCTTTTTTGAATTCCGTTTCCCCAAATATGGAGTTTCTCAGATCGGAGATATTCGGCTGGAGCTGCGCCTGGCTCTGGAGCCCTGGAATGTTTTGGGAGAAGAGACAAGAACCACAGGGACTGCTCGGTATGTTGATTCTTCCATTGAGCGTGTACAAGTGGTGATCGATGGGATGACAGAAAATCGGCATCTTCTCACCTGTAATGGACGTAGAGTCCCACTCAGACATACGGCGATACAAAGCAAATGGGTCGCTGGGGTGCGTTTTCAAGCATGGCAACCTCCCTCTTCCCTCCATCCTACTATCCCTGTACACACTCCCTTGGTGTTCGATATTGTGGACACCTGGAATAACCGCTCAATTGGAGGAGCGACTTACTTTGTAGGACATCCCGGAGGAAATAATCCAGAAACCCGTCCAATCAATGCCTTTGAAGCAGAGGCTCGCCGATTGGCTAGGTTCTGGGATTATGGACATACACCTGGAATCATGGACCCGCCCTATGAAGAACCCAATCCCTGGTTCCCCTACACACTCGATTTGCGCCTGTCGGAGGAATCATGAATCAGCAACAATTAATCAAACAACTGTCGGTTAAACTCCAACTGAAGCAAGTTGAAACCAAAAAACTATTCACCTGCTTTCTGCAGATCATGCAGCGATCCCTGCAAAAAAACCAGGACGTATCGTTAGCTCCGTTGGGGAAATTGAAAGTCAAAAAAAGGCTACTCAGTCAAAAGACACAACAGACCATAAAAACCGTACGATTTGTGCCTGGAAAAAGACTGCTTGAAAAAATCAAAAACACCGTTCACACTCCCAAAAGCCCTGTCGTCCATACCGAACCAGAGCATCTGAATGACCCGAATCTGGCAGAAGAGCTCCCTGGAATGCGCCTTCCCGTCTACGAGGCACAAGCTTATTTTGTTGGGGTCGATTTCCCGGCAAGCTGGATTCGCCAATACTGGGACAGGGGATACGTTATTACCAGCCTGGAAACATTGGGGGCAACATGGGCAATTGTTATGTCAAAAGGGGTCTTGTACCAAGACCAACTTTGGACACAGGTTCAGGAAATGCCCAGTGAATGGATTGAAGAAAATCTGGCAAATGGTTACCAAATCACCAGCATGGCCAAAACCCATGAACAATGGTGTGTGGTCATGTCAAAAACTTCTGGACATGGACAGCAGTACTGGTATCATGGCTCTGCTTTTCCCACCAGTATGATCAATCAGCATTGGGACGCGGGGGGCCAAGTCACTGAAGTCACAGGAACTGATCACGACTGGACAGTCGTAATGTCGTTGAAACCTTCCAGTGGAAATCAGTGGTTGATGCGAAATCATGAATTTCCTTCAGCATGGGTAGAAGGCCGCTGGAAGGAAGGATTTTGTATTACCAGCATCGGCAGTTCCCAGGAAGAATTTTGTATGGTGATGACTAAAGCCAAAGAGCCGGTCTTGCAGTGGTGGATTAAGGGAGAAAATTTTCCTGAAGCATGGATTCAGGATTGTTGGGATCAAGGATTTCATCTAACTGCTATTGGTACAGAAAATCATCAATGGGTTCTGGTCATGTCCAAAAGAGATCAAACATAAAGTCATATGCAAACTTTGTTTAAGGACTGGGGATCATACACTTCCAATTCA
>JANQHV010000441.1 GCA_028282505.1 SAR324 cluster bacterium | reverse complement strand
AGCTTCCTCCTTTAACATGGACATCTGGTTTGATTTGCTCCAGTAAGTATAAAGGATTGTCTCCTGAAAAAGGGATGACATGATCAACACATGCTAAAGTGGACAATGCGTGCATTCTTTCCTGCTGATCAAAAATTGGGCGTAGGCGCCCTTTACTATTTTGAATTGATTGATCATCATTGACCAGCACTAAAAATTTTCCTCCCATTTTTTTTGCTTCTTTTAAATATCGAATATGCCCCAGATGCAACAAATCAAAACTTCCATTGGTCGTAATTAAAAATTCTTTCTGTGCATGCCATTGATCAATGCAGGAGGGTAACTGGTGGTCCGCAATAATCGAAGGTAATTGTTTTTTTGTTAAATATGGCGAATATCCTGCATAAACATCAGAGGCAGATACAGGCATCATTTTGAGTTGCGATTTCTCTAAAATTTTTAAGATAGCATATTGAGTTGCCGCTGATTCATCAAATGAAAATTCCAATGAATGTTTAAAAAAAATATCCATATTTTCAAATAACAGTTCTGCTTGAGAGGATTGTTCAGCAATTATTTTAAGGGTTGGACGAGTTTTGATTTGTTGAATCAGTGCAAGAAGATCCCATGAGAACTCTATAATATAATCGGCATACTTTGTGGATAGGAGCATCTCGGCCCTTTCTGCCAAAGAACAAAAAGGACGAAAATTCCCATATTTTGTTTGAAAATATTGATCTGGGAATAAGGCAACAATTAACAAATCACAGTGTTTTTTTGCTGTTTCCAGGATGATACCATGAGCAGCATAAAGCAATTCGAATTCTCCTGGTAATAATCCAAAAGAGCAGGAGGCATTGTTTCCTTCAAGAATGGCGATAAGTTCAGAGGGATTTTTACAAAAACCAGGAATTGACATAAGTATCGTGACAATCTGAATGGAGGAATGTAAAATATATTAGGATTTTGGATTTCTTTTTTTTGTAAAATTATGACATGAATAGAATTATCACATTTCAAGCAGAAGTTGATTAAAAAAGAAATAATTTATGAAACGCTTATTACTTTTTTGTATTTTTATTGGCTTGTTCTTTTGCGGAGGACTGCCTGGCAGTATACAAACATCCAATACGTATGCTTATTCTTCAGATTTACTGTCTTCAAAACTGTTTCCACGTTCACAAATCATTGACGTTCAGGTCTATTTTTGGAAAAAAATTTTTACAGAGGTTTCTACATCAGAAGCAGTGTTGCATGACAGAGATTTAGTATTGCCTATTTATGAAAAAATTTCATTGGCTGGATTGAGTCGCACACAAGCCAAAAGAAAAATTAAAGTACGAAAACATCATGTCCGACAACAACTGGAAGCATTGGCTCATGTAATAGAAACCAAAAAGCCATTGAGTTATTCACAAAAAAAGTTACTGAATAAATTTTACGAAGGCATTACGCCAAGACAATTACGCCGTGCGGCAAATCGCATTCGTTTACAAAATGGAATCGCTGACCGATTTCGGGAAGGGATTGTCCGCTCTGGTGCTTATATGCCCTACATCAGAAAAGTATTGAAACGTTACAAAGTTCCCTTGGCATTAGCATATCTGCCTCATGTCGAATCTTCTTTTCATTACATGTCCCATTCTAAGTCAGGAGCAAAAGGAATCTGGCAGTTTACTCGCGGAACCGGCAAACAATATATGCGGATCAACTCACGAGTGGACGAACGCATCGATCCTTTTATTTCAACAGTGGCAGCCGCCAAGCTGTTGAGAGCCAACTATGATATGCTGGGTACATGGCCATTAGCAATTACGGCATACAATCATGGACCAAATGGAGTTCGTAAAATTTCAAATAAGTTAAAAACAAAAGATTTAGGTCACATCATTCGTCATTATCACAGTCGCAGCTTCAGTTTCGCCAGTAAAAACTTCTATGCTGAATTTCTTGCTGCATCAGAAGTTGCAGCAAATTATGAAAAATATTTCGGACCATTGCATGCCAATTCTCCCTTACAATTTAAAGAAGTACGCATTCCAAAATCAATGTCTCTCAAAGCAGTTGCCCATCGATTAGGATATTCGAAAAAACAATTGGTGGCACTCAATCCTGCCTTAAAGCCTGCGGTGATCAAAGGGCGTTATTATGTGCCATCTTATTATCGAATTAAAGTACCATCTTCCAGGACACAACTGGTACAAACAGAGTCAAAAAAACAAAATTATCAAAATAGACAACACTCTGGCTCTTCACCTGGCAAGACTGCATCCAGATGGGTGACAGTAAAAGCAGGAGATACGCTTAGTCAGATTGCTAATCGCTTCAATATGAGTCCACAGAAACTCTCATCTATCAATAACATATCACTTCACAAGACGATATACCCGGGTCAGGTTTTACGAGTTTCTTCCTCACAGGCATATGTCATTGTTAGAAAAGGAGATAGTTTAACTTCAATCGCCCGTCGGTACGGGATCAGTGTTCGTGATTTAGCTGCTATTAATGATTTGAGTTTTTCCAGTATTATTCACCCTGGACAAAAACTCAAACTCCCAAATATCAGTATTCGATCATCCAGCACCCAAAATAAAAATAATTATATAGTCCGAGGAGGAGACACGCTGTTTTCTATTGCCAAACGCAATGGTATTTCAGTTAGTCAACTCATTGGTATCAATGGATTGTCCAGCAATTCTATAATTTATCCTGGTCAGAAGCTTATTATAAATCTGTAAACAAAACTATTCTTTGTTGAATAAAAAGAGATATATTCGTTTTTTAAAATATAAACTGGCTCATTTTTCCTGCCTAATTTTAATTTTGTGCTGTTGTGTTTCATTTGTCAGCTGTTCTTCGATCACAGACCGTCCATCCTCCCAGCCGTTCCAACCCCCTTTCACTTCTGAAGAAGAACGTTTGCAAATTGCGATTCAAATTAATCCCAACCATTGGTTAGGATATTACCGGCTAGCCCGTTATTATCAGCAACAACAACAGTGGGAAAAAGCATTTAAGAGCTTATCCAAAGCACAAGAAATTGCTCCAGACTCTATTAAAATTATCTTAGAATTAGGAAACCTTTTTCAAGTTTTAGAACAAAACGAAAGAGCATTGGCGCATTATAATCAAGCCATACAACAGTTTCCTGAAGCGGGCTTACTTTATTTGCATCGAGGAAAGTTGTTGTTGGTTCTGAGAAAACCTATCCGGGCACAAGCTGATTTTAAAACAGCCATCCAAAAAGACTCTAAACTGTTCGAATCCTATTTTCTCCTTGCGCTCCTCCACATCGAGGCACGTCAGTTTAAAAAAGCACTTCCCCTGCTTCTACAAGCAGTAAAAATCAATCCCAACAATGCTGCTATCTGGCGTCAAATGGGTCTGGTGCAAGATGAAATTGGAGAAACTCAATCTGCGCTTGAATCGATACGTAAAGCTGTTGATTTGAACCCAGATGATTATGTTTATCTGCAATCTTACGCATCGCTTTTGGAGAAAAAAAAAGAAACGGGAAAGTTAGAGCAGGTTCTCCAATCCATGCTGCATTTGTTCCCTGAAAATGCCTGGGTTCATGCTCACTATGCCAACCTGGCATTTTATCAAAAGAAATATGAATTAGCCGAAAAGCACTTTCAACAAGCTATCGCTTCTCGTCCAAATTACTCATGGGCACATTTTCGCCTCGGAGCACTCTATGCTGAACAAAAGCAATGGAATCGGGCAATAGGATGGTTTCAGAAGGGTTTGCAGTTCGAACCTGGTAACCTGTGGGCACATAAACAAATGGGTTATATTTATGAGTTACAGGGAAAAACAGAACAGGCGATTCAACATTACCAGCAGCTGTTGGATCACAAATCTGGACAAGGAAAAGAAGAAATGATTTTTCGTCGCCTTGCTCAACTCTACTGGTCAGAATTACAATTTCAACAGGCAATTGAAACTTTGAAAGAAGGGATTCAGCATTCTCCAAAAAATATTGATTTAGCCTGGAAGTTGACACAATTTTATGAGTCCATGCAAAGGCTAGAGCCTGCAAAACAAATTTATCTTCATATCCTGGAACAAGATCCCAATAACAGCGATTTATTGGGACGTCTCGGATTACTGGAACAGAGACTGGGAAATCTGCAACAAAGCCGATTTTATTATAAGCAGGCTTTACAACAAGATCCCCATCTACACTGGGTACGCCAACAACTGATTCGGTTACAGATCCAAAATGCTGAGCAACTGGAAGCAGAAGCGGAGTTGAAGCGATTAGTCCAGGATAAACCTGACTTTGACTGGGGCTATGCACAACTGGGATTGCTAAAATTGATGCAAAAAAAAGAAAAAGAAGCCTTGGAGTATTTACAACAAGGACTGGCTTATCATTCTAAATCGGCATGGTTGCACGAAATTTCTGGATTAGCCTATGAAAAGCTGGAACAATGGGAACAGGCATTATCGTCATTTCAAACTGCTCTTGAGACGTCTCCTGATTCTCCATTTCTCATGGCACACATCGGATTTGTTTACAGGAAGCTTTCACAGACAAAAATGGCACGACAGTATCTTCTGAAATCTTTGTTTTACTCAGATATCGATCTTTGGAGATGGTATCAATATTTGTTACTTGAAGATTCTGTATTTCATCAAACCTGGTTTGGCAAAGAGCATTTGGAAATTCTCGAAGCTCTGGAAAAGATGCTGGTAGAACCGGCAAGCGGCCTATCCCCCTATTTTCCTACAGCCAAACAGAATACTAGCACATTCCAAATCTTGAACAGTATCTCACAATTGTTTCAGGAACAAAAGGAAGAAGCCATCGAGTCCATTAGTTTGTTTTCTCTTAATCATTCGCTCCAGCCTTGGGAAATGTTTCAAATTGGATATACCTATGAAATAGATGGAGATTATCCACGTGCGGAACAGTATTATCAGGAAATTCTCAAACAATTGCCTCAATTCCCCTGGATACATGCCCGTCTGGCAATACTCTATGAGAAGCAACAACGTATTAAAGAGAGTATTCCCCATTTCTCTGAGTTGGTTCGTCAGTTTCCTACTGCAATATGGTGGCTTTCTCGCCTGGCTATGCATCTCAGTACAGAGGGACGTATGGAAGAAGCAATAACAGTATACCACCAAATTCTATCCATTGACCCAGAGCACGCAAGGAGTTTGAATAATTTGGCATGGCTGTATCTCACCACAGGCACATTAGCAACCAGGAATGTTGAAAAAGCTCTGGGGTATGCACAACAGGCTGTCAAAATAGATCCATCACAAGAGCATTTGGATACTTTAGCAGAAGCGTATTTTCAGTCAGGGCAAATTGATGCAGCAATTGAGACCATCAAGAAAGCTGTCTTAAAAACCGGTACTCAGTCTGATCAATTTCAATATTTGATGCGACAATATCAGCGTTTTCGCAAAGGAGATTTGGACTCACTGCCAGATACAGAAATACTCAACCTTTCCCAATAGCACAACTTTGGCCAATCATACATTACTGTACGGGTGCGCAACACCAGAAGTAACCCAACGTTTTTTACAAGATCGCTTTAGCAATTGGCACTACCAATCTGGCTGGCAAAAACCCTTATCCTCCAATGTCATGAGTTCATTGCTGGGAATTGAATTCAAGACAATGGATATTCCGTATATTCAACAGAATCTGGCCCAGTTACTCACAATGGGGTGCAATCATTATCAATGGCATATCACCGAACCAGAAGAATTAGCATTTGTACATCAGTCCCCTTTTTTTCAATACTTTCATGATGCCTCTCCTGCACTGGTTTCAAGGCATGGTGTGATATTCTCATTACGCCTTCCTCCTTTATCTGTTCGTGATCTACCACAAATTATCGAACAAGCATCTGCAAAAATGAAATTAGAACAATGGGATCGCATTTTGTTAACACCTGAACGTTCCTTTTTAAAAAATTTATTCACTTCCGATCAATCACCTGGCTTGGAGCATGAGCAAATGCTCAGTCTGAATGTGACAGAAGATAAGTCATGCCAAGAATTTATCAGATCATTTGGAGAGAATATTCATCATCTTCAAATTCCTTTCAACCTTGTCCAGTTTAAAAATTTTTTACAGCGCCGATGGCAATTGGAAGAAAAAGCATATGCACTACCAGAACTTCTAAAAATGTGGAAATCCAGTATCTCGTTTCGTTCGCCATTTTCAATTGAACATAACAATCAATCCGGCAACTTATTGGTCGAATATGTGAAGGATCATGCAAATTACCCACAAGCCATCCAAACCATGCTGGTTTTCTTGAAAGCTCGTGAAAAAAAAATAAACCAGGATCTGAAAAAATGGCAACAACACCAGATGGAACCATGTGATTTAGAACCGTTTATGTTTATGGAACATCTTGAAGAAGCATGCCACACAATCCAAAATGTAGAAGGTTGGGAACAGTATATCAGTACTCTTTGGTTTCCTCCTTTTCAACATCTTGTTCGAAGCTGGTCCCTGA
Organism: SAR324 cluster bacterium; assembly: GCA_028282505.1. GTDB lineage: Bacteria > SAR324 > SAR324 > SAR324 > NAC60-12. Next base: position 11,085 of record JANQHV010000441.1, on the reverse strand, counting down.
AAATACCAGACACTTACCAAGATCAATGGCGTTGGTTGATTAATGATTTAATGGAGCATATTCATGAAATCATGGGATTGCAGTCAGAAGCATTACATGCCCAGCAAGCTCAACGGATGTTACCATTTCTCCAAATCATGGATCAGTATTTTCCTGAAATGCCGGTTTCGATGACTTTTGGTGCAAAAACCCTGTTGCTGCTTGCTTCAACACCCTGGCCTGAAACTGTTTTGTTTCCCTGGAAAACCTTGGACAGTACGGTTGAGTATCTGGGATTGATGCGCTTTTCCCTCTTAACCAATGCAGGATTTATCCTCAAGGAACTTTCAAAAATTGATATACCAGCAGCAGGAGGACATTCTTCTTGAGACTTTTCTAAAACTTTTCTATCCTTTTTTGAATTATTTTTTAAGTTTCATATCCTGATAACTCTCTCCTTAAATAAACATATTATGACAAAGGCTTTAACAAAAGAGGAAATATTTCGAAGAGACGCATTGGCCTGGTTCAAGAGTACGAATCCAACTCCCAGACGCCAAATTTCCGAAGAACAAATTGAAAATATTTATAAAAGGACTAAAGAATACGCAGAAAGTGATCCGCTCTTAACAGAATATTATATAGCCAATCACATGCATGTGTAATGTGATGCCGATTCGACCATCAATATCCACTAACTATCATAAAGGGAACTATGTTCTTTACTCCAGAAATGGAAGAGTTGCTGCCAAGATTGGGAAGGAAGGTTCGTAAAAATTATAAGCTGTTGCAGCGAGAAATGTCAGAAATCAATGATGTGAAAAATACAGATCAGCAACATCTACAATCCCTGTATAACGTGATTGAATCTATGAAGTCCATTTATGTAGGAGCCAAATACGCTTATCTGTACAAAACGATGCTGGCTCTGCTGCAATTGAATCTTGCACAAGGCTTGGGAGAAGAAATGTCGGAAATTGCATTTCGAGATTTTGTTTTTTGGTCTGATAAACTCCCTCTCTTTAAAGATAGAGAAACTTGGTGGTCCTATGCAAATAATTTATCTAAACTGAATTCATTATAGCACAAATATCAAAATAGCTTCTCAACTTAAAAACCGCTCATCGGCCATTTTCGCACATAAATTTTTTCAGGAAAAGAATGACTTCTACTATCCTGGTTGTTGACGATGAAATAGACGTATCTGAACTCATTGAATTGCAATTTTATGAGCAAATCGCGTCTAAAGAATTTGAATTTCTGTTTGCAATAAATGGAAACGAAGCCTGGGAAAAACTCGGGCAAAACCCTCATATTGATATGGTAATATCAGATATCAATATGCCTGGGATGAGTGGTTTGACCCTCTTGAAAAAAATTTATGAAGAGTACCCGTCGATTAAGACAATAGTAGTTTCCGCATACGGAGACATGGAGAATATCAGAACTGCAATGAATTGTGGTGCTTTTGATTTTCTCATAAAACCGATGAATAAGGAGGATTTACTCAACACAATCAATAAGACCCTGAATGCCATTGCTAAAGAAAAGGAAGTATGGAGTAAACTCCAGCAATCTCAACAGGAAAAAATTCGTATTGAATTAGAATTAAAAACTACAGCAGCAATGCAGCAAGCTCTCTTCCCAAAAACTTTACCACAATTGCCCAATCTAAAAATTGCCAGCTTCTTCAAGCCAGCATCCGAAGTGGGAGGTGACTGGTATGGTTTCATGACATACATTAAAAATTATTTGTATATATTGATTGGAGATGTAACAGGTCATGGCATTCCGGCAGCACTGGTCGCAGCAACAGCAAGTGCTACTTGTACATTGACCGAATACATCCATTCTGATACATCGTCACGCAATTTTGACCGTCGCTTCATGTCACCCAGTTCCCTTTTGGACAGTTTGAATAAAAATGTTTATCGAACAGGTGCCCCCAATTTTTTAATGACTTTTTTTGTAGGTTGTGTTGATTTAGAAACAGGCATCATGCATTTTTGTAATGCTGCCCATAACTTCCCAATCCTGATTCGTGAAGATCGAACGCTCAAGAGCCTTTTAAATGCCAATGTCCGTTTAGGAGAGAAAAAAAATACAGAATTTACAGAAGGGTCCATTCAACTCAAAAAGGGGGATCTTATCTTTTTCTATACAGATGGTTTGATAGAGAATGAAAATCCTAGAGGAGAAATGTGGGGAGAATCCCGGCTTAAACGTTATCTCAAACAATATCGGGATTTATCTGCTCAGGATTTGATTGATAATTTGGTCACAGACATATACAATTTTTTTGATGATAAACCCTTAAGTGATGATATGACAATGATTGCTTGCCAGGTTTCAGATCATTTTAATAATGCGAAAAAGTGATAGAAGCAAGCAAACGTCAACTCTTAATGAAAGTTAAACTATAGTCGAGTAAAGGATAAAATGATGAGAATATTATTACTGGTAGTCTCTTTTTTTCTGATCCTGCCATCAACAATGGCCAATGAACAAATTCGAGGAAACTATGAAGTTTTAAATAATCAACCTAAGCAACATAGTTTCAAGAAGGTAATATTTGAAGAATTCATGAATTTTGGTTGCCCCCATTGCAATAATTTTCGACTACTTTCTGCGGAGATGAAACAAAAATACAAAGATCGTGTCGATTTCGTGGATATCCCTATCTTGTTTCGTGGGCAAAATGAGGCACCGCTGCGCTTATATTATGTTGCCAAATCATTAGGAAAAGCGGAAGAGGTGAAGCAGGCTATTTTTGAAGCTCGCTTTAAACACAATGTGGATGTGTTCGATCCAGGAATTATCAATTATTTAGCACGCTCATTGGGAATTGGAGAAGAATACAAGCAGCAAGCTCAAAAACCAGAAATCACAAAAGCCATTGACGCAGGTCATCAAAAAGCAGACCTTTACAACGTAACAGCGACACCAACGATTGTTATAGCAGGTACTTTGAAAATGAAAATAGGCGACAGCATGGAAAACTTTGCGAGCAGTTTGCCGCAAACTTTGGATGATTTACTTCAATGATTGAAAGAAGTCACGCTCGCTGCTGAACAATAATGTTGTATCGTCCTTCAAAGTTTCCCGATATGCATCATGGGAACGCTGAAATCGAAAAAAATCCGGATCTTTTCCGTAAGCGTCTGCGTAAATAGAGAGTGCTTTGGCATCTGCTTTTCCCCGCAGTTGCTCTGAAGTTTTCTGAGCTTCTGCCAGGATTTTAGTTCTATCACGATCTGCGGCAGAACGAATGCCAAGGGATTGTTCTTCCCCTTCGGAACGGTAACGCTTTGCATCACGGCGTCGTTCGGCTTCCATTCTTCCATAAACAGCTCGACTGTTCGCCTCTGGCAAATCAGCACGTTTGATACGCACATCTGTAATTTCAATGCCAAATTCGATGGCCTCTGAGCGTGCATTTGAGGTAATTTCCTCCAAAATGTTTTGACGTAAATTAATAGCTTCTGAGGCAGGAGTCGGCACTTCTTTTCCCGTTTCATCTTTATGATGAGGATTGCCCGAAACAATTTCACTCAACGTGTGTTGACCCAATACCTGGCGAACCTGGGAATAAATGATATCATCCAGCCGTGCCTGAGCCTGAGAGGTGCTGCGCATGGTTCTAAAAAATTTCAGGGGATCGACCACTCTCCACTTGGCATAATTGTCAACCACCATCTCTTTTTTATCTTTGGTAAAAATAGATCCCGGATCAGCATCATAAGTCAACAGACGATTGTCAACTACAAAAATTCGAGTTATAAAGGGAAGCTTGAAGTGTAAACCCGGTTCTTTGTAGATGGTAACAGGGTCTCCTAATCGAATTTTGACCGCATATTCTGTTTGATCCACCACAAAAGCTGTGCCTGTATATAACACAACAATAGCAACTGCTACTCCTACTAATCCTTTAAAGCCACTTAACACTTTTATATTTTTTTTCATAATTGATTTTAAAACTACAATTTAGACTGAAACTTGCATTTTTATCTGATTAACACAAAAATGGTAATTAATCTGAAGAATTCAGAAGAACATCTCCTATCCATTCCTCCTTATATTAGTAGCTGACTTTGGAGACGGTATCAAATTAAAATGTAAAATAGGCTGGTAAAAATGAAGAAGAATGGTATTTCAACAAGTTTCCTAGTGAAAATTATTAATCAACTAATGGAGGTAATATGTTTGGTTTTCGATCTCCCAAAGAACAGGATATTGTGATTCAGCTCGCACTCAAGCAAATAGAAAAAATGTTACAGGAAATGAGTTCCGATGGAAAAGACCTCCGGCAGTTGAAATTAAAAAAGTTCCAGAAAACTCATCATGTCACGTGTCGATGCCAACAGTGCCAGGATGCAAAGAAAAAAAATGATCCTCGTTTGAGAGGCTTGTTGGAATATGGTTTCAAGGTCTACGTAGGAGAAGGAACATGAGCACAGACATCGATCCATGCAATTTTTTACTCAATCAGTTCTATGCAAATTGAACTTCCAAAACAAATTGACCTGGAAACCATTCCAGAGATCATCAGGAAAATAGATCAAATCTTGGCAAATCCTGCAGGAAACGAGCTAACACTGAATTTCTCAGAGGTTGCTCACTTGGATACATCTGGCATAGGAACGCTGGTGCGTTGTATCGAACGCTGTCAAACAGCACAAATCAAAGTGAATTTTGACAATGTCAGCCCCAAATTGTCGCACCTTCTTGAGTTTGTGAATATTGAGGATGCCGCAGAATTGGCCCCTGGACCTCCTCCCAAAAAGAGAGGTTTTTTTGAAAAATTAGGTCGGAATGTCACCTGGTACTTAAAAGATAGTTTGGGGTTCTTTGAATTTTTGGGGAAAACAACCACAGAACTCCTGAAAGAATGCTCACGTCCCCATAAAATCCGCTGGTCGGACACATTCTATTATATTGAAGCAACCGGAGTCAATGCACTTCCCATTGTCGGCCTGATTTCATTTTTACTAGGCATGATCATTGCGTTTCAATCCGCCGATCAGCTCAAACAGTTTGGAGCCAATATTTTTGTGGTCGAGTTGGTGGCCATCTCAATGCTTCGTGAACTCAGCCCTTTGATTACTTCCATCTTAATTGCGGGTAGGTCTGGCTCTGCATTTACTGCCGAAATTGGCACCATGAAAGTTTCAGAAGAAGTGGATGCCATGAGGGTGATTGGTTTGGATTTAACGGAGTATTTAGTTGCACCTAAGTTTTGGGCTCTATTGATTTCCTTACCTCTTTTGGTATTTTGGTCTGATTTACTGGGTTTGATCGGAGGAGCTTTGATTGCTAACTGGAAATTAGATATTCCTTATTATACATTTATTTTGAGGTTGCAGGAACAAGTTCCTGTTCGCCATCTTCTGCTTGGCTTGGGAAAATGCTATCTTTTTGCTGCCATCATTAGCATTGTTGGATGTTACAGAGGAATGCTGGTCACCAGTGGTGCCGGCAGCGTTGGACGGCAAACGACTTCTTCTGTGGTCACCTCTATTTTTCTGGTTATTATTGCAGATGCAATTTTTTCGATCATCTTTACCCTTTTAGGTGTATAATGGGCGAGACCATGGATGTCATCGAAGTGAATAAGTTGGTCACTCAATATGGAACAAGGATCATTCACAATGAATTGACCTTTACCGTCAAATCTGGAGAAATTTTTGTAATTTTAGGAGGCAGTGGGTGTGGAAAAAGCACGTTGCTCAAACACTTAAGCCGTCTTTTGACGCCTAAAAGCGGACAGATCATTATTGATGGGACGGATGTGACCTTCCTGCATCAGGAATTTTTACAGCAGGCCATGCGACCGGTTGGATTCATGTTCCAATCAGGCGCCTTGTTTGGTTCTTTGACACTATTAGAAAATGTTGCCGTCCCCCTGCATAAATATACACGCCTGGATCAAGAGACCATTGAAGCCATTGCCCGTATTAAACTAACAATGGTTGGTTTAGGAGGCTTCGAAGGGTATTATCCTCATGAGATCAGTGGTGGTATGAAAAAACGTGCAGGAGTGGCCAGGGCCATCGCGCTGGATCCTAAAATTCTCTTATTGGATGAGCCCAGTGCTGGTTTGGACCCAATCAGTGCAGATGAGCTGGATGATTTAATACTGGAACTGAATAAAGCTCTGGGAATCACGTTTGTTATTGTCACCCATGAGCTTCACAGTATTTTTAAGATTGCCCAGCGTGTGATCATGTTAGGTCGAGGAAATATTCTGGCAGAAGGAAATCCCCATGAGTTAAAAGATTCACCCAAACCCTGGGTGTCCGATTTTTTTAACCGTCGTGGAAAATTTAAACGTTCAACAACAGCAGATTTATGACCCCTAAAAGTAAAAATATTCTGGTAGGTATTTTTGTTGTATTTTTTTCCATAGGCGCCATTAGTCTAACCACTTGGTTGGGAAGTACAGCAATCCAGGAAGAAACGGTTACTTATCTTTCTTATCTGGATGAAGCCGTCTCCGGGCTATCAGAAAACTCACCTGTCAAGTACAAAGGAGTCAACATTGGCCAAGTTCAAGAAATTCGCATCAATCCTGATAATTCCAACCAAATCGAGTTGAGATTGATGATCAAGCGAGGAACCCCAATCAAAGTGGACTCCAAACTGATCTTAACTGCCCAGGGAATCACAGGTCTTCAGTATGTTGAGATTACGGGAGGCAGTGAAGGCTTGCCATTGTTAGAGAAAAAACCAGGAGAAAGATTCCCTGTCATTCCTGCTGGACAATCCACTTTGGCAACTGTACAAGCAGCGATTGGGCCTATCTTGAGTAATATTAATCTGACCATCGACGACATCCGAAAAATCCTCAAAACCACCAATGCAGAGAACCTGACAGAAATTTTATCAGATATTCAGAAAGTAACTGGCGCATTTGCAGAAAATGCCGATGGCATTTTTCGAGATATCAGTGAAACTAGCTCTAGTCTCCAACAAGTGATTCAACAAAGTAGTGAGTTGGTCAACAATACCAACACATTTCTTTCCAGCCGCCAGGATCAAGTTGTGAACTTGATCAGTAAATTCAATGAATCGACAACAACCTTAAACCGTTTAATGCTCTCTATTGAAAACGAAGATATTATTCCTAAAATAGGACAAACAGTCTCTCATGTGAATCGCACCTTAAATCAAATAGAGCAAGAAAAAGTTATTGATAACATCGGCCAAACGATTGCACGGGTTGATCAACTCGTAGAAACGATGGATCATCAGGTTAATGGCCAGTTGGGTACTTTGCTTCGGGACTTGAATCAATCCACCAACACGCTGAACAGTTTATTGGGGCAAATGGAACAGCAAAACGTGGTCCAGGGAGTCAATAATGTTGTTGAGGAGGCCAGCCATGTTGTTAAAAAAATGGAACAACTGGTCGATAACGTCAATACGCAGGTAACAAACAAAGAACTGCAATCCATTCCCCAGGAAATCCAAACGACCCTTCAGGATATTCAAAGGGTCACCCGAACTTTACATCACATCGCCGAAGATGCCGATGTTGCCTCTATGATGGAAAAACTAGAAGTGACTATGGAAGAAATTCAAACATTTGCCCAAACTTGGCGAGAAGTAGCAGAAACCATGGAAAACCAACCATCTGCTTTGATTTTTGGCGAATCGAAACAAGAAATCAAAGTGATGCCATAGTCAAATTTTCTTTTGAGGACACAAAACAGTCTAAACTCACTGATCACCCTATCATTATTTTCTTATGCAAAAAGAATTGTTTGAATTCAAACGTCCTGGATATTATGGACCTTATGGAGGTGCATTTGTTCCAGAAATCCTAAGAACCACCATTGATGAACTGACTTCTGCATTTGAAGAAGCTTATGCCGATCCGGCATTTTGGCCACAATATGTTGACGTCATGCAAAGCTATTCCTGTCGTCCCACCCCCATTAGCTACCTGGAAAATTTATCGAGACAATTGGGTGGGGCCAGAATTTACTGCAAACGGGAAGATCTCAATCATACGGGAGCCCATAAAGCCAATAATGTGATGGGACAGGGATTGCTGGTCAAACGAATGGGAAAATCCAGAGTGATTGCCGAAACTGGTGCAGGCCAACATGGAGTTGCTACCGCAACAATGGCTGCACGAATGGGATTGGAATGCACCATTTATATGGGAGCCGTTGATGTAGAGCGACAGCGCCCTAATGTATTCTGGATGGAGCAGTTGGGAGCAGAAGTCATTGCTGTCACAGATGGAACGGCTACCCTGAAAGATGCCATCAATGAGGCCATGCGTGACTGGGCGGCTTCTATGGAAAATACTCATTATGTGATGGGCACTGTTTGTGGCCCCCACCCTTTTCCTCAGATGGTAACCTACTTCCAATCGATTATTGGCAAAGAAAGTTATCAGCAAATGCAAAAAATGACCGGCGGCTTGCCCGATCATGTGTATGCCTGTGTGGGAGGAGGTTCTAATGCTACAGGTATATTTTTAGCGTTTCTGGATGAAAACAACATCGAATTGATTGGGGTGGAAGCAGGAGGCAAGGGTATTGAGACCGGTTTGCATGCTTCCAGAATGCAGGGAGGTCAACTGGGAGTTGCTCAAGGATACAAAACCTATTTTCTCCAGGACGCAGAAGGACAAATGCAAGAAACTCATTCGGTGGCAGCCGGTCTGGATTATATAGGTATTGGCCCAATTCTCAGTTACCTTCATGATCAAAAACGAGTCCGTTTTGAAAGTGCTACTGATGAAGAGGTGGTTGAGGCGGCAAAAATGCTCATTCGCCAGGAAGGTATTATTCCTGCGTTGGAAAGCAGTCATGCATTTGCCGCAGTCATCCGAGAAGCTCCCAAAATGAAAAAAGAGCAAGTTATTTTGGTCAACCTCTCTGGGCGTGGAGACAAAGACATTTTCAATATCGCAGATGCCATTGGTGATGAAAAATGGAAGTTATTTCTCAAACAGAAAGTGCAACAGTTATGAATCTTACACAATATATCCAGGAACGATTACAACAAAAAAAAATTCTGCTAATGACCCATGCCGTGGTGGGTTATCCCTCGCTGCAAGCGAACTGGGATATGCTGGAGACCATGCAGGAGGCAGGTGTGGATTTGGTAGAACTGCAATTCCCTTTTACGGAACCCAGTGCCGATGGAGAACTCTTTGTAAAAGCCAACCAGGAAGCCTTGAAAAATGGAATCCGCAGAGATGATTATTTTGCTTTCATGCAAAAAGCAACAGAAGCGTTTGATTTTCCAATTTTCATGATGAGCTACTACAATCCCGTTTTTGTGATGGGGCATCGAACCATTTGTGAACAATTGAAAGAAAGTGGCAGTTCAGGATATATTTTGCCGGATTTGCCTGTAGAAGAGTATGGAGACCTTTTTACATACAGCAAAGCAGCAGAGTTACATCCCATTCTTTTATGTGCACCAACCAATACACAACAAAGGCTCCAAGAAATCGCCCTGAAGGGTTCAGGTTTCCTCTACTGTGTAGCACGCAAAGGAGTCACTGGAGCCAAAACAGATATCGGGCAAAATGTTGATCGTTTCCTGGCGCGTTGTCGAAAAGTGTCTGAATTACCAATTGCCCTTGGTTTTGGATTATCGCATGGAACTGATATCCAAAATCTTCATGGAAAAGCAGAAATCGCCATTGTTGGTTCTGCCTTACTGCGAAGCTGGCTGGAAAAGGGGAAGGAAGGCTATCAAGCACATTTGCAAGAATTAGTGGAAAATTGTTTTCCAAAGTAGAGCTATTTTAATTTCACAATACCACAGACTCTACTGCCATTGTCAGAATATTCAAGAGAGTCAAACGCATCTTGTGCAATGATGATCCCGCGTCCATGATTATCAAGCATCCGTTCAATGGAATAGGTCTGGTAGGTTTCCCAATTGAATCCCTTGCCCTGATCTTTGACACAAAAACGAATTTCCTGATCATTCCTTTCATAATGTACATTCACTCGCTTTTCTGCATTTTCTGGCAATCTCAAGCGATGCTCGACCTCTTTTCTCCACTGATCTTGTGAAACCAGGAGGGACTTCTCATCATAAGTAATTCCCAGATTTCCATGTTCTACCGCATTGATCAGTAACTCCAATAGTCCAGCAACTACCTGATCGGGATGAGGAAAAGCCTTTGCAAGAAGCAACGCAATATTAGTTCCTTCTTCCAGGCCAGAAAAACTGAACTCTCCTTTTTTCATCAGAAGCAGCGTATTTGCAGTCTGTTCCGTTTCTTTCAGTAACTCTCGGTATTGATCAAAATCAGTCATAGCCGTTTTAATAATGGCTAATAGATGATCTCTTTCAAAAGGTTTGGTAAGATAATAATGGGCCCCGGCTTCTAACCCTTCCTGAATGTCTTCTTTGGTCGATTTTGCTGTCATCATAATGCAAGGGACCATTTTTAGAATGGGATGTGCCTTTATTCTTTTCAGAATTTCAATTCCATACATGCCAGGCAGCATCCAGTCTAAAAGAATAAGATCATACTTCCCCGGAGTATTTTCCAGTAAATGCCAGGCATCCTTTCCGTTTTCTAAGGTTTCTACATGATATCCGAATTGCATCAGTTGCTCTTTCAGTAGCTCCTGAATAAAAGCATCATCTTCAATCACACACACATTGACTTTTTTGTTCATATCAAAGAGAGTTTGTTTTTTTCATAGAATGGGATACAAAAACAATGTCCTTCCAATAAGCCCAAATACCTGTAGATTAATATCTTTACAAAATCAAATATTCTAACTGTAGCATTGTTGAATAGCTGAGCATCATGAAAATTCGCTGCTGTTTTATCACTTTATTAACTTTGGCTGCTTATTATATGGCGACTTAAGCAGGTTTTATTTGGGACGATGATGACTATATCACCGACAATGCACTATTACAAACTTTAGATGGCTTGTGACGTATTTGGCATACTACAGAAACTCTACAATATTATCCACTTGTATTTATAACATTTTGGATCGAGTATCAATTATGGCAGCAATTCTCATTCTGAAGTTATCCAGGGTCTGGATTGATTTTCAATTCAAGTTGTTGGATCATAAACTCTAATAAATGGTCCCAACTTTGAAAAAT